>JBKPRD010000065.1:0-9977 GCA_046734415.1 Actinomycetota bacterium | reverse complement strand
TGTGTACGCCGCGTCGGTGATATGGATCCGCTCGGAGCATCCCAGATCTCCGCATTCGCAGACAATCTCGAAGTCTGGAGCCTCGGAGTCACCGCTGATATCGCTGACGGCTTCGTTGACCTGGCGAAAGAGTGCTTCGTTTAGTCCTATGCGCCGCTCACGCTCGTCCGTCACTCTCCACTCCCGCAGAACGCTCTAGCTTCGTGGATCCTGTTCTTCCACGAGCCGCCCCTCTTCGCCGGTTTTTTCAACGACGTGGAATTTGTCGTACTCGTCAACCACTCGGTCTTCGGGCGCGTCATGGCCAGGGACGATAAAGAACCGCCTGGGATCACTGCGAACCGCCTCGTAATCTGGGCGGGCGAGCATCACCACGTCCGTGCAGCGGAGGTCTTCGCACTCGCAGAGGTACGGGGTGGGTTGCTCACCGAACGACCATGCCTGAGCCTTCTGTTCGAGATCCTCGTTTGCTCGCCGGAAGGTCGATTCGTTCTTCGCCCGCTGGACCGCGCTTCTACTCATCCGGCGAACGTTCCCGCGGGGACTGCCGGGAAACAAGGACAGCACGTGCTGCGACTCCCCCTCCGCGTCTTTGCGCCAGGCAGCGCTCACTGTGCCCCGAGCGTGTCCCGAACTGCGGCAATTCGGAGTACCTGAGAGCATCTGCGTACGCGTGGGCCTTAGCCGGTGGCCGGCCCGGCGTAGCGGCCGACGTAGATCGTGACAGTCGAATCAGTCTGTACCGACTCGTTAGCCGCCGGAGCCTGCTCAACCACGATTCCATCCTCGGAGGCATCCTGGGCGTCACGATCGACAACTCGAACAGTCAGCCCAGCACTTTGAAGATCCTGTGTCGCAGTCGTCTCGTATTGCCCGGTTACATCGGGCACTGCAATCAGCCCTTCGCCGGCGTTACTCGACTCACTCGCCGAGGAGGAGCTGGATTGCGCGGGGCCGGTGGACACCGTGACCAATAGGTGCGAGCCGCGCTTGAGGCGCGTGGACGGTTTCTTCGCCTGGGCAACGACCGTCCCGAGAGACTGCGCGTTGGGCACCCGCCGGATCTCGATCACCAACCCGATCCTGCGGAGCAGCTGGCGCGCCTCGATTAGCTTCTTCCCCTCCAGATCCGGCACCTGCACGAGCCCGTTGGCACTGGCAGAGGGCGAGGGCGCCGCCGTCCCTGCTCGCGTTGTAGTGGGTCGTGGTGCGGTCCCGGCGCTCGTTGTCGGAGCAGGCGTCTTGCCGTCGGAGACGTTGAGCCGAACAACAACGGTGGACGGAGCGTTCGCGCCTGGTTTCGGGTGCTGCGCCACGACCTGGCCGGCGGGTTCGCTGCTCGGAACTCGCGCGATCCGGCTCCTGAAGCCTTCCACGCGCAGCGTGCTGATCGCATCCGCCACCGTCTGACCAACGACGTCCGCAACCGGAGCGGCCTTCGGTCCCTTCGACACGGTCAATGCCACCGTCGCGCCGCTCGCGAGCTCCCGCGATGCCATCGGCGATTGAGCGACAACCTGACTGCGAGGCTTGCTCGAGAAAACGTCATGGGTGGTCGCAGTTAGACCGAGCTGCTGCAACCGCTTCACCGCAGCGGGCGCAGTCAGACCAACGAGCCGCGGGACAGCCACGCGAGGCGTGACAGCTGGCCGCTGGCGCCTGGCCGCCCGAGGCGCCGCCTGTGCGACCGTTTGCGTCGTGGGCGCAGGCTGGCTGCCGTTGTCGTCACGGCTCGCGAGATACCCAGCAGCAAGCCCACCCAGCACCAGCACGAGCAACACCAGCAGCCATGGCCATAAGTCGCGGTCCGGCGGAGGCTCGACCGGCGGCCCCGGCGGCGGTCCCGCAGGCCGCGTCTCGATCGTCGCCGCGGTCTCCTCGGACACCGCAGTCTGCTCGATCATCTCAGCTCGAACCGGCCACCCGCCAGCAACACCTCTCCGCATCACAGAAATACAACGATCATCTACATCAACCGGTTACGCCTCGGCCGATGGTCTGACGCTGCCCTCGACGGTCGGTGCCGACCCGTCGAAGGTTTCCTCGCGCAGGTGCTGCAAGGGGGGCGAAATCACGCCAGGTTCATCATCCACAGAATCGACTACGAGCCGCGGCCCGACCTGTTTCTGAAGTGCGGCGTCAAGGCGAGTCGGACCGACTCGACGCCTGCGATGTCTGACGTACGTGACTCAACAGATCGTCAGCCAGGTCGGACGCGCGCGTCTTCGCCTCCTCGGATCCAGCTCCACGAGCCACTTGCAGCCGCAATGCCAGGGCGCAAACAACTCCGCCTAGACACAATCCTTGAGGCCCTGGGCCTCGGGTAGCGACTCGAGCTTCTTCAGCGTGTTGTTCTCGATCTGGCGGATCCGCTCGCGCGTGACGCCGAAGGCGCGTCCGACCTCTTCGAGCGTGCACGGCTGACCGCCGTTCAGTCCGAAGCGGAGCTCGATCACCTTGCGCTCGCGGTCGGGAAGCGAGTCGAGCGCGCGCTCGATGTCCTCGCGGCGGAGCGAGAGCGAGGCCTGCTCGTCGGGTGACTCGGCCTGCTCGTCCTGGACGAAGTCGCCGAGCTCCGACTCCTCCTCCTCCCCGATCGGCTTTTCCAACGAAACAGGGTGCTGCGCCATGCGCAGGATCTCTCTGACCTCGGCCGTGGTCATCTCGAGCTCCTCGGCGATCTCGTCGGGCCGCGGCTCGCGGCCGAGACGCTGGACGAGCTGACGCTCGATGTGCACGACCTTGTTCAGCTTCTCGACCATGTGGACGGGGATTCGGATCGTGCGCGCCTTGTCTGCGATCGCCCGCGTGACTGCCTGCCGGATCCACCACGTCGCGTAGGTGGAGAACTTGTAGCCCTTGCGGTAGTCGAACTTCTCGACCGCCCGGATCAGACCGAGTGAGCCCTCCTGGATCAGGTCGAGGAAGGAGAGGCCGCGGCCGAGATAGCTCTTCGCGATCGAGACGACGAGGCGGAGGTTCGCCTCGATCATCTGGGTCTTCGCACCCATGTCGCCGCGCTCGATCCGCTTCGCGAGGTAGACCTCCTGGTCGGCCGTCAGCAGCGGCACCTTCCCGATCTCGCGCAGGTAGAGGCGCAGCGAGTCGAGCGACGGCTCGACGGTCAGGTCGAGCTTCGGGAGCTTCTCCTCCTCCGCGAGCGCCGGCTGCTCGTGGGGCGGGTGCTTGTGCTCTTCCCCCTCCATCAGCTCGACCCCGTGGTCGATCAGGTACGTGTAGAAGTCCTCGATCTGCTCCTTGGTGAGCTCGACGTCCTCGAGCCCCTTGACGATCTCGTCGTAGGTCAGGAAGCCCCGCTCGAGGCCGTCCTGCACCAGCTTCTGAAGCTCTTCGACGTCGGGGAGAGCGATATCGACGGTGAGCACCTGTCCCTCGGCTTTCTCGCGCAACTGGCGGGTTGTTGATGGGACCTACCTGCGACGCAAGAGAGCCGGGAATCACAACGCCCCGGCTCACCTGAGGACGGGAATCCTAGTACGCGATCGGCGATTTGGGAAGTGGCTCTTTCGAGGCGCGCGTCCGCTCGAGCCATGGCCGGGGACATTCCCCGTCAAAGACGACGACGGCGGCCGTTGGCCGCCGTCGCAGCTCCTGTGCCGCAGGAATGTTTGCCGTCAGTCCCTCGGCATCGAGGAGATTCGTTCTCTGTATCGGCAGACCTGCCGCCGAACTTGAGCCCCGATCGCGACGTTTTCGGGCTAGCGCCGAACGCCGAAGTCGGCGGTCAGGATCGTGACGACGCGACCGCCGTACACGCCGCCCGCAACCGCGCGGACGGCGCCGAGCCCCACCTCGCCCCAGGCGCGCGAGAGGAGAGTCGCCCGGTGCGGAGGGCTCGCCAGCCACAGCTCGAGCGCCCTCCCTGCGCTCAGCCCCGGAGACGCCCAGACGAGGTTCTCGCCGACGCTCCAGCGCCTCCCATTCGGGGCGTAGACGGCCGCCACGCGCTGCCAGAACGGCGAGCCGTCGAGCGAAGAGTGCTCGAAGTAGCCGTGCTCCGCCATCGACAGCGAGTGCTCCCCCGCCGCGATCGTCAGCGCGCGGCTCAGCCGCAACGGGGCGAGCCCGTGCGCACGCCGGAAGTCGTTGATCGCGGCGAAGACCTGCGGCTCGAGCGCGTGCAGGCGCCCGACCCAATGCGCCGTGCCCGACGTCCGCGGAGTCCCGGCCGACGCGGCCTGCAGGGCCACGAGGAAGAGCGCGCCGACGGCGAGAACGACGACGGTGGCAAGCGCGAGACGAGGACGCTGCGTCCGGCCGCTGCGCCGACGCGCACTGGGGGGCGCGAACATCGCCGGGAATATAGACCAGTGATCCGATGTTTCAAGTCGGTCAGATCAGATTCGCAGCCTCTAGCAGTTTTGGTGGCACCTTCGAACAGGTTCGAGGCCTAGAGCCGCGGTAGCAGATCGACGAGGCTGTCCGGAGGACTCGTTGAACCTACCCACCATTCGAAGGTCATTGGCGGCGGTGGTTGTTTGTCGTTGATTCGCCTACTGTGTGATCGATGGTCGAATTGGCGGCTCGTCGCTCTTGGACGCCCAATATCCGCGGCCTGCTGCGCGGTGCCTTCACCGGCGGTCGAGTGCCCGCGGGTCTTGCCGCGGGCCTCCTGGTCGGATGCCTCGCCTTTGCGAACGGCGGCTACTTTCCCGTGTCCTGGGGCTGGAGCGGCCTAGCTCTCCTCTGGCTCGTCGTGATTGGCCTGGCTCTCGGGGTGGCCCTCGAAGCCGACGCACTCGACTGGATCTTCCTCGGCGCTTTGGTTGGTCTCACCGCGTGGACATTCCTATCGCTCTTGTGGACGAGCGGCGCGCCCGGAACCGTCCTCGAGGGGGAGCGGAGCCTCGTCTATCTCTCCGCCGCGCTCGTAGGCGTCCTGTTGCTCCGCCGGAGCTCGGTAACCGGGCTCCTCCTCGGTGTCTGGGCGGCGATCACCGTCGTCTCTGCCTACGCGCTCACGACTCGCATGTTTCCGGACCGTTTCGGCGTGTTCGACCCCGTCTCCGGCTACCGCCTCTCAAATCCGGTCGGCTACTGGAACGCCTTCGGGATCCTGGCTGCGATGGGGACGCTGGTCGCCCTCGGTCTCGCCGCTCGGAGCGGCCCCGTCGTCCGCTGTTTCGCCGCCGCGTCGGGCGTCCTACTGCTCTTGACGATCTACTTCACGTACAGCCGGGGAAGCTGGATCGCGTTCCTCTTTGGGCTCGCCGCCATGATCGCCATCGATCGCAGACGCCTTCAGCTGATCACGACGGCACTCGTCCTCGCCCCATGGCCGACGCTGGCGATCTGGGCGGCATCGACGTCACCGGCGCTCACGCATTCAGGGGCGGCGCTCTCTGCTGCCACCCGCGACGGCCACGGCCTCGCTGCCATCACCATCGGGCTCGCCGTCGCGGCAGGACTCGCAATCCTCGTTCTCGATTGGCTCGAGGCAGCTGTATCGGTCCCTCAAGGGCTCCGACGCGCGTATGCCGGCACCCTGATCTTCATCCTCGCCGCGTCGTTGATCGTCGTCTTCGGCCGCTACGGCTTCCCGCCGACGCTCGCCCAGAAGACATACGACGCGTTCAACACGCCGCTGCCGAAACAAACTACGAACCTGAACAGCCGGTTGTTCAACCTCTCCGGCAACGGGCGGACCGAGCAGTTTCACACTGCGTGGCAGGAGGTGACCGATCATCCACTCCTCGGTGGGGGTGGTGGCAGCTACGCCGACTACTGGTTCCGGCACCGGCGGGTTTCGGAGACGGTCCACGACGCGCACAACCTCTACCTGGAAACGCTTGCGGAGCTCGGACCACTGGGGCTTTTACTGCTCGGCCTGGCCCTGGGAGCACCACTCGCGGCAATCAGGCGAGCGCGCTCATCCCCTCTGGCCGCCGCCGCTGCCGCGGCCTACGTCGCCTACCTCGTCCACGCGTTCATCGACTGGGACTGGGAGATGCCCGCGATCACGCTCACCGCGCTCTTCTGCGGGCTCGCGCTGCTCGCTCTGGCCCGCCCCGACCGCGAGCCGAGGCCGCTCCGGCCGAAGGTACGAATGACGGCGCTCGGCGCGACGGCGGCACTCGTCGCGTTCGTCGTGCTCGGCCTGCTCGGCAACAGCGGGGTCTCCGCCAGCTCGAAGTCGGCCAACGCAGGGCAATTCGCCCACGCCGAGTCGCAGGCTCGGCGGGCGATGAAGTTCGCCCCCTGGTCCGCCGAGCCCTGGCGGAGGCTGGGCGAGGCGCAGGCACTCGCCGGGAAACCCGCCGCCGCACGCGCGAGCTTTCGCAAGGCGATCGCGAAGGATCGCCGCGACTGGACCCTGTGGTTCGAGCTCGCCGAGGCGAGCCGCGGTCGCGCGAGGCAACGCGCGCTCGCCGAAGCCTCCCGCCTGAACCCGCTGAGCCGGGAGCTCGCTGCTGCCCGCGCCGAGCAACCCGTGAAACCGTGAGATCTCTCTTCGCCCGCGATCCGCTCGCCGACCCGGACGCGTTGATCCGGCGTGTCTACGCCTATGCCGCGTATCGACTCGGTGACGGGCCCGACGCCGAGGACGTCACGAGCGAGGTGTTCGAGCGCGCGCTGCGGTACCGCGATACTTTCGACCGGTCGAAGGGAGAACCCGTCGCCTGGCTGCTCGGCATCGCACGGCGCTGTACGGGTGCCGCCCTGGCCGCGCGGGCGACCGAGGGTCGAGCTCAACTGGAACAGGCACCCGAGGACGGTGACCTTCGCTTCGAGGACGACGCCGTGCAGCGGCTGACGATCGGCGAAGCGCTGGCACAGCTCGGGGAGCGGGATCAGGAGCTCATCGCGCTGCGGTTCGGCGCCGACCTGACGGCGGCACAGATCGCGCGTGTCATGGAGGCGAAGACGAACACGGTCGAGGTGGCGCTCCATCGTGCTCTCGAGCGGCTCCGCCCGATCCTCGAGAGCGAGGACGCACCTGAGCCGAGCGCGCCCCGTGCGGTAGAGAGAGGCGCACGCGCCGGCTCGCCCGAAAGCGCCTGATCGCGGTTCCGCGCCCATGGGCGGTGTAAGGGTTTGCCGCCCGCTGCGAGTATCTGTTTGTGAACCGGCAATCAAACAGGAGAGGGGATTCATGAAGCGCAGGAAGTTCGACCTCGAGAAACAGCTTCGCGCGGGCCGC
The DNA here is from genome assembly GCA_046734415.1 of Actinomycetota bacterium. Taxonomy (GTDB): domain Bacteria; phylum Actinomycetota; class Thermoleophilia; order Gaiellales; family Gaiellaceae; genus DATBLE01. Next base: position 2,815 of record JBKPRD010000065.1, on the reverse strand, counting down.
CCGCAGCCTCGCGACGAGTTTGCGCAGGCACTCGCAGGCGAGGTGGCGAGCAGCCGGGCGACGACGCGCTCGCCGCTTGGCCGCGTCGGCCTCGCGCTCGCGCTTACCGGCTTGATCGTCGTCGCGCTCGCGTCGTTCGGAGGCATCGGCTACGCCTCCTCGTCCGCATCGCACGCGGTCAAGAAGCAGTCGAAGCAGCACGTGCGGGTCGTGAAGACGTCCGCTGCGCACGCGCAGTACGCGCCCTTCACGCCGCCGACGAAGCCGGCGAAGCCCACCACGGAGCCCGGCGGCACGACGCAGACGGGCGGCACCGCGGGTACGGAAGCCGCGGCGCCCAAGGCGAAGTCGGCGCAGCTGCCGTTCACGGGGCTTGCGCTCTGGGTGCCGCTGGCGATCGGATTGGCGCTCGTCTCGATCGGCCTCGTCCTGCGGACGCGCGGCCGGCGTCGAGACGCCGCGCACTAGATCCGTCACTGGATTGCCGGCTCGAGCCGGGGGGCAGCAGCAGCTGCCCCCCGGCCTGTGTGTGCCCGACGGTAGCGCCGACGCGGCCCTCTGACGTCGCCGGTTCGGCGCCGATCAGACAGCCTCTACAGTCCCCCGCATGGCAGCGAGCTTCCTCGACCGGCTGCGCGAGGGCCCGCCGATCGTCGCCGACGGCGGCACGGGGACCCTCGTCTCCGCCGCCGCACAGCGCCTTCGCTGCCCCGAGGAGGCGAACATCCGGGCGCCGGACACCGTCGTCTCCGTACACGTCAGCTTCGTCAACGCTGGCGCCGAGCTGATCGAGACGAACACGTTCGGCGCCAACCGGCCGAAGCTGGCGGCTCGTTACCTGGAGGAGGAGCTCGTCCGGATCAACGAGGCGGGGGTCAAGCTCGCCCGCGACGCGCGCCAGGTCTCCGGCCGGGAGGTCTTCATCGCGGGTTCGATCGGGCCCCTCGGGGAGCACGAGGAGACGTGGCCCGAAGATCGCGCACCGCTCTTCGCGGAGCAGGCCAAGCTGCTCGCGGGGCGCGGCGTCGACCTGTTCGCGGTCGAGACGTTCTTCGACCTCGACGAGCTCGTGACCGCGATCGACGCCGTCCGCTCGGTCTCGGCGCTCCCGATCGTGGCGATGATGACGTTCGGCGACGACGCCGAGACGATCGGCGGCGTGCAGGCGGGCGAGGCCGCGGCCCGGCTCGCCGCGCTCGGCGTGGCCGCGATCGGGACGAACCACGGCGCCGGGCCAAACGCAGCACTCGCCGCCCTGCAGGCGATGGGCGACTCGATGCCGCTGGCAGCGATGCCGAACATCGGCCTCGCGAGCATGGCCGGCGGCCGCATCGTCTATCCGCACGCGACGCCGGAGTACTTCGCCGAGTTCGCCGCGCACGCGCGCTCGCTCGGCGCAAGGGTCATCGGCGGCTGCTGCGGGACGACGCCGACCCAGATCACGGCGATCCGCGGCGCGATCGAGGAGGAGCGGATTCCGCGGGCGCCGCTCGACGTCACCGAGCGCGAGCTCGCCGCCGAGGTGATGCGCGACGACCGCGAGCCGCGCCTCGCCGCCGACCTGCGCGAGGGCCGCTTCGTCACCTCGGTCCAGATCGACCCGCCGCTCGGCGCGAACTACGCGGGGCTGCTCGAGGTGGCCCGGGCCGTCGACGACGCGGGCATCGGCGCGTACGTCGACATCAACGACAACGCGACCGCCCGCGTCGGCATGAACCCGATGATCGTCGCCGCCGCGATCGAGCGGGTCATCGGGATCGAGACGATCCCGCACCTGACGCCGAGGGACACGTCCGTGATGGGGCTCGAGTCGCTACTGCTCGGAGCGCATGCCGAGGGAATCCGCCACGTGCTCGCCGTCACCGGCGATCCCCCGGAGATTGGCGACTACCCGGGCTCCGGCGGCGTCTACGAGGTCGACTCGATCGGCCTCACGTACCTGATCTCGGGCCTCAACCGCGGCCACAACTACAACCACAAGGCGATCGACGCGCCGACCTCGTTCTTCGTCGGGGTCGCGGTGAACCCGACCGCGGAGGACCTGGACCTCGAGCTCGAGCGGTTCGAGCGGAAGGTCGATGCGGGCGCGCGCTTCGCGATGACCCAGATCGTCTTCGACGGCGCGCAGCTCGAGAGGTTCCTCGAGCGCCTCGGCGGCCCGCCGCCCGTGCCGCTGATCGTCGGCGTCTTCCCGCTGACGAGCTACCGGCTCGCGCTACGGCTGCACAACGAGGTGCCGGGCATCATCGTTCCCGAGCCGCTGCAGGAGGCCCTGCGGGACGCCGGCGCCGGCGAGCGCGAGGTCGGGTTCGCGCACGCGCGTGAGCTGCTGACGGCGGTGCGGGACCTCGCTGCAGGCGTCTACGTCGTCGCGCCCTACCGCAAGCCGTTGAGCGTGCTGGAACTCCTGGTAGGGACCAGCTAAACGCCTCCCTTCCAGTTAGGGGGCGCACTCGCCGGTGGAAACGCGCCCCGTCGCCGACTGGAGTACCTTCCGCACCACGTCGTTCGGGGTGCCGTAGCCGCCGTCGCCGCCGACCCGGGCGGCGAAGACCGTCAGCTGCACCCGGCCCTCCAGGTCGATCGCCGGCCCGCCGGAGTTCCCGTGGCGGACCGAGCCGGCGAGGCTCGTCACCGTCCGCCTCACCGGCCCGTTGCCGTAGGCGTCGTCGGTGAGGATCGTCGCCGTCCGCCCCACCCGGCCCGGCTCCGAGTCGAGCGGCCCGTTCAGCGGGTAGCCGACGATCGCGACCGAAGCGCCCGGCTGCGGATCCGCGGTCGGCAGCGGCGGCGCAGTCAGCTCGGGCACGCGCAG
>JBKPRD010000064.1:0-4248 GCA_046734415.1 Actinomycetota bacterium | reverse complement strand
ATGGGAACGACTCGGGGGCCGGTGTTACCCGGCCCCCCGAGGACTTCCCTTGGGAGAACCGGCGGTCTAGTGGAACTTCACCGCCATGTGCCAGCTCGCCCGGCCCTTGCCGATCACGAGCTTGTAACGGACCCCGCGCTTGATCTTGTGCACCGTGCGCATCGAGCGCAGGGTGCCCTTCGCGTAGGTCACGCGTCCGCGCACCACGCGCGCGGCTGTTGCGCTGCTCAGGCGGGAGCTCTTCGCCTGCTTGCAGGTGATCTTCTTGCCGCTGAGCGTGCAGAGGATCGTCACACCGTCGCGGCCGTCACGGCCGGCCGGTCCCTGAGGACCGGCCGGGCCGGTCGGGCCCTGCGGGCCTGCCGGGCCCTCGGGGCCGGTCGCGCCGTTCTGCCCGTTCTGCCCGTTCTGGCCATCCTGGCCGTCCTGGCCGGGCGGGCCCTGCTCACCCTGGCCGGAGTCGGGAGCGGGCGGGATCAGCTCGTACGTGATGTTCGCGCCGTGCTGACCCGTGTAGAAGACCCGGGTTCCCGTCTCGCCGGCCGGATCCAGCGCGCCGAACACCTGGGAAACAGACGACACCCCGTTCGAGACCAGCAGGCCGGTGACCTCGTTGTCGCCGTCGTTCTGGTCGGGCTGAGTCGGCGTGCCTTCCTTGCGCTGGATGTCCTCCGTCGCCTCCGGGTCACGACCCTGAGCGATCAGGCGCTGGGCCGTGGCCAGTCGCTGGCTGTACGGCTGCGTCAGATCGATCGAGTGGGTCGAGTCGAGTGCGTTGAGCTGGGTGTGCAGCGTTTCGCCGCGGTCCTCGCCAACGAGCAGCGTGTACTTGTCGAGGAACGTGATGCTGTCGTACGCGGCGTGCTCGAAATCGCCGGGGACGATCGAGTGGATCGTGCCGGTGGTCGCGCCGCTTGACGGCATGTCGACCTGGAACACCCCGCCGGCCGCACCACGGTCGGCCGTCGTCTGACCATTCGGTGTCTGGTTCGCGATCGCCGTGGCGTTCGTGTCACCGGTCACCGTGAATGCGTACGACTTGAAGCCGCTGCCAGGAACGAAGCGGCCGTTCTCCGGGCGCTTGAACGGAGTGGCGTGCGCGGCACGCGCCTCCGAGTTCGCGTCGAAGTTGGCCGGGGGGCTCGCGACCGTGCTGTCGTGAACGTCGACCCACTCGGCCTGCAGCGTCTCACCGGAGTAGAGGCGCTTGTCCATGGCACCCGCGACCGGGTCCTGGTTCGAGTACTCCAGCGGCGTCCCGTCAACCGAGACCTGCAGCGCCTGCAGCATTCCCTTCGTCAGGTCCGCGGGATCCGAGGGCACGAACCGGTAGATGTAGCCGTTGCCCTTCTTGACGCTGTTCGAGACCGTCGGGCCGCTCGTGTCCTCGTCGAGGATCAGGTTGCCGTGCTCGTCGACCTGGATGCCCTCGTAGCCCGCGTGGCCGAACGCCCGCTGCAGGCTCGTGTGCTCGGTCGCCGGAGCGGTCGTCGTGGACCAGTTCAGCGGAGTCGAGTAGACGCCGCCGTACGCGGTCTGCGCCGCCGTCGGGCTCAGAGTGTCGCCGGTGACGCTGTCGCCGGCCTCACCCGTGAAGAGCATCTGCCCGTTGAACGGGTCGTACGTCGAACCGTCGAGCGACGCCATGCCCGTGTTGCAGTTGTCCGCGGTCGACGTGAAGCCCAGCAGCGTGACGCGGTGCGGGTCATAGGTCGGCACGTCGAGATTGATGCGCGTCAGGTACGCCGAGTTCGTCTGCCCCACACCGCCGCCGGCGGCCGAGAACAGCTCGTGCCCCTGGATCAGGAAGTGACGACCGTAGTCGTAGCCGGCAGCCGGGCCGCCCGGGTTTGAGGTCGTCGCCACATAGGTGTTCTGGTCCGGCTCGGTCTTCGTCTTGATGCCGCTCGTCTGCGCCGTGTAGTTCGCGCAGTTCGCGGGCGGCGCACCGGCGTCGTTCAGGTACCCGTACTGCTTGAAGATGCCGACCGGGTTCTCGAGGCTCTGTGCGCCGGTCGCAAGGATCTTCTGCGTCCACCCGCCGGCCAGCAGCGTCGGAGGCGATGCGAGGATGTTGCCTCGCGGCTGGGGACTGGGGACTCCGTTCGTGATCTGGGCAATGGCGATCGCGACTGCTGTGAGAACAGCAGCCGTCACCACTGCGCCAGCTGCGAGCTTGCGCAATGTTGCTCCTTCAGCGTTGAGTTGGGTCCTAGCCGGACCGCTGTGGGCCCAGGGCGACGGCGAACCTACGAGAGCGTCCTCGGCGAGTTGTGGCGGAACTGTGACCGGGGCGAAATCAAGTTGTTGACGTACCCTGAGCCGCCGTGAATCTGCGTAGCGAATTCCCGGTACTCGATCGCGTCGCCTACCTGAACGCCGGCACCGACGGACCGATTCCGCAACGCGCCGCCGCAGCCGCGGCGACATCGATCGCCGAGCAATGCGAACAGGGACGCTCCGGCAAGTCGCACTTCGAGGACGTCATGCGGATCCGCGAGGACCTGCGCCGCCGCGCCGCCTGGCTCATGGGCTGCCCGCCCGGTGAGATCGCCCTCACCCACTCCACGACCGACGGCATGAACATGGTCCTGCACGGCATGAAGCTCGGCCGCGGCGACCAGGTCGTCACCACCGACGAGGAGCACCCCGGCCTGCTGGCGCCGCTTGCCGCGCTCGCCGCCGAGCAGGGCGTCGAGGTCAAGTTCGCCCCCTTCGCCGAGGTCGCGAACGCGGTCACGGCGGATACGAAGCTGATCGCCTGCTCGCACATCTCGTGGATCAACGGCCAGGTCGTCGACACCGCCGCGCTTGCCACCACCGGCGTCCCGGTCCTGCTCGACGGCGCCCAGGGACTCGGGGCGGTTCGCGTGAACCCGGTCGAGCTCGGCTGCGCGTTCTACGCGGCCGCCGGCCAGAAGTGGCTCTGCGGCCCGGACCAGAGCGGCTTCCTCTACGTCCACGAGGACTGGATCGAGCGCCTTGGGGCCCCCTGGCCCGGCTACCAGTCGCTGGCCGACGCCTCGCGCGCCGAGGAGCTGCCGCTGGCGGAGGGCGCGACGCGCTTCGACCTGGGCTTCCCGGCGCCGCACGACGCCGCCTGGTCGGTTGCGGCATTCGAGGTGCTCGAAAGCGCCGGCTGGGATGCGGTCCTTTCACGTGGACCGGCGCTCGCGTCGCAGTTGGCGGAGCGGCTGCGCGAGCGCGGGCAGGAGGTCGCGCCGCGCGGTGCCTCAACGCTGGTCTCGTTCACGGTCCCGGACCCCGAGGAGTTCGTGGAGCGAGCGGCGGCCGCCGGCGTGATCATCCGCCACCTCCCCGGCCGCGGGCTGGTGCGCGCATCGGTCGGGGCGTGGTCCGACGAGTCGGACCTGGAGCGCCTGCTGGCCCTTATTTCTTGGTCAGGATGATGATCGCCTCGACCAGGACAGCCGTGACGATCAGCCCGCAGACCAGCGCAAGCGCGGCGTAGCCGAAAGCGCCGGCTCCTCCGTGCCGACGCCGCTCGTCGAAGCGCGTCACCCCGACGATGCCCAGCGAGAAGACCGTCGTCGCGCCGACTGAGGCCACGAACGAGTAGAGGACCACCTTGCCGAGCGCAGCCCAGTCGACGACCGTCGCGAGGCTCATGCCTCGGCCCCCGCGACCACCCTGGGGGCAGGCGGCTGACGGAAGCGGCGCGCGAATCCGAAGCCGACCCCGGCCGCCAGCAACGCGAGCACGATGATGGGACCCATCGCGCTGTTCTCGCCGAAGAGCCGCGTGACGGCGTACGCCAGCCCGCCCATCAGCCCGGCGGCCGGCAGCGTCAGGAGCCACGCGCCGACCATGTTCCCGGCGACGCCCCAGCGGACCGCCGACAGCCGCTTGGCCGCTCCGGCGCCCATCACCCCTCCCGAGATCACATGGGTGGTCGAGAGCGGATAGCCGAAGTGCGAAGCGGCGAGGATGACCGCGGCGCCGCTGCCCTGAGAGGAAAAGCCCTGCGCGCTGTCCATCTTGATGATGCGCGTGCCGACGGTCTTGATGATCCTCCAGCCACCGCTGTAGGTGCCGAGCGCCATCGCACTCGCGGCCGAGACGATCACCCACGTGGGCGTACCCGCGCCGCTGCTCAGGTTGCCGTTCGCGATCAGCGCCAGGGTGATCACGCCCATCGTCTTCTGGGCGTCGTTGGTCCCGTGCGCCAGCGACAGGAGCCCGCCCGAGACGATCTGCCCCAGCCTGTAGCTGCGCGTGACCGGCCCC
>JBKPRD010000063.1:0-4107 GCA_046734415.1 Actinomycetota bacterium | reverse complement strand
CCTGGCCGCGCTCCGGTGCTCGCGGAGCTCGAGGCACCCGGGCTGTACTACTCGTACGCGACCAGCGACGGCGGCGGCCGCGTTGCCTTCATGCCGCGGGCGGAGATCCTGCAGAAGCTCGGCGGCTGATCTTAGGATCCGTCTTTGGCTCGCTTCGGCGAAAAGGCAGCCTGGCTCACCTTCACCTCGGACCGCTTCGATCACACGTCCGAGCTGCCCCCCGACGCGAACGCCGGTAACCGCTTCTACGGGCGCGATGTCGCGGAGTTCATCACCGCCGGGCTCGGCGAACGCGGTCTCGACGCCTCCTTCATCGACGAGGACTGGGGCTGGCAGGCCCACGCCAAGCGTCCCGACGAGACGGTGCTGGAGATCTCGATCTACCACAACCCCGATGAGACGCCCGGCGCCGAGGACGACTGGGTGCTAATGGTCCGGTCACTCCGCAAAGAACGTCTCCTCGGGATCATTCCGCGCTTCGAGGAGACGGAGGTCGACTCTGAGGCGATCGCGACTCTCGACGACGTCTTCGAGGAGGCGAGGATCGTGCTCCTCCGAACGCCACCGGCGTGACGCAGTCGGTCGCAGAGCGCTACGTCCGGCTCGGGCTGCAGCTCGGCCGGCACGTCGAGGAGTCCGTCGACGCCTACTTCGGCCCTCCGGAGCTGAAGGCCGAGGTCGACGCGGCGCCGGCAGCCGATCCACGGACGCTGGTCTCCGACGCCGACGCGCTGCTCGATGAGCTCGGCGACGGATGGTTGCGCGACCAGGTTGTCGGCCTTCTCACCTTTGCGGGCGTTCTCGCAGGCGATTCTGGCTCGTACGCCGACGAGGCGGAGGGGTATTACGGCGTGCGGCCCACGTACACCGACGAAGCGGTCTTTCGAGCGGCGCACGAGCAGCTCGAGGAGCTACTGCCGGGCGAGGAGCCGCTGGCCGAGCGGTACCAGAGTTGGGAAGACTCGATCCGCGTGCCCACCGACCAGATCGAGCCCGCGATTGCGGCGGTCATCGAGGAGGCCGGCGCTTGGACACGCCGCCTGGTCGAGCTGCCGGACGGCGAAGGCGTCACCCTGGAGATCGTCCACGACAAGCCGTGGTGGGCATCGTGCGACTACCTCGGCGACCTGCGCAGCCGGATCGCCCTCAACGTCGACCTGCCGATGTCGGCCCTCGAGCTACTCGTGCTCGCGAGCCACGAGACGTATCCCGGCCACCACACGGAACGCTGCAGCAAAGAGCACGGCCTCGCACGCGGCCGAGGGCTGCTCGAAGAGACGTTGGTGATGGCGCCCACGCCCCAATCAGTGATCACCGAAGGCATCGCCGTACTCGCGCCGTACGTGCTGCTCGAGGGCGACGGCGGAGCAGCGCTTGCCACCATCGTGCACGACGCCGGCATCGAGCTCGACCTCACTCACGCGCTCGCCGTCAAACGCGCGCTCGACCCGTGCCGGTGGGCCGAGGTGAATGCGGCCCTGATGCTCTATGAAGACGGAGCGACTGAGGACGAAGCGCACGCGTACCTTGAGCGCTGGGGTCTCCTGGGGCCACAGTGGGCGGCGCATATGACCCGTTTCATCACCGAGCCGACTCAGCGGACGTACATCGTGACCTACCCCGCCGGACGAGAGCTCTGCGGCGCCTACGTAGCCGGCGATCCGGAGCGGTTCCGGCGCCTGCTGACCGAGCAAGTGCGCGTTCGGGACCTGCTCGACGCACGGTCGAGCACCTGACGTCGAATAAGGGCCACCTACGCGTACTACCCGAAAGGCTAGGACGCTCTTTGCAAAACCCTCCGATCGTGGGACGATGGCTCCGCGCTAGGCCTTGCGCGGCGGGACCCCACCGATCTCGCACCGGTCATGCGTAGAGGAGGGACTCTGTCCTCCTCGACCGCCACCGAGGAGGAGTTGGAGTGCGCCGCTGGTTTCGCGATTTGCTTTCTGCCCGACGGATCGTGCCGCCGCTGATTGTGGTTGCCGCCGCGTTGTCGCTCACCTTGACTGCCAGCGGGGAGCCGACGAGCCCGACCAGCGCGCGGTTCGTCTCCCCTAGCCGCAACGTCTCCTGCGAGATGGCCGACGGAGATGCCCGCGGCTCCTTCGTGCACTGTCAGAGCAAGAGGCTCCCACACAGCGTCCGGATGACTCCGACCGGCCGGCTGCGGGTCTGCCGTGGGGAGAGCTGCCTCGGAGATCCTGCGACGAACGCGCGCGTGCTCGACTACACGCAGCGGATTACGGTTGGGCGCTTCCAGTGCGTCTCACGGCACGCCGGCGTCAAATGCACGGTGATTCAGTCCGGCAAGGGCTTCCTGATCGACAACGTGCGGGTGCGTCGCGTCGGCGCCGCCCCGGCGTCGCGACACTCCGCCTACCGCACGTATCAGCTCCCGTGGCCCTCTCGCGCGCGGCAAACCTTCGTCCATGAGCTGAGGTTCCACTCGGCGCCAGTACGAGCAATGACGCTAAGCGTGTATGGGATTACGGTGCCGCGCGGGCTCGGTACGTCCTACATCGTCGCGTGCATGGATCGCGATCCTGCATTTCTCAATTGGGATTGGCGTCAGATAGGCCGCGCCGTTCATGTCACGGTCAAGATGACGACCGGCCGTTGCTTCAATCCGGGCCCGAAGGTCGGAGGAACCTCGGCGACGGTCACCTTGTCGATCGTGACCTGAGCGTCGTTACGACGCTGGGCGCAGGGCGGCGTCCCAAGGTGCTGCCTCAGGCTCCCGTCGGTTCGCTTCGCAACGTTTGAAGAGGTAGTAACCGAAGGTTGTCCCCTTCGTCGCGACGTTCTGACCGGAGGACATGAACTTGTCGCGGCTCTGCTGCCCTTCCTCTACGAAGACGAATGAGCCGTTCACGAGTTTCCATCGCTCACGGCAGATCGCGTTAAGAATCGCCGTCGGATCGTTCGCCTTTTTGCTCGTAGTGCTGCCCACCATGGCGACGATGATGCGCGCAGCTTCCGCCCTGGCCGCTTCTTTGCGCTGCCGATCGGCTGCTCTCTGTTCGTCGGTCTTCCGCTTCAACATCGAAATTGACCCTTACTCGCAGCCGAGCCCGTCGTGGTCGCCGTCGAGGCGATGTGGATCGGAGCCGACCACTCGCACCGGAGCGATTCCCATGGCACGGATGTCGGCGCAATCGAGGTCGGGCGGATACGGCGGAACGCAGCCGCCCGCGTAGTTCGGGTCGCACTTGCCGCTCGGAGGCGGCGTCCGAGACGGAGGCCCGCTCTGGCCCGTCGAAACAGCCCTGAACGGATCGAGCAGAGTCCGGGGACAGGCCCTCCAGAGGCCGCGCTTCGCAGCCTTGGCGCTCCGAGCGGCGTGCAGGAGCGAGCCGGAGTAGCGGCCTCGCAAGCCTCGGTAGAAGTACGGCGCGGCCGCACCGCGCCGCGTGAGTTCGAGGTTCACGTTCACGCCGTTGCGCTCGACGTACCGGAGCAGCCGGCCGTAGCGGTCGACCCGGTCGAGCGCGGGATCTGCCTCGAGAACAACTCTTTTCCCTGGGGGCGCGAGAGCGACGAGGGCAGTCCGAGCTGCCCGCGAGTAGCACTCACCCGAGCCGAGCTCCGGCGTGTCGATCTGAAGGAGACGAACCCGTCGCCCATCCCTGAGCGTCAGCGTGTCGCCGTCATAGACCGAAGCCACAACCGCGACTTCCGAACTCGTGGCAGCGCTTGCAGACATGCTGAGCGCCACCACCGCGATTGCCGCGATCGCAGCGGCGGCACTCAACCTTTTGAAGACACTCACCGGTTGATGCATCGGCACGGGTCGCCGCGGTCTTTAAGGCCGACTAAGCCGGGATCTTGGCGCTAGCCGATCCGGCTCTCGCAGCCTCGACGCGTTCGAGCCAAGGCCCGGCCTCTAGGTGGTCGAACGTCTCGTGAGCTTCACTCAGGTGCTGTTCGGCCTCGTCTGCGCGGCCCTGGCCTGTCAACCATTCGGCGTGTTCAAGCTGGGTGACGGCCTGGTGGAAGATGAGACCGAACTCGCGGAAGAGAGCAACGGCGGTGCTCAGGCGTTCCTCGACCCGGTCGTGGCTGCCGCGAGCGGCGTCGAGACGTGCGCGCAAGCTCGACGCCTGTGCT
>JBKPRD010000062.1:0-6532 GCA_046734415.1 Actinomycetota bacterium | reverse complement strand
CAGCTTCGCCGGCCTGTTCGCGGTGCGCCCGATCGAGCAGGCGCAGGAGGAGACGATGGAGGAGCTCGTCGGCGGCGAGGCCGAAGGCGCGGCCGCCGCACCGCTCGAGGATGCGATCGCAGCGGAGGCGAGGGTCTGATGACGAGCGCTCCGGCGACGATCCCGGCCCGCGCGCAGCCCACGGTCAGCCGCTGGAGCGTCGTCTCGCCGTGGTTGCAGAGGATCGGCCGCTGGGGAGCGGTCCTCGTGCTGGCTGTCATCTTCGGCTTCCCCCTCTACTGGACGGTGACGATGTCGTTCAAGCCGCTCGACGAGTGGAACCCGCCCGGCAAGGTCTACTGGGTCCCGCACAACCCGACGGTCTCGAACTACACCGACATCCTCGGCATCCAGGGGCCGACGAGCGGGTTCTTCAGCGACCGCTCGCGGTCTGCCCTCCCCTACATCAAGAACAGCCTGATCGCCGCCAGCGCCGGCACCGTCCTCGCCCTGCTGGTCGGGATCTTCGCTGCCTACGGGATCGGGCGCTTCCGCGCCGGCGGCCGGCTGCTGCCGTTCCAGATCCTCCAGTTACGGATGTTTCCGCCGATCGCGATCATCATCCCGCTGCTCTTCATGTGGGTGTACCTCGGCCTGTGGGACACGCTGGAGGGCCTCGTCATCCTGTACGCCGCAGTCACGTTCCCGTTCGTCGTCTGGCTGATGCGCAGCTTCTTCCAGGAGGTTCCCCGCGAGGTGTCGGAGGCGGCGATCGTCGACGGCTGCTCGCAGTGGGGCGCGTTCTTCAAGGCGGTGCTGCCCCAGGTGAAGGGAGGCCTGGCAGCGACGGCGCTGTTCGTCTTCATCCTGAACTGGAGCGACTTCCTGATCGCGCTCGTGATGACGCAGGACCACGCGAGGACGGCGCCCGTCTACCTGCAGTCCCTGCAGTCCGGCTCCGCCGGCCAGGAGTACGGCAAGCAGGCTGCACTCGCCTGCATCCTGATCCTCCCGCCCGCCGTCTTCGGGCTCCTGATCCAGCGGTATCTCGTTCGCGGGCTCACGTTCGGCGCGATCAAACGCTGATGGCGGAGATCAGGCTCGAGCAGCTGACGAAGCGCTTCGGCTCACTCGTCGCGGTCGACGACCTCGACCTGACGATGGCGGACGGGTCGTTCGTCGCGCTGCTCGGGCCGTCAGGCTGCGGCAAGACGACGACGATGAACATGATCTCGGGCCTCGAGCGGCCGACGGGCGGGGAGATCTACTTCGACGACCGGCCGATCAGCCGGGTCGACCCGGGCCGGCGCAACGTCGGCTTCGTCTTCCAGAACTACGCGATCTTCACGCACATGCGCGTCTACGACAACCTCGCCTTCGGGCTGCGGGTGCGGAAGCCCAAGCCGTCGAACGAGGAGCTCGACCGCGAGGTGCGGCGCGTGGCCGAGATCGTCGGCGTGACAGGCGCACTCGACCGCAATGCAGGGCGCTTGTCCGTGAACGACATGCAGAAGGTGGCGCTCGGGCGCAGCATGATAGTCAACCCGGCGATCTTCCTACTCGACGAGCCCTTCTCGAACCTCGATGCAGCCTTTCGCGCGTACATGCGTGCAGAGCTCAAGCGCATCCAGGACGAGGTCGGGCAGACGATGGTCTACGTCACGCACGATCAGATCGAGGCAATGAGCATGGCCGACCACATCGCCGTCATGAATCTCGGCGTGCTGCAGCAGTACGGCACCCCGGCAGAGATCTACGACTTGCCGGCGAACCGGTTCGTGGCCGGATTCGTGGGGTCGACTCAGATGAACTTCCTGCCGGCCTCCGTCGCCGACATGCGGCCGCCCGCGAACGGGGCCGCGCGTGTGAGCATCGGCGTCCGGCCGGAGAACCTGCGCATCGTCGCCACGGACTCGCCCGAGGCGACGCTCCGTGCGAAGGTGACTCTCGTCGAGCCGCTCGGGGCGAAGGACGTCGTGCACCTCTCGCTCGACGGCCACGACGTGCGCGTGATCGGCACGCCTGGACAGCGGCCGCGGATCGGCGAGAACGTCGGCATTGTCGCCGACGTCGAGCGCGTCCACTTCTTCGACGACGAGACCGGACAGGCGGTGCGCTGATGGCGTCGCTGCGCCTCGACAACGTTACGAAGCGGTTCGGCAACGTCACTGCGCTGAAGGACGTCTCGCTCGAGATCGCGGACGGCGAGTTCTTCGCGGTGCTGGGCCCGCCGGGGGCGGGGAAGACGACGTTGCTGCGGACGATCGTCGGCCTCGAGAGGCCGGAGACGGGCGACGTCTACGCCGACGACGAGCGGATCACCGACGTCTACCCGGGCGACCGGGACATCGCAATCATGTTCCAGAACCTCGCGCTCTACCCCGACAAGACCGTGTTCGGGAACCTCGCATTCCCGCTCAAGCAGCAGAAGCTCCCGAAGGACCAGATCAAGGAGCGCGTCCAGAAGACGGCCGCGACCCTGCACATCGACCACCTGCTCAAGCGGAAGCCCGGGAAGCTCTCGGGCGGCGAACGTCAGCGGGTCGCCCTCGGCCGCGCGCTCGTCCGCGATCCGCGAGCGTTCCTCTTCGACGAGCCGCTCTCGGCGCTGGACGCGCTGCTGCGCCTCGAGATGCGGGCGGAGCTGAAGCACCTCCAGCGAGACCTCGGCCGCACGCTCGTCTACGTCACGCACGACCAGGTGGAGGCGATGAGCATGCCCGACCGCGTCGCGATCCTGCGCGAGGGCGTCGTCCAGCAGGTGGACACCCCGGAGGCCGTCTACCACCGGCCCGCGAACCGCTTCGTCGCGACCGTCGTCGGCAGCCCCCCGATGAACTTCATCCCGTGCACGGCGGGGGCGCGGAACGGCAGCCTCCAGCTCAGGCACCCGCTGTTCGAGGTCGAGCTCCGGACACGCGGGCTCGCGCTCGGCGAGACGCTGGCCGAGGGCGCCGAGTGCCTGCTCGGCGTGCGGCCCGAGGACGTTCGAGTACATGCCCCGGGCGACGACGCGTTCGGCGCCACCGTCTACACGTCGGAGCCGCTCGGCGGCGAAACGGTCGTCGACCTCCAGCTCGGGCACACGCTCGTGAAAGCGCTCGCGCCGCCGTCAGTCGCCGTCGTCAAGGACGCGAGGATCAAGGTCGCGCTCGACCCGGCGCGCCTCCACGTCTTCACGAACGACGGCGAGACGGTCCTCTCCGCGGCCGGCGAGCCGATCTTCTCCGTCCGCGCGGCTGCGGGCTGAACGCGCGAGCGGGCCCTCGGAGGGCCCGCTCACGTGGCGAACGGCCGGCTCAGACGTCGAGCTGCGCAAGCTCGTGGCGCCGTCGAACCGCCAGGAGACCGCAGCATCCGAGAATCCCCAGCCCCGCGACGAAGGCGGCGCCGATGCCAGCGTCCTGCCAGTCGAACCCATCCGACCCGGTCGTGACCGAAACCGGCTCTGACGGGGGCAGATACTGCGCCGGTACCTCGAGGCTGCGGTTGATCTGGACGGCCGTCGGTGCACGCCAGTAGCTCGGAGCCTTGAAGCTGAAGCCCTCGCCGGTCTTGAGCGGGGCATAACCGCTCGGCGAGCTCGCAGCCGCCTTCTGGCTGGCCCGGTAGATGAGCATGCCGTCTGACTGGCCGTGAGCAATCGGTGCCGCGATCGCCGCCGCCACGAGCGCTGTCGAGATCAGCTTTGCCTGGGTCGAGATCTTCATCGCTCCTCCCTTGCTTCTCGGTCGCCCGTTGCGACCTTCTGGCAGAGGGTCGCTCCGGCCGCTTGAAGCTCTCTGGACAGCGGCTTGAAGGGCCGGTTAGGTTCCGCGCAGGTGGATTTCCGGATCCTGGGGCCGCTCGAGGCTCGCGACGGCGACCGGCTCGTCCCGCTTGGCGGCGCGCGGCAGCGCGCCGTGCTCGCGCTTCTGCTGACCCGCGCGAACGAGGTCGTCTCGCGCGACTGGCTGATCGACGAGCTGTGGGGCGAGCATCCGCCGGAATCGGCGGTCAACGTGCTGCAGACGTACGTCTCGCACCTGCGCAAGGAGCTCTCCGCCGACCGCCTGGTGACGAAGCCCCCGGGGTACATGATCCGGGTGCAGCGCGACGAGCTCGACCTCTACCGCTTCGAGGATCTCGCCTCCGAAGCCGACGGCGCCGAACCGGCCCTCGCCGCGGAGAGGCTGCGGGCAGCGCTCGACCTATGGCGCGGCCCGGCGCTGGCCGAGTTCGCGTACGACCCGTTCGCGCAGGCCACGATCACACGCCTCGAAGACCTCCGGCTGACCGTGCTCGAGCGGCGCATCGAGGCAGAACTCGCCCTCGGCCGGCATGCCGAGCTCGGCGGCGAGCTGGAGGTCTTGACGCACGAGCACCCGCTCCGAGAGGGCTTCAGGCGCCAGCTGATGCTCGCGCTCTATCGCTCCGGGCGCCAGGCCGAGGCGCTGGCCGCATACCAGGACGCGAGGCGCGTGCTCGTCGATCAACTCGGCATCGACCCGAGTCCTTCGCTCCAGGACCTGGAACGGGCGATCCTCCGGCAGGATGCGGCGCTGGATCTGCCGGAGCCGGGAAGCGCTGGCCAGGACGATGCCGAGCCCGCCGGAACGACCCGCTCGATCCTCGTCCTGGCTCGCGACGATGCGAACACGCGCGCGCTGATCTCGATCGCGGAGCCGCTCGCCCGCCGGCCGCCTCGGGAGCTGATCATCGCCTGGCTGCTCGAGCACGACGAGGAGCCCGCGCAAGCGACGGCACGCCTCTCGGAACTCAGAGACGAACTGGTCGGCGACGGGCTCGACGTCCGGGTCGCCGCCTACACATCGCCGACACCCGGAGACGATGCGGTCCAGCTCGCGACTGAGCAGGACGTCGATCTCGTGCTCGTCGACATGCCGAACCTCCTCGAGCACGGGATCCCGGATTCGGATCTGGGAGCGATCCTACGCAATGCCCCGAGCGACGTCGCAGTCCTGGTCTCGCGCGGCCGGCATCGAGTAGGCGCTGGTCCGGTCGTCGTCCCCTTCAGCGGCGCCGAGCACGACTGGTCGGCGATCGAGATCGCCGCGTGGGTGGCGCGGGCCTGCGAGACCCGGCTTCAGATCGTCGGCACGGGAGCCGATCGTCGACGCGGCCAGCGCGACGCGAGCCGCCTGCTTGCCAAGGCGTCGCTGATCGTCCAAGCCGTCGTCGGGATCGTGTGTGAGCCGATCCTCGCCAGCGGCGGGCCGGAGGCGGTCCTCGACGCGGCGTCGGACGCGTCTCTGCTCGTCGTCGGCCTCTCGAGCAGGTGGGAGGCAGAAGGCCTCGGGGCGGCACGGCTCGAGGTCGCGCGCTCGGCCGACGTTCCGACCCTGCTCGTCCGGCGTGGCCTCCGTCCGGGGGGCCTTGCTCCGCAGAAGAGCATGACCAGGTTCACCTGGACACTCGGGGCGAGCGAGAGCTGAGCTACCCGAGCCCGGGAGGCGCCACGATCCATCACCGCGCCTGTGTAACGACCCAGACCGCGCCCTGGCCGACGGCGAGGCCGACCGGTGTCCCGCCAACTCTGATCGTGGCGATGTCGGCCGTCTTCGGGTCGTAGCGCGTGACGGTGCCGTCGCGACTGTTGGCGACCCAGACGGCGCCCTCGCCGACTGCGATCGCAGAGGGCTGCCGGCCGGTCGGGAAAGTGCCGGTCGGACGGTTCGTGACCGGGTCGATTCGGGTCACGGAGTCGCCAGCCTGGTCGGCGACCCACACGCCGCCCGCGCCGACGGCGAGCTCGTCGCGCCCGCCGAACGGCGACGAGTACGCCGAAAAGCCGAGCTCGATCCGAGCGATGATGTTCCTGGTCTTCGGGTCGAGCCGGTAGAGCCAATCCCCGGCTCCGCCCGCGATTGTCCAGATTGCTCCCTCACCGAAGACGGGAGCTCCACACGAGCAAGCTGGGACATACCCCAGTGGCTTCCCGTCGTGGGGCCGAACCCGGAGGAGGCTAGAGGGCTGGTGTGTCACATCGGTGACCCAAACGTCGCCCGCCCCGTAGGTGACTCCGTCGGAAATCAGGTCAAGGGGGAGCGGTCCGGCCGAATTCGTGCGGAGATCGTATTTCCAGAGCCAGCGGCCGGGTCTCCCCTCCGATGTGGTCGTCATCCAGATGCCGCCACCACCCGCTGCGATCCGGGCTGGTGTGATCCCGAGCCTGATCGTTCTCGCGACCTTGTTCCGCTTCGGGTCGATTGCCGTCAGCGTGCGGTCGCCGTTGTTGATCACCCAGACTCGGCCGGATCCTGTTACCACTCCAGCCGGGGCGGTGCCCGTCGCGAGTGTCGCCGCGAGGGCGTTCTTGTGCGGGTCGATTCGTTGGAGCGAGTCGACGGTGATCGCGGTCGTCGCTGTCGATCCGCGACCGCGCGTCAGCAGGACGGCCGAAATTGCCGCGCCGGCCAAGAGCGCCAACCCGAGCGTCAGCGCGAATCCGCGTCGCCGTCGCCGAGGCGAGGCTGCGTCCAGTCCGAGCGCTGCCCGCAGAGCTTCGACGAGCTCGCGGCAGCTGGAGTAGCGATCGGTCGGCTCTTTGGCG
>JBKPRD010000061.1:0-19808 GCA_046734415.1 Actinomycetota bacterium | reverse complement strand
GAGCTGGAGCGGCTGGGCCTCGATTGGCCGCTGCCGTAGGCTGCGCCCGTGAGGTTCGAGGACGTCCTCGTCGTCGGCGCCGGCCAGATGGGCGGAGGAATCGCGCAGGTCGTCGCCGCGTCAGGCCGGCGCGTGGCGCTGTTCGACGCGGCCCCGGGGGCGGTCGAGCGCGGGCTGGAGGCAATGCGCAAGAGCCTCGGCAAGCTCGCCGAGAAGGGTGGCGCGGATCCGGAGGAGGTGCTCGCGCGCGTCGCGGCGGTCGATGACATCCTTCCCGCCGAGCTGATGATCGAGGCGGTGGTCGAGGACGCCGGCGTCAAGGAGGAGATCTTCCGGCGCGCGGACGGCGTGCTGCCGCCCGACGCGATCCTCGCCTCGAACACCTCGTCGATCCCGATAGCATCGCTGGCGGCGGTCACCGGCCGGGCCGACCGCGTGATCGGGATGCACTTCTTCAACCCCGTCCCGGTGATGACGCTCGTCGAGGTCGTCCGCGCCCCGTCCACCTCGGACGAGACCGCTGCCGCGATCGTCGAACTCGCGCGGGAGCTCGGGAAGACGCCGGCGGAGGCGAACGACTTCCCGGGCTTCGTCTCGAACCGGATCCTGATGCCGTTCATCAACGAGGCCGTCTGGGCGCTCCACGACGGTGTCGCCGGCCCCGAGGCGATCGACATGATCGCGAAGCTCGGCTTCGCGCACCCGATCGGGCCGCTGGCGCTCGCAGACCTGATCGGCCTGGACACGTGCGTCGCGATCATGGAGGTGCTCGAGCGGGGGCTCGGCGACTCGCGCTACGCGCCGTGCCCGCTGCTGCGTGAGCACGTTGCCGCAGGGCGGCTGGGGCGCAAGTCGGGCCGCGGTTTCTACGAGTACTCCTAAGATTTCCGGTGTGGACTTCGAGCTGACGCCCGAGCAGCGCGAGATCCAGGCGCTTGCCCGCGAATTCGCGCAGGCGGAGATCGAGCCGCACGCGGCCGAGTGGGACCGCGACCATCGTTTCCCGACCGAGCTCTACCCGAAGCTCGCCCAGCTCGGGCTGATGGGCGTGTGCGTGCCCGAAGAGTACGGCGGGGCGGGGGCGGACTTCCTCTCGTACATCGTCGTGCTCGAGGAGCTCTCGCGCGCGGACGCGGGGGTCGGCGTCACCGTCGCCGTGCATACGAGCGCCGTCACGCTCCCGATTCTTCGCTTCGGTACCGACGAGCAGCGTGCCCGATTCGTGCCGCCGCTCGCGCGTGGGGAGCTGCTCGGCGCATTCGCATTGACCGAGCCGGAGTCCGGATCGGATGCCGGCTCGCTGCGGACGGCGGCAACTCCGGACGACGGAGGCTGGCACGTCTCCGGGTCGAAGCGATTCATCTCGACGGCGCGCTACGCCGGCACCTTTATCTTCTTCGCCCGCACGGACGCGTCGAGCTCGGGCCCCGGCGGGGTCTCGGCGTTCGTCCTCGACGCGGACCACGTCAGGGTGACGCGTGACGAGGAGAAGCTCGGGCTGAACTCGACGACGACGAGCGACATCGTCGTCGACGACCACGTGGACGGAGACCGGCTGCTCGGCGAGGAGGGGAAGGGCTTCACAATCGCCATGTCGACGCTCGACGGGGGCCGGATCGGCATCGCAGCCCAGGCCGTCGGGATCGCGCAGGCGGCCTACGACGCCGCGCGGGCCTACGCGCTCGAGCGCCGCCAGTTCGGAAAGCCGATCGGCGACTTCCAGGCGATCCAGCACAAGCTCGCGAACATGTCGATGGAGATCGACGCGGCCCGGCTGCTCGTCCTCCGCGCCGCCTGGCTGAAGCAGGAGGGGCGTCCGCACACCGAGGAGGGCGCCAAGGCGAAGCTATTCGCGTCCGAGATGGCGCGGCGGCAGACCGCGGAGGCGGTCCAGATCTTCGGCGGCTACGGCTACACGAAGGAGTTTCCGGTCGAGCGCTACTACCGCGACGCCAAGATCACCGAGATCTACGAGGGCACGAGCGAGATCCAGCGGCTCGTGATCGCCCGCTCCGTGCTCGGCCTGCGCAGGCAGGCGCTCGCATCCGGCTAGATGGCGCGTCGCCGCGACGAGCCGGTTCGCCTGACCAGGATCTACACCCGCGCCGGCGACAAGGGAGAGACGAGCCTCGGCGACGGGACGCGAGTGCCGAAGACCGACACGCGGGTCGTCGCCTACGGCGCCGTCGACGAGCTCAACTCGGCGCTCGGGGTCGTGCTCGCCGGCGGGCTCGGGGCCGAGCTGCGCGAGCCGCTCGAGCGGATCCAGAACGATCTCTTCGACCTCGGCGCCGATCTCTCGGTCCCGTACGCGGAGGCGGACGGGAAGCTGCGGATCGAGCAGGCGCAGGTCGACCGGCTGGAGCATCTCTGCGACCGCTTCAACGAGCCGCTCCCGTCGCTGAAGAGCTTCGTCCTCCCGGGCGGGACCGGGACGGCGGCGCGGCTCCACTTCGCCCGCACGGTCTGCCGTCGAGCGGAGGTCGAGGCGCTGCGCGTGGGCTCCGCGAACCCACTCGCAGTCGCGTACCTCAATCGCCTCTCCGACCTGCTCTTCATCCTCGCCCGGACGGCGAACGCGGGCGCCGCGGAGCCGCTCTGGAAGCCTGGCGGCTCGCGCTAGGCGCGGCCGGGTCCTTCGCCGCCGGTTACCTCGGCTCGGCGATCGGGCTCGTGCTAGGGACCCTGCGGCTGCCGCTGATGATCCTGCTCGCCTCGAGCCCGGCCAGCGCGGCCGGGACGAACATCGGGATCAGCGCCGCCTCGGCTGCGGCCGGATCGGTGCGCCACGCACGCGAGGGACGCGTGTCGTGGCCCGTGGCCTGGTGGATGCTGCCTCCCTCGGTCGCCGGCGCATTCCTCGGCGGCTACTTCGGCAGCGACCTGCCCGAGACCGCGCTGCTCGCGGTCGCGGCCGGGATCCTCGTCTTCAACGGCATCGACCTGCTCGTGCGGCCGTTCCACGCGCGACCGCGCACGAGGCTGCGGATCGCACCGGCCGTCGCCGGCGGGTTCGGCGTCGGCGCGCTCGGCGGCGCGATCGGCGTGATCCTGGGGACGATGCGGATGCCTGTGCTCCTCCGCGGCGTGGGGATGACTGCCGCGAAGGCGGTCGGCACGAACCTGGTCGTCGGCTTCGCCGTCGGCGCAGTCGGCCTCGCCGCGCACGCTGCGCGGCTCGAGGTCGAGTGGGAGCTGCTCGCGGTCGGCGCGCCGGCGGCGATCGTCGGCGGCTGGCTCGGCGCACACGTCACCGGCCGCCTCTCGGAGCTCTTCCTGCGACGCGCGATCGGCGTCGCTCTGATCGTGATCGCGGCGGCGCTTGCGGTCGAGGCCTCCTTGTAAGTTGACCGCAGATGCGCCGAAGATCTCCATCTCGGATCGAGGACTAGGTGGAGTCGGTCGCGCCGCTCGAACGCCCGGTGCGCGGGCTGTTCGGCCCCGGCCTCTTCGTCGGCGTCGCGGTCGTCGTCGCGAACGCGCTGAACGCCGTCTTCCAGATCGCGCTCGCCCGGATCCTCGAGCCCGAGGAGTACTCGCTGCTCGTCGCGCTCGTCGTCATCACCTTGATCGCCGCGGTGCCGCCGCTCGCGTTCCAGGCGTCGGTCGCGCGCGAGGTGGCGGTCGCGCTGGCGGAGGACCGTCCGGGCGCCGCCGGCGCCGCGCTCCGGGACACGGTTCGGGGGCTGATTCCGTGGGCGCTCGCGATCCTCGGCCTCGGCGTGGTCGCCTACCCCGTGCTCGCGGCACTCGGTCGCGGGGACGCGGGGGCGACGCTCGCGACCGCGGCGACGATCTCGGCCGCACTCGTGATTCCGGCCGTGTGGGGCGGGCTGCAGGGGGCCCGGCTCTTCGTCGCTCTCGGGGTCGCGCACCTGACCTTTGCCGCCACCAGGCTCGCGGCCGGCGTCGGGATCGGCCTTGCCGGCGGCCACGCCGCTGCAGTGATGGGAGGCGTCGCGGGGGCGACGGCACTGACGCTCGGGCTGACGCTGCTCCCGCTCCGCGACCTCTGGCAGGCTGCGGCCCGGTCGGGGGCGCGGCGGCTGGCGACGCTCCCGAACGCCGCGGCCGCGACCGGCCTCACGCTGCTGACGGCGCTCGCGACCGTGGACGTCCTCGTCGCGAAGCTGGCCTTCTCCCCGGCGACCGCGGGCGCGTACGGGGTCGCCTCGGTCGGCGCCCGCGTGCTGTTGCTGCTGCCGATCGGGGTGACGACGGTCCTCTTCCCGCGGGTGGCGACCCTGCGCGACCCCACGAGCGAGCGGCGCCACCTGCTTGCCGGGCTCGCCGTCGTCGCGGCGCTCGGAGCGGTCACCACCGCGATTCTCTGGGTGTTCGCCGACCCGATCATCCGCGGCATCTTCGGCGCGAAGTACGCGGCCGCGGTGCCGTGGCTCGGGCCGCTCTCGCTCGCGATGGCCCTCTATGCACTCGCGATCGTCTACATGTACCACTTCCTCTCGCTCGGCCGGGCGCGCTTCGCGCTCGTGCTGGTCGGCGTCTTCGTGCTGCAGCTCGTCCTATTCGGGTTCCTCCACACGGAGCCGGCCGAGCTCGTCGGCGTGCAAATCGGGATCTCCGCGCTCACGGTCGTCGCCGCGGAAGCCTGGTACCTCCTCCGGCACTGACGCCTGAGCGTTGCCAACGGGGATATTCGGCAGAATGATCTGACCGTGGCGACTACGGAGCGAAAGCCGGAAACACGTCTTCTCTCGACCATCTCCGGGCTTCCGGTCGACGACGTGTACTCGCCGGAGAACGTCTCGATCGACTACGACCGCGACCTGGGCAACCCGGGTGAGTACCCGTTCACCCGCGGGGTCTACGACACGATGTACCGCGGGAGGCTCTGGACGATGCGGCAGTTCGCCGGGTTCGGCACCGCCGCGGAGACGAACGAGCGCTTCCGCTACCTGCTCGAGCACGGCCAGACGGGGCTGTCGACCGCGTTCGACATGCCGACGCTGATGGGGTACGACTCCGATCACCCGCGCTCGCTCGGCGAGGTGGGGCGGGAGGGGGTCGCCGTCGACTCGCTCGAGGACATGGAGACGCTCTTCGCCGGTATCCCCCTCGGCGAGGTCTCGACCTCGATGACGATCAACTCGCCGGCGGCGATGCTGCTCGCCTTCTACGTCTGCGTCGGCGACGAGCAAGGCGTGCCTCGCGCGGGGCTCCGCGGGACCGTCCAGACGGACATCCTCAAGGAGTACATCGCGCAGAAGGAGTACATCTTCCCGCCCGAGCCGTCGATGCGGCTGGTGGTCGACATGATCGAGTTCTCCGCGCGCGAGCTGCCACGAATGCACCCGATCTCGATCTCGGGCTACCACATCCGCGAGGCCGGCTCGACCGCGGCGCAGGAGCTCGCGTTCACGCTCGCGGACGGCTTCGCCTACGTCGACGCCGCGCTCGCCCGCGGGCTCGAGGTCGACGAGTTCGCCCCTCGCCTTTCCTTCTTCTTCAACGCGCACATCGACTTCTTCGAGGAGATCGCGAAGTACCGCGCCGCGCGGCGGATCTGGGCGCGCGAGTTGCGCGAGCGCTACGGCGCGCGGGATCCGCGCTCGTGGCGGATGCGCTTCCACACCCAGACCGCGGGCGTCTCGCTGACGGCGCAGCAGCCGCACCTGAACATCGTGCGAACGGCGCTGGAGGCGATGGCGGCGGTGCTCGGCGGAACGCAGTCGCTGCACACGAACTCGTATGACGAGGCCCTCGCGCTGCCGACCGAGGACGCCGTGCGGATCGCGCTTCGCACGCAGCAGGTGATCGCGCACGAGACGGGCACCGCCAACACGATCGACCCCCTCGGCGGCAGCTGGTTCGTCGAGGACCTGACGAGCCGCCTCGAGTCGGAGGCATACGACTACTTCGGCCGGATCGAGAAGCTCGGCGGCGTCGTCGCCGCGATCAAGGAAAACTTCTTCCAGCGGGAGATCGCCGAGGCCTCGTTCCGGTACCAGTCGGAGGTCGAGCGGGACGAGCGGGTGATCGTCGGCGTCAACCGGTACGAGATCGACGAGGAGCCGCCGCTCGAGATCCTGCGCATCGATCCGGCGCTCGAGCCGAAGCAGATCGCGCGCGTGCAGGCGCTCCGCGCGAAACGGGACGCGGCGAAGGTCGAGGCGGCCCTCGGCGAGCTCAGGCAGGCGGCCGCCGGCGATGTGAACCTGATGCCGTCGATCATCGAGGCCGCGAAGGCCTACGTGACGATGGGCGAGATGTGCGACGCGCTCCGCGAGGTGTGGGGCGTGTGGCGGGAGACGCCCGTCTTCTAGACTAGATCTCGACGACCTGACCCGGCTGGGCCCGCTCGATGCCTTCGTCCACGGGCAGCTCGTCGGGCCGGTGCGTGAGCAGGAGCCGCGCCGCACCGGACGCCTCGAATGCCGCCAGCGCCTCCGGGATCGAGAGGTGGCCCCGCGGCAGCGCGTCGGCCTCGGAGTCGATCAGCGTCGCCTCGCAGAGGAAGAGGTCGGCGTCGCGCGCCATCTCCGTGAGCTGCTCGCTCGGGGCGCAGTCACCGGAGTACGCGAGCGTCCGGGTCCCGTTCGTCACGCGCAGCGCGTAGGTGTCGATCAGGTAGTGCGGCACCTTGATCGGCGTGACCTCCAGGCCGGCCGCAGTTCGGAACGGCTCACGCTCGGCGTACTCCGCGAGCGTGAAGACGCCCTCGAACATCGTCTCCGTCCCGAAGAAGGTGCCGAACTGCTCGAGCTGGGCGATCCCTGCCGGCGGCACCCACAGCTCCGGCGTGTCCACCTTCCGGCCGAGGCCGAACATGCGTCCCCAGACCCAGGGGACGAGATCGCCCCAGTGGTCGAGGTGCCAGTGGGTGATCACGATCGTGTCGACCCTCGGCCAGCCTCCGTCCATCGCGCGCAGGTCGGCGAGCACGCCCGGGCCGCAGTCGAGCAGCAGGCGCCCGGGCCCGTCGCCTTCGACGAGATAGCCCGAATGAGAGATGCCCGGGTTCGGCCAAGCCGGGGAACAGCCCACTATCCTGAGTTTCACGCTCCTATACTGACGACGCCGTGGGCGAGAGGATCAGAGTAGTGATCGCGAAGCCCGGGCTCGACGGGCACGACCGCGGTGCGAAGATCATCGCGAGGGCGCTTCGCGACGCCGGGATGGAGGTCATCTACACGGGTCTGCACCAGACTCCGGAGCAGATCGTCGAGACGGCGATCCAGGAGGACGCGGACGCGGTCGGCATCTCGATCCTGTCGGGCGCGCACATGACGCTCGTGCCGCGGATCCTCGACGGTCTCCGGGAGAACGGCGCCGAGGACGTCCTCGTCGTGCTGGGCGGGACGATCCCGGCCGAGGACGCGGAGGAGCTGAAGGCGCAAGGGGTGGCCGCGGTGTTCACGCCGGGAGCGCCGACCAGCGAGATCGTCGCGTTCCTGCGCTCGAAGGTCGCCGTCTGACCGTCCAGGTCGAGAAGCGCGACGACGGCGTCGCCGTCGTCACGATCGACCGGCAGGACGCGCTGAACGCGCTGAACCACGAGACGCTCGAGGCGCTTCGCGGCCGGCTGCGCGAGCTCGCGCCCGACACCGAGGCGCGGGTGCTCGTCCTCACGGGTGCGGGCGACCGGGCGTTCGCGGCCGGGGCCGACATCAAGGAGATGACGGAGATGACCGTCTTGGAGGGGCACGCGTGGGGCTCGCTCGGCCATGAGTGCTGTCGCCTGCTCGAGACGATGCCGAAGCCGACGCTCGCGGCTGTGAACGGCTTCGCGCTCGGCGGAGGCTGCGAGCTCGCGCTCGCCTGCGACATCCGCTACGCCTCCGAGCAGGCGACGTTCGGGCAGCCGGAGATCAATCTCGCGGTCATCCCGGGCTGGGGCGGCACGCAACGGCTTGCGCGCGCGGTCGGGCCGGCGCTCGCCAAGGACCTGATTCTCACCGGCCGGAGTGTCGACGCCGCCGAGGCGCTCCGACTCGGGCTCGTCAGCGCGGTGTACCCGGCGGCGGAGCTGCTCGAGCGCGTGCTCTCGATCGCCGCGGGGCTCGCGAAGCGGTCGGCGGTCGCGCTTTCGGCCGCCAAGGACGCAACCAACCGGGCCCTTCAGGGTGACCTCGGCGCGGGCCTCTCCTACGAGGCGATCCTGTTCGCGGCGCTGTTCGCGACGGAGGACCAGAAGGAGGGCATGCGCGCGTTCGCAGAGAAGCGCGAGCCGCGGTTCAAGGGCCGGTAGCCGTGCGGAACGGTTCCGCGGGCGCTAGCCGGCGACGATGCGGGCGACGCTGAAGGCGCCGTCGGCAGCGGCCTGGGTCTCCAGGCTAGTCTTCGCCGGCTGTGTGAGCACGATCGCCGTCCTGCCGAGGCGCAGGCTTGCCTTTCCGACCAGGGCCGTCGTCGGCATCGTCAGCACCATCGGGTTGCGCAGGCCGAGGAGCGTGATCCCGACCGGGAACACCGTCGCGGACGTCACCTTCATCTTCAGCGTCGTCGCGGTTGCTAGCAGCACGCGGCCTCGCAACGAGAGCGTGACCGCGCTCCCGGGCGGCGCCGCGAAGAGCACGCGCGTCGCCTTGTTCAGGTACGGGTAGGGGTTGACCGCCGGTCCGTCGTTCGGGTGCACCTCGAAGTGGAGGTGCGTCGTGCCGTCGGCGTCGCCCGAGTCGCCGACGTAGCCGACCGCCTGGCCCGCGACCACCTTCTGCCCGTCCTTCAGTCCCGGCCAGTACGAACCGCCGGGGACGCACTTGCCGCGGTTGTCGTTCGCCATCGTCACGTCGTTGTTCAGATGGACGTAGAGGTAGGTCGTCCCGGAGGCGCCGTAGAGGTAGAGCATGCAGCCGGCCCGGGCGGAGGTCGTCCAGAACTTGATCTTCCCGTCCTCGACCGCGACGACGATCGACTTCTTCGGCGCGAGAACGTCGTTGCCCTCGTGACGGCCCTGCGGCCTCGGGTCGCCGAAGTCGTTTGTGTAGCGGTACGGGCCGACCACGGGGAAGACGAACGGATCGGGGACGCTGCCCGCGCCGGACGTCGAGGCGACCAGTCCAGCGGCAAGCAACGCCAGGAGGGCCGGGACGGCGCGGCGCATGGTGCCGGACCGTAGCACCTCCCCGGGATATTGTTCGCCGCCGGTGAAGATCGCAGTCTGCGTCAAGGAGGTGCCCGAGGCCGGTGCCGCGCGCCGCATCGACCCTGCGACGAAGCGGCTCGACCGCTCGGGCGAGGGGGCGCTGAACGCCTTCGACGCGAACGCCGTCGAGGCGGCGCTACGGGTGAAGGAGAGCGAGGCGGAGAGCGAGGTCGTGATCGTCTCCCTCGGGCCGCAGGGCGCAATGGACTCGCTGCGCAAGGCGCTGGCGATGGGCGCGGACCGGGCGCTGCTGGTCAGCGACGAGGCCGCGGCCGGCTCCGACCTCGTCGCCACGAGCCGCGTCCTCGCGGCCGCCCTCGAGCGCGAGAGCCCGGACCTCGTGCTCTTCGGCCAGCAGTCGGCCGACTCCGACGGCGCGGTGCTGTGGGCGGCGGTCGCCGAGCGGCTGCGCCTGCCGCTCGTCTCGCAGGCCGCGGACCTGGCTGTCGCGGGCGGCAAGGCGACGGTGAAGCGCCAGACCGAGTTCGGCTACGACAGGATCGAGGCGCCGTTGCCGGCCGTGGTCGCCGTCTCGGACGCGATCAACGAGCCGCGCTACCCGTCGCTGAAGGGGATCATGGGCGCGAAGTCCAAGCCGCAGGACGTCCTCTCGGCCGGCGACCTCGGCCTCGACGCAGGCTCGGTCGGCGAGGCGGGCTCGAAGACCGAGGTGTTCGCGCTGAACGATCCGCCGCCGCGCGGTGAGAGCCGCAAGATCGAGGACGACGGCACGGCGGCCCAGCAGATCCTCGACTTCCTCGTGGAGAAGAAGCTCGTCTGATGCCCACCCTCGTCTTACTCGAGCATCACGCCGGCGAGCTGCAGAAGGGGCCCCTCGGCGTGCTCGCCAAGGCAGCCTCCCTCGGCGGCGCCGACGGCGTGATCGCCGGCTCGGGGGTCGCCGCGCTCGCCGCGCAGGCCCGGGGCGCGCAGAAGGTCTGGGTCGCAGACGACCCTGCGCTCGAGGCACCGCTTCCGCAGCCGCGGGTCGACGTGCTCGCGAAGGTCGTCGATGAGGGCGGCTACGACACCGTGCTCTTCGCCGCCTCGGTGCTCGCCGCCGACGTCGCTGCCGGACTGGCGGCGAGGCTCGACGCCGGCCTGAACTGGGACCTCGTCGACCTGGAAACCCGCGACGGAACGCTCGTCGGCACGCGTCCGGCGCTCGGCGACTCCGTCTACGCCGAGGTCGGCTGGAAGGGCGAGCCGCGGCTCGCGCTGATCCGCTCCGGCACGTTCGAGCCGGCCGAATCGGGCGGCGAGCCCGAGGTCGCGCAGGTCGAGATCGCCATCGAGGACTTCTCGACGCGGGCGACGATGCTCGAACAGGCACACGAGGAGCAGACCGGCCCGTCGATCGAGGACGCCGACATCGTCGTCGCCGGCGGTCGCGGCCTCGGAGGCCCGGAGAACTTCGCGCTCGTCGAGGACCTCGCAAAGGCGCTCGGCGGCGCGGTTGCGGCGACGCGTGCCGTCGTCGACGCCGGCTGGTACCCGTACTCGACCCAGGTCGGCCAGACCGGCAAGAGCGTCTCGCCGAAGCTCTACGTCGCCTGCGGGATCTCCGGCGCGATCCAGCACAAGGTCGGCATGCAAAGCTCCGGCGTGATCGTCGCGATCAACAAGGATGCGAACGCCCCGATCTTCGAGTTCAGCGACTTCGGCGTCGTCGGCGACCTGCACCAGGTCGTGCCGAAGCTGACCGAGCTCGTGCGCGCGCGGAAGGGGAGTTAGTGTCGATCCCGGCCAGATACCCGCCCCCCTGGAGCGTCGAGGACGCCCTCGCGGCCCCGGCCGACGCGGACCCGATCGACGTCGGCGTCCTCGTCGTCGGTGCCGGGCCCGCCGGCCTTGCGTGCGCGATCCGGCTCGGGCAGCTCGCCGAGGAGGACCTCGTGACCGCCGGGCGGCTCGGCGAGGTGCCGGTCGCGGTGCTGGAGAAGGGCAAGCAGCCTGGTTCGCACCTGCTCTCCGGCGCGGTCATCAACCCGCGCGGCCTGCAGCGGCTGTTCAAGGGGCGCCGGCGGATCGACGAGATGCCGTTCTACGACGAGGTCGCGCACGAATCCGTCTACTTCCTGACGCCGAAACGGGCGTTCCGGATCCCGGCCCCGCCGACGATGCGGAACCACGGGAACTACGTCGCCTCGCTCTCCCAGCTCGGCCGCTTCCTCGCGCAGGAGGCGGAGGCGGCCGGCGGCACGATCCTGCCGGAGACGCCCGCCGTCAAGCTGCTCGTCCAGGACGGGCGGGTGCGCGGCGTGCGCACGGGGGACCGCGGCCGCGGGCGGAACGGCGAGCGGCTCCCGACGTTCGAGCCCGGTTCCGACGTGCTCGCGCGCGTGACGGTCCTCGCCGAGGGTACGCAGGGACACCTGACGGGCGCCGCGATCGAGCACTTCGGGCTGCGCGGGGCGAACCCGCAGGTCTGGGCGCTCGGCGTCAAGGAGGTTTGGCGGGTCACGAAGCGGCTCGACCGGGTGATCCACACGATGGGCTGGCCGCTGCGCACCGGCGCCAAGTACCGCGAGTTCGGCGGCTCGTTCATCTACCCGATGGGCGAGGACCTGGTCACGATCGGAATGGTCGTCGGCCTCGACTACCGCGACACGGAGCTCTCGGTCCACGACCTGCTCCAGGAGCTGAAGACACATCCGAAGATCCACAAGATTCTCCGCGGCGGCGAGCGGCTGGAGTGGGGGGCGAAGACGATCCCCGAGGGTGGCTACCTCTCGCTGCCGAAGCGCCTGAACGCGCCCGGCCTGCTGCTCTGCGGGGACGGCGCGGGCTTCGTCAACGTCCCGGCTCTCAAGGGCATCCACTACGCGGTCGAGTCGGGGCGGCTCGCGGCGGAGGCGGCGTGGGCTGCACTCCAGCGCGGCGAGACGCCGAGCCGCCTCGGCGCGCTCGACGTCTACGACGAGTCGATTCGCGAGAGCTTCGTCTGGAAGGACCTCTGGAAGGTGCGGAACATGCGGCCCGCCTTCGAGCACGGCTTCTGGCTCGGCGGCGCGCTCGCGGGTGCGATGACGATGTCGTTCGGGCGGTTCCCGCCCGGCGACCACGTGCTCGAGCGGGATGCCGAGCAGAGTCTGATCACGACTGGCCGTGCCCGCTACTACCCGCCGGCGGACGGGGAGCTCACCTTCGACAAGCTCTCTTCGGTCTTCGCCTCGGGCAACAGGACGCGCGACGACCAGCCGAACCACCTCCGCCTCGATGCGCTCGTCCCGCGCGACATCGCGCAGATGTGGGTGCACATGTGCCCGGCGCAGGTCTACGAGCTCGGCGCGGACGACGCGGGCAAGGTGCGGGTGCGGACGACGCCGTCGAACTGCGTCCAGTGCGGGGCGATCACCGCGAAGGGTGGCCGGCTGACGCCGCCCGAGGGCGGGTCCGGCCCGGAGTACCAGCGCTCGTAGCTCTCCCTTTTACGCGCCCTTTACGTCCGCCAGACCGACGCCTGACCGGGCGCGTCGAAGGTTCGGACACCACGATGTCCGAAGGAGGTCCAGAGATGCGCATCAAGCTCTTCGCCGCCGCCGGGGCTGCCGTCCTCGCCGGCGTCGTCGCCGCCACGGCCGGCGCCGCGGGCGGCGGCATCCCGTACTCGTTCCTCGGGAAGCTCACGGCGGTGCCCTCGGGCGGCCACGTCTCGATCAGCGTCGAGAGCGGCAACCGCCCGTCGCTGCGGGCGATGCTCGGCAAGTCGGTCGACCAGACCTTCACGTACGGCGACCAGACGGAGTTCCTGCAGTGGTCGAACGGCGTCCCGAGGGTCGTCAAGCCGGGCGATCTCGACGTCGGCGACTACGTCCGCGTCAACGTGCGCGCCTCACGCGGCAGCTCGCTCGCCACGATCGAGAGCACGAACGCCTTCCTGATCGGAGACCACGGCACGGCGCTCAATCGGCCGGACAAGCCGGACTACCTGTTCCGCGGCGCGATCGCATCGGTCGGCGCGTCGAGCGTCACGCTCACCGTCCGCGGCGGCAATCTGCGGGCCCTTCGCCTCCTCCGCGGCCAGTCCGCGACGCAGACATTCACGGTCGGCGGCTCGACGGTCTACCTGCTCTGGCAGGGCGTCGTGCCAACGGTGATCTCGCTCTCCGACCTGAAGGTCGGCGAGCGGACGGTGATCCACGTCCGCGCCGACGCCGGCTCGACGCTGGCGCAGGTCGAGGCGACGGCCGCGGCGAAGGTCGCGGAGCACGAGGCCGCCGCTTCGTCCTGAAAAGCCGGTGCAGGCACCGGTTGCGAACGCGCCGCCATCCCAGTGCTGGAGCCGAGCAACCGGTGCCAGGCACCAGGTTTTACGCACGCTTTACGTCGCCGTCGCGCAGTCGGACGATCATGTGGCTTATGTCCCGGCGCCGCTTCGTGCTCCTCGCCGCGACGCTCGTCGCGCTGAACGCGTTCTTCTGGCTCGCCCAGGGAGGCTTCGCGCTTCCGGGCGCCCTGATCGACCGGTTCTTCGGCCCGCGGCTGATCCGGGCCGAGGTGGTCGTCGGCGGGCCTCGCGCCGTCAACGACTTCCGCATCGACCGCGGCGTGATCGTGTCGACGGCTGCGGGCTCGATCACGCTGCGCGAGCGTGACGGCACTATCGTGACGATCCGCGTCAGCCCCGCGACCAGGATCCTCGGCTCGGCCCGCCTGACCGACGTCTCGCAGCTGCGTCCGCCGATGCGCGTGCTCGTCGTACGCAAGGCCAACTCCCCGGCGACCCAGATCCAGGTGGAAGGCCGCCTCGGGGGCTGACGGTATGGCGACGGGGGCGACCGGGAGCGTCCTCCTCCTCGTCGAGGACGACGAGGCGATCGGACGGCTCGTCAAGCAGTACCTCGAGCGGCAGGACGGCTGGCAGGTGCTCTGGCTGCGATCCGGCGAGGAGGCGGTCGGCGAGCTGCGGCGCCACCCAGTGCGGCTCGTCGTGCTCGACGTGGGGCTGCCGGGGATCGACGGCTTCGAGGTCTGTCGACAGATGCGCGCGTGGTCGAAGGTGCCGATCGTCATGCTGACCGCCCGGGACGAGGAGCCCGACCGCGTCGCCGGCTTC
Organism: Actinomycetota bacterium; assembly: GCA_046734415.1. Taxonomy (GTDB): domain Bacteria; phylum Actinomycetota; class Thermoleophilia; order Gaiellales; family Gaiellaceae; genus DATBLE01. Next base: position 5,643 of record JBKPRD010000061.1, on the reverse strand, counting down.
GAGCTCGGCGCGGACGACTACGTGCCGAAGCCGTTCTCGCCGAGGGAGCTGGCGGCCAGGATCAAGGCGATCCTCCGCCGCACGGAGCATCGGTCTCAGGACGAGGTCCTCGCCGCGGGCGAGATCGTCCTCCGGCGCGACTCGCACGAGGTGACCGTCGGCGGCGACGACGTCGAGCTGACGAGCAAGGAGTTCGACCTGCTCGCATGCTTCCTCGAGCACCGCGGCATCGTGCTCTCCCGCGAGCGGTTGCTCGACCTCGTCTGGGGCGTGTCCTATCCGGGCGGGACGCGCACCGTGGACATGCACGTCGCGCAGCTCCGCCGCAAGCTGCAGGCGCCTGAGGCGATCCGCACGGTGCGGGGCGCGGGCTACAAGCTGCAGGCGACATGAGGCCGCTCGGCAGCCTGCGGGCACGGCTGTTCGCCGCGATCGGCGTGATCGTTGCGCTGTCGGTCGCGATCACGCTCGGGCTCGGCCTGGTGCTCACGCGCCGCGCCGTCGAGGACGCGACGCTGAAGGACCTCGTCCACCAGGCGGCGCTGATCGTCGGCGAGGAGCGAAACGCGCTCTCGCCTCTCACGCACCTGCCGCAGCTGCGCCCGTACCTCCAGCGCCAGCACGAGCGCTACCTGCTCGACGCGGGCGTTCTCTCGCGTGGTGCGCAGGACGATCTCGCTGCCGGGAAGGTGGCGACCGGAAGCGTGACGATCGACGGGACCGCCTACTACTTCGCCGCCGAGCTGGCGACGCTCGCGGTCGCCTTCAACGACCTGGCCGAGCAGCTCGCCCGGGCGCGCGCGGCCGAGCGGTCGTTCCTGCTCTCGGTCAGCCACGAGCTGAAGACCCCGCTGACGTCGATCGCCGGCTTCGCGGAGGCGCTGCGCGAGGGGGCGGTGACGGCGGACGACGCGGCTGCGACGATCGGCGCAGAGGCGGACCGGCTGGGGCGGCTCGTCGGTGATCTCCTCGACCTCGCTCGGATGAACACGACCGGGTTCAGCGTCCACGCGGCCGAAATCGACCTGACCGAGGTCGCCGAGGACGCCGTGCGCCGCTACGAGCCGCAGGCGGAGGCGTTCGGCGTCTCGCTGGCGGCAGTCTCCGACGGCGCGGCGCCGGCCACCGCGGACGCCGACCGCGTCCTCCAGGTCGTCTCGAACCTCGTCGAGAACGCGCTCCGGCTGACGCCTCCCGGGGGAGAGGTGCGGGTCGTCGCCGCGCCCGGGCGGGTCCAGGTCGAGGACACGGGCCCGGGTCTCGCGCGCGACGACTGCGAGCGCGCGTTCGAGCGCTTCTACCTTCACTCCCGGTACGGCCGCGAGCGATCGGTCGGCACCGGGCTCGGCCTGGCGCTCGTCAAGGAGCTGACGCAGGCGATGGGCGGGAGCGTCGAGGTCCGGAGCGAGCCCGGGCGGCTGACGGTCTTCACGGTCAGGCTGCCCGTTCCGGCCGTTGCACCTGCGCCGGTTCAGCCGGTGTAGCGTCTCGGACCTGCCCGAGCTCAGCCGCGACGACGTCCTCCGCGCCCGCGAGGCGATCTCGGGGCGGCTGGTGCGCACGCCGGTCTTCAGCTCGCGGACGCTGTCGGAGCTGACGCGCGCGCGCGTCCACTTGAAGGCGGAGCTCTTCCAGCGCACCGGGTCGTTCAAGCCGCGCGGGATGCTCGCGAAGCTGGCGTCGCTGACCGACGAGCAGAAGGCGCGCGGCGTCGTCACGTGGTCGGCCGGGAACGCTGCCCAGGGCCTGGCATGGAGCGCCGCCGCCCACGGGATCCCGTGCCGGGTGTTCATGTGGCGGACCGCCAACCCGCACAAGGTCGCCGCGACGCGCGGGTACGGCGCCGAGGTCGACCTGGAGGCGGAGAACGCCGCCGCCGCGCATTACCGCCTGCTCGAGCACGTCGAGTCGACGGGCGCGGTCTTCGTCCACCCGTTCGACGATCCGGTGCTCCAGGCCGGCCATGGAACGCTCGGCCTCGAGATCGCGGAGGACGTCCCCGGGGTCGAACTGGTCGTCGTTCCCGTCGGCGGCGGAGGGCTGATCGCGGGGGTCGCGAGCGCGCTCGACTGCCGCGTCGTCGGCGTGGAGCCGGAGGGCGCCGCATCGCTCACGGCCGCGCTGGCGGCTGGAGAGCCGGTGCCCATCCAGCCGCAGTCGGTCGCCGACGGGCTGGCCGCGCCGTTCACCGGAGAGCACTCGCTCGCCGTCGCGCGGGAGCGCGTCGACGAGGTCGTGCTCGTCAGCGAGGAGGAGATCGAGGAGGGTTTCCGCTTCCTCTACAGCCGGGCGAAGCTCGCCTGCGAGCCCGCCGGCGCGGCGTCGACCGCGGCACTGCTCGCCGGGAAAATCGCCCTGGAACCAGGCGAAACCGTCGTCGCCGTTGTCTCAGGAGGCAATGCGGCACCCGAAACCGCCTCTGCTATCCTGGCTCGGCGATGAAGGCCGGAATCCATCCCGACTACATGCTCGCGACCGTGCGCTGCGCGTGCGGGAACGAGTTCCAGACCCGCTCGACGAAGCCGGAGCTGCACGTCGAGATCTGCTCGGCCTGCCATCCCTTCTACACGGGCAAGCAGAAGCTCGTCGACACAGGCGGCCGCGTCGAACGCTTCCAGCGCAAGCTGGAGCGCGCGCAGCGCGCCCGCGGCTAACACCGGATGGCGACAGCGATCGGCGGCCAGGCCGTCCTCGAGGGCGTCATGATGCGCTCCCCGTCGAGCTGGGCCGTGGCGGTCCGCAAGCCCGACGGCGACATCGCGCAGGTCGTGAACGAGATCGCCTCGCCGATGGCCAAGAGGCGGATCTGGCGGCTGCCCGTCATCCGCGGGATCATCGCGCTCGGCGAGTCGCTCGCGATCGGCTTTCGCGCGCTCGCGATCTCGGCCAACTACGCCGCCCAGGACCCCGAGGCCGAGGAAGACGTCAAGACCGAGCTCTCGCGCGGGCAGCTGATCTTCGCCTTCGCGATCGCGATCGGCTTTGCGATCGCGCTCTTCAAGGTGACGCCGGCGCTGATCACGAACTGGCTGCCGATCGACACCACCGGCTCGTTCGTGATCGTCGAAGGCTCGATCCGCGTCCTGCTGTTCGTGATCTACCTCGCGCTGATCTCGCTCCTGCCCGACCTGCGGCGCGTCTTCGAGTACCACGCCGCGGAGCACAAGGCGATCAACGCCTACGAGGCGGGCGACGAGCTGACGCCCGAGACCGTCCAGCGGCACAGCCAGATCCACGTGCGCTGCGGGACGGCGTTCCTCCTCTGGGTGATGGTGATCGCGATCTTCGTCTTCGCCTTCTTCGGCAGGCCCGACTGGTGGCTGCTGATCATCACCCGGATCGCGCTGCTGCCCGTGATCGCGGGGCTCGCCTACGAGCTGATCCGCTTCGCGGGGAAGCACGCAGACAACCGCTGGCTGCTCGTGCTGCTGACGCCCGGCCTGTGGCTGCAGCGGCTGACGACGCGCCAGCCGAGCCTCGACCAGCTCGAGGTCTCGATCCGTGCCCTGAAGGAGGTCCTCGAACGGGAGGGCCTCACGGGCAACCGTGGCGAACGCGAGCGAGTGGAGGTGATGGCCTGATGGCGACGGACCGCACTGCTCAGGTGACGTGGAACGGCAGCTTGATGGACGGCAGCGGGACGATCACGTCGACGACCAGCGGCGCGATCGGCGAGCAGCCGATCAGCTGGGCATCTCGCGCAGAGGACGCGAAGGGTAAGACGAGTCCCGAGGATCTGATCGCGGCCGCGCACGCCGCATGCTTCGCGATGGCGCTGTCCCATGGTCTGGCCCAGGCCGGCAGTCCGCCAGACGAGCTACGCACCTCCGCGACGGTGACGTTCGAGCCGGGCGAGGGGATCACGAAGATCGCGCTGACGGTGGACGGGCGCGTTCCCGGCATGGACGAGGCGGCATTCCGCGAGGCAGCCGACGGCGCCAAGGCCAACTGTCCGGTGTCGAAGGCGCTGGCCGGCGTTCCCGAGATCACGCTCGACGCCCGGCTCGAGAGCTAACCGGCTGCCCGCGCCGGCCGTCTAGAACGGCAGGTGCTCCGCCGCCCGCTGCTCCTCGCGCTCGTCCTGCCCCTGCTCTCGGGCAGCGCGTCCGCCCGGGGTCCGCGGCTCACCGGCTCGCAGCCGTGCACCGAGGCGCCGGGCTTCACGTGTTCGAACCTGACGGTGCCGCTCGACCACCAGGGGAGGGCGCCCGGAGAGCTCGGCCTCCAGGTCGCCGTTCAGGACGGGCCGGCGCCGCGAGGCGTGCTGGTGTTCCTCACCGGCGGTCCCGGCCAGCCGGGCGCCCCGTTCGGCGCGCGCGTGGCCGGACGGCTCGGGCCCGCGATCGCCGGTTACCGCCTCGTCCTCCTCGACCAACGAGGCACCGGCGGCAACGCACTCCTCTGCCCCGAGCTGCAGGCGCAGATGGGGAGCTCGGACCTCGCGCCGCCGACGAAGGAGGCCGTCACGACATGTGCCCGCTCGATCGGGCCGCGCCGGCAGTTCTTCGGGACGGATCAGACGGTCCAGGACCTCGACGCGCTGCGCCGGGCGCTCGGCGTCGAGAAGCTCAGTCTCGACGGCGTCTCGTACGGCAGCTTCGTGGCGGAGCGGTACGCCCTGCGCTACCCGCGGCACGTCAACCGCCTCGTGCTTGACTCGGTCGTTCCGCATGCGGGGATCAATGGGTTGTCGGTCGAGAATGCCCACGCCGTCGCGCGGGTGCTTCGGGCCGTGTGCCGGGAGCGCTCCTGCCCCGGCGACCCGGCGAAGGACCTTGCGACGGTCGTCCGCCGCTTCAGCATCGACACGCGGCTCCTCGACGCGCTCGTCACGCTGAGCGTGTTCGACCCGACCTACCCGGGCGTCCTCGAGGCGCTGCACGCCGCCGCCCGCGGCCGGCCCACGGCGCTGCGGCAGTTCGTCCGCCAGTTCGCGCCCGACCCGGCCACGCCCGCACAGGCGCTCAGCCAGGGCCTGCACGCGAGCGCGCTCTGCACGGACAACCCGATGCCGTGGGGCGGCCCGGACACGCCGGTCGACCGTCGCATGGCGGCCCTGATCCGTGCGGCGGTGCGGGTCCCGTCGGCGTCGATCTGGCCGTTCACGCGGGCGGTCGCCGCCGCGAACGGAATCGTCCGCACCTGCCTGTACTGGCCGCCGGAGCCCGCCCCTGCGGTGCCGGGTGGAAAGCTGCCCCCGGTGCCGACGCTGCTCCTCGCCGGCGACCGTGACCTCTCGACGCCGCTCGCGTGGGCACGGCAGGAGGCGGCGCTCGCCCCCGGCGGCCGGCTCGTCGTCGTCCCGAACGCGGGTCACTCGGTGCAGATGCGCGCGGTCAGCGACCTCGGCCGGATCGCGGTGACGAGCTTCCTGCAGGGGACGCGGACGACCGCGGGACGCGCGCAGGAGATCGACGGCTGCGTGACGGGTGCGCTGCGATCGAGGGCGATCTCCTTTCGCGCGACCGACGGCGTCCCGCTCCACGGCTTGCTGCTCGGCTCGGGCCGGAAGGGGATCGTCCTCAGCCACGAGTTCCGCGCCAACCTGTGCAACTGGCTGGCGTTCGCGCAGACCCTGGCCGGGCGCGGTTACCGCGTGCTGATCTACGACTCGCGGCCGTCCAGTCCGACGCAGGGCCACCT
>JBKPRD010000060.1:0-28619 GCA_046734415.1 Actinomycetota bacterium | reverse complement strand
CGAGGCGACCGTCGTGCATGGCGACGCGCGCGAGCTCTCGCTCCGTGGGCGGTTCGATGCCGTCGTCACCTCGCCGCCCTACCCGGGTCTGATCGACTACCACGAGCAGCACCGTTACGCCTACGAGCTGCTCGGCCTCGGCGACCGGCGCGAGCTCGAGCTCGGCGCCGCCGCCGCCGGGACGAGCAAGGCGGCGCTCGCAGCCTACGCAGACGGGATCGTCGAGGTGCTGGGGAACGTCCAGGCTGCGCTGCGCCGGGGGGCGCCGATCGCGATCGTCGTCAACGACCGCCGCGACCTGTACCGGTCGATCCTCGAGCGCGCCGGCCTGCGACTCGAGGATCGCCTGCTCCGCCACGTCAACCGCCGCACGGGCCGGCGTGCCGGCGAGTACTTTGAGGAGATCCTCATCGCCAGGCACGCGGGGCGCTGAACGGCTTCAGCCCGGCGGCTGCCTCGCCGAGCACGGCGACGCCCCTCGCCGACACGTCCCGCCAGTACGGGTGGCTGCTTCCCTGCGCAAACGGATACGGCGCCGGCTGCCTGACCCGTATTCGGTGCCGTGCGGGCACGTAAACCAGCGTCATCAACGACTGGTCGTCGTGCAGCCGGACGCGCCGCACACGCGGGCGAGGTCGGGTTCTTTCGCCGGCGCGGCGGCGGCGAAGCACATGGCGACGAGCGCGGCTACTGCGATCGTGGAGACTCTCACGTCGCTCCTACAACGCGAAATTCGACCCGGTTCCGTCACAGACACGGGGAGATTTCGCGGCTTCCATGGAACCGTGCTCGCGCGGATGCTCACCCATGCGCTCGTCGGTCTCGAGGCGCGGCGGGTCGAGGTGGAGGCGCATGTCGAGCTAACGGTGCCCGCGTTCACGATCGTCGGCCTCGCCGACCGGGCCTGCGCCGAGGCCAAGCACCGCGTCCGCAGCGGGATCATGTCCGCGGAGCTGGAATGGCCGCTGCGGCGGATCACGGTCAACCTGGCGCCGGCGGCGCTCCGGAAGGAAGGGCCGGGGTTCGACCTCCCGATTGCGCTGACGGTGCTCGCCGCCTCGCGGCAGGTGCCGATCGACCGCCTCGCGACGCATGCCGCGCTCGGGGAGCTCGCTCTCGACGGGCGTGTTCGTCCCGTGGGCGGGGTGCTCGCCGTCGCCGAGGCGGCGAGGCGGGCGGGCGTCGAGCGACTGCTCTGTGCGGCCGAGTCGGCGGCCGAGGCATCGCTTGCCGGGATCGAGCCGGTCCCGGTCTGGCACCTCGCCGAGGCCGCCGCCTACCTGCGGGGCGAAGCCGAGCCGGCGCCGTACGAGGAGCCGCCGAACGGCTATGCGCCCTCCTTCCCCGACCTCGCCGACGTGCGCGGGCAGGAGCGGGCGCGGCGGGCGCTCGAGCTCGCGGCAGCCGGCGGTCACAACCTGCTGCTCGCGGGCCCGCCGGGCACCGGCAAGACGATGCTCGCGCGCCGACTCGCCGGCGTGCTCCCGCCGCTCGGCCCGGAGGAGGCGCTCGAGGTCACGCGCATCCACTCGGTCGCCGGTCTGCTCTCGCCGGAGCATCCTCTGATCCGCCATCCCCCTTTCCGCACGCCTCACCACAGCGCCTCGATGGCGGCGCTCGTCGGCGGCGGGCGCACCGCGCGGCCGGGGGAGGTCAGCCTGGCCCACTGCGGCGTGCTGCTGCTCGACGAGCTGCCCGAGTTCCAGCGCCCCGCGCTCGAGGCGCTCCGCCAGCCGATCGAGGACGGCACCGTCGGCGTCGCGCGCGCAGAGGGGCGCGCCGTCTACCCGGCCCGGTTCCAGCTGGTCGCGACGATGAACCTTTGCCCCTGTGGTGCGCGCGGCGACCCGGCGCAGGAATGCTCCTGCTCGCCCCAGCGCCTAGTCGCCTACCGCGACAGGCTCTCTCGCGCGCTGCTCGACCGCTTCGACCTCGTCGTCACCGTGCCGCGGCCGCGGGCGACGGAGCTTGCCACCGGCCCGTCCGAACACTCGGCCGGGGTGGCCGAGCGGGTCGCGGCAGCGCGCGAACGGCTGCACGGCGCGGCCCCGCGGCGGACGGCGGAGGCGGACGCGCTTCTGACGCAGGCGGTCGAACGGCTGCCGCTCTCCGGCCGCGGCCGCGCCAGGGTCGCGCGGGTGGCGCGAACGGCGGCGTCGCTAGCGGGAGCGGAGGCTGTCCTGCCGGAGCACGTTGCGGAGGCTCTCGGCTATCGCTCGCCGCGCGAGCTGGAGGTGACGTGAGCGAGCTCGCACTCGCCGCGTACGCGGCCGAGAGCGGCCGCCACGTTCTCTCCACGAGCGATCCCGGCTTCGTGCGCTTCGCCCGCGGCTTCGACGACGCGCGGTTCCACGCCCGGCTTGCGGCCGCCGGGCTGCGCTGGCTCGGCAAATCGGATGTCGACTACCCCTCGGCGCTCACGGCGATCTTCGACCCGCCGGCGGGCGTGTTCGTCCGCGGGGACGGGCCGCTCGAGCTGCTGCAGCGGCCCGCGGTCGCGATCGTCGGCGCCCGCGCCTGCTCCTCCTACGGCTCGCACGTCGCGCGCGCGTTCGGTCGCGAGCTCGCCGGCGCCGGGCTGGTCGTTGTCAGCGGGATGGCCCGCGGGGTCGACGGCGAGGCGCATCGGGGCGCGCTCGAGGCCGGCGGCGCCACCGTCGCTGTTCTGGGCTGCGGAATCGATCGCGACTACCCGACCGCCCACGCCGTGCTCGCGCGCCGCATCTGCCGCGACGGCCTCGTCGTCTCCGAGTACGCGCCCGGAGTCGAGCCCGCGCCTTGGCGCTTCCCCGCCCGGAACCGGATCGTCGCCGGACTCGCGCAGGCAACCGTCGTGATCGAGGCGCGCGAGCGGAGCGGCGCGCTGATCACCGCCGACCTCGCGGTCGAGGAGGGGCGCGAGGTGTTCGCCGTGCCCGGCGAGATCACCAGCGCGCTCTCGGCGGGTACGAACGCGCTGCTGCGGGTCGGTGCGACGGCGGCGACCTCGGCGGCCGACGTGCTCGAGCCGTTCGGCCTCGCTCCGCAGGAGCCTGAGCCGCCCGACCTCACTTCGGCCGCTTCGGCTGTTCTCGAACGGCTGCGCGACGGACCGCACTCGGCCGACGAGCTCGGACGCGCGCTCGAGCTCGACGCCGGCTCAACCGCAGCTGCGCTCGCCGAGCTCGAGCTGCACGGACTGCTAACGGAAACTTCAGGGATCTTTCGTGCGTCGGTGCGATGATCGATGGCCGATGCGCCGCATTCTCACGCTCCTGCTCGGCACGCTCGTCCTTGCGCTGCCCGCCCAGGCCGCGGCTCCCTCGCCGCGGATCAAGAACACCAGGGGCTCGATCGAGTCACTGGCGATGGACGGAGCGCGGGTCGCGTATGCCGTTGAGGGTGAGGGCGCCACGAGTTGCACGAAGGTATTCGTCTGGAACGTCCTCACGCGGGGCGGCGCGCTGGTGAGCGGCTCGAAGACCTGCGACGCCGACTCGACCAGCACCGGCGCCGGCGTGCGAGAGATCGCCCTCGCCGGGCCGCGCGTCGCGTGGATCGTCAACAAGGGCGGCAACACCGAGAGCGACGATTACCTCTACACCGCGACGGTCGGCGGGCCGAAGGAGCGGCTGGTGTCGAGCGCCTTCCGCTCCGGCGACGTGGATGGGACGCTCGCGGGCGGCTGGCTGAACCATCTGGTCGGCGGCGGCGACCGGATCGCGCTCAACCGGTTCACCACCGACGCCGGCGGCAACATCACCCGGGCCTCGCTCCAGCGCCTCGACGGCGGGCTGTCGACGCTCGCCCTCCAGGTCCCTTCGCTGTACGCGTCCTCGCTCGACCTCCACCGGGTCGCGGTGCTCCGCGTCGACCACACGGTCGCGATCTACGACACCGACACGAGGAAGGAGCTCCTGACGATCAGGCCGACCTCGGCGAAGGAGGTCGCGCTGCGCAAGGACTACCTCGTCGTCCTGACGAGGACGAAGACGCTCGAGGTCTACAACTCCCACACGGGAGCGCTGCTGAAGACGTGGCCGGTTGCGAGCGGCGCGTCGCGGCTCGACGTCCACTCGGGGATCGCCGTCTACGCGGTCGGGCGCACGGTCTTCGAGAAGCGGCTGACCGACGGCGGCGACGCGCCGCTCGCGACCGCGCCGCGCGCGATCGAGGGCCTGCAGATCGGGACGCCGGGCGTCGTCTACGCCTACAACACGTTCAAGGGGCTGAGGGACATCGGTAATCTCGCCTTCGTGCCGCTGCGCCAGGCGACCTCGCTCCTCCGCTGACGAGCTACTGGCTCGACGAGCCGGCGCCGCCTCTCCCGCGCCGGACGATCGAGGGAAGCCCCGACGTCGCGATCGTCGGGGGCGGGATCACGGGCTGCGCGGCCGCGCTCGCGCTGGCCGAGGCCGGGTTGAAGGTGCGGCTGCACGAGGCGCGCGAGATCGCCGGCGGAGCGAGCGGCCGCAACGGAGGCTTCGCGCTCCGCGGCGGCGCGGGGCAGTACGACGTCACGATCGAGTCGATCGGCCGCGAGCAGGCGGCGCGATTCTGGCGGATGACGGAAGCGGCGCTCGAGCGGCTCGCCTCGCTCGCCGGCGACGCGTGCAGCCGGACGGGCAGCCTCCGGCTCGGCGACGACGACGCGGAGCGGGACGAGCTCGCGGCCGAATACGAGGCGCTGCGCGCCGACGGCTTCGCCGCGGACTGGGTCGAGGAGCCGATGCAGGGTCGTTTCCGCGCCGCGATCTACCACCCCGGCGACGCCGCGCTCCAGCCCGCGCGCTGGGTCCGCCGCCTCGCCGCGCGTGCCGCCGAGGCAGGTGCGGAGATCCGCGAGCACGACCGCGTCGCCTCGCTCGCCGACCTGGACGCGGGACATTTCCTCGTCGCGACGGACGGGTACCCGAGCGGCCTGCTCGGGCAGGTCGAGGGGCTCATCGTCCCGACCCGCGGTCAGATGATCGCCACGGAGCCGCTCGCGGAGCGGCTGTTCGACTGTCCCCACTACGGCCGGCACGGTTTCGACTACTGGCAGCAGACGCCGGACGGTCGGATCCTCGCCGGCGGCTTCCGCGACTCCGCCCTGCAGGACGAGTTCACGACGGAGGAGGTGACGACGCCCGGGATCCAGGGCGCCTTGGAGGCCCTGGTCGCCGACCTCGTCGGACGGCCGCTGCGCATCGACTACCGCTGGGCGGGTCTCTTCGGCCTGGTGATGGACTTTCTCCCCGTCGCCGGCCGCGTCCCCGGCGAGGAGCGCCTCTGGGTCGCCGGCGGCTACTCGGGCCACGGCAACGTCCTCGGGCTGCTGTGCGGCGAGCTCGTCGCCCAGGCGATACTCGGGCGCGAGGCGCCCGAGCTCGCCTGGTTCGATCCCGCGCGCCTGCTCGGCTGAGTTGGCCTGCGAGCGCCGGCGAGCAAAGCCCGCCGGCGCCGCAAAGGGCGGGGATTCTAGCTCCAGCTGCCGGGGGCGTTCTCGTCGCCCTGGAAGAGCGAGAACGAGTTGCCCTCGGTGTCCTTACAGCGGGCGAACCATCCCGTCTGCGGGATCGGCTGCTTTTCGCCGGCCTCGCCGCCCGCATCCGCGACCTTCGCGAGTGTGGCGTCGATGTCGTCGGTCGCCATGTAGACGACCGGGCCGCGCTCGCCCTCCTGGGACGGATAGATCGCCCCGACGGGCTCCTCGCCCTGGGTCATCAGGTACGGGAACGGAGCGTCCCCGCCCCGGAAAGTCCAACCGAAGACGCCCTCCCAGAAGCCCTTCGCGCGGTCGACGTCGTCCGCGGGCAGCTCGAAGTGAACGATGGTTGCCATTCCCGCAATTTACAGATCGAGCTCGGGCAGCTCGATCTCGCCCAGGCGCTCGACCGCGGCGAGGGCGATCGCCAGGTCCTGGATCGCGAGGCCGGTCGAGTCGAACGCGGTGATCTCTTCCTCGCTCGTCCGGCCCTGTACCTCGCCGCCGAGCACGGCGCCGAGTTCGGTCACGTCGTCCCGCCCGAGCGCTCCGGCCTGCAGCGCGTGCGCGAGCTCGCCGTTGTGGCTCGCCTGTTCCCAGTCGTCGCAGAAGACGCGGGCTCGCGCGAGCTCCGTGACCGCGATCTCGGTCTTCCCCGGCCCGTCCGCGCCCATGAGCGAGACGTGCTGACCGAGCTCGAGCGAGCCCTCGGGAAGGAGCACCTCGTGTCCGGGCGTCATCGTCACCAGCCGGTCGGCGGCAAGCGCCTCCTCCCGGCTCGCCGCCACCCGCGCGCCCAGCTCCTCGGCAGCCTCGCGGGCCCGTGCTGCGTCCACGTCCCAGAGCGCGACGTCCTGCCCGCGGGCGAGGAACGTCCGGGCCGCAGCTCGGCCGTTGACGCCCGCACCGACGACCGCCGCGGTTCCGGCCCGTCCGAGCGTCTCCGCCGCGAGCACGGCGGCCGCGCCGGTCCGCAGCGCCGTCACCGCGCCCGCGTCCAGGATCGCGACGAGCCGCCCGTCCGAGGCATCCGAGAGCAGCACGACGCCCATCACCGTCGGGAGCCCTCGCGCCGGGTTGCCCGGGTAGGACGTCACCCACTTCAGCGATGCGTGTCCGGCGCCGAGCGCCGGCATCGCGCGAAAGTCCCCGGCGGGGTACGCGGGTACGTACACCTTGGGCGGCATCGCCCATTCGCCGCGGTGGTACGCCACGAACGCGTCACATACCGCCGCGACCGCACGTTCGGGCGAGACGGCGGCCTCGACGTCGCGGGCCCGGAAGAGCGGGATCACAGGGCCTTGACGGCGGCGACCAGCTTGACGACCGATTCGCGGGCGTCGCCGAAGAGCATCTGCGTGTTCGGCAGCGTGTAGAGCGGATTGTCGACGCCGGCGAAGCCCGGGCGCATCGAGCGCTTGAGGACGACGACGTTCTGCGCCTGGTCGACGTCGAGGATCGGCATCCCGAAGATCGGGCTCGCGCGGTTCGCGCGGGCGTCGGGGTTGGTCACGTCGTTCGCGCCGATCACGAGCGCGACGTCGGTGCGCTCGAACTCGGGATTGATGTCGTCCATCTCGACGAGCTGGTCGTAGGGGACGTTCGCCTCGGCGAGAAGGACGTTCATGTGCCCCGGCATACGCCCGGCGACGGGGTGGATCGCGTACTTGACCTCGACGCCGCGCTGCTCGAGCTCGTCGGCGAGCTCGCGGACCGCGTGCTGGGCCTGCGCGACCGCGAGTCCGTACCCGGGCACGATGATCACGCGGTCGGCGTAGGCGAGCATGACCGCGACGTCCTCGGGCGTCGTCGCCCGCACGGTGCCGCCGTCGGCGGCGACTCCTCCTTCGGCGGCCGTCTGCAGCTGCCCGAATGCGCCGAAGAAGACGTTCGAGACGGAACGTCCCATCGCCCTCGCCATCATCAGCGTGAGCAGCGAGCCCGACGCGCCGACGAGCATCCCGCTTACGATCAGCACGTTCTGGTGGAGGACGAAGCCCGTCGCGGCGGCGGCGACGCCGGTGAAGGCGTTCAGCAGAGAGATCACCACCGGCATGTCGGCACCGCCGATCGGGAGGACGAAGAGCACGCCGAAGGCGAGGGCGCCGAGGATGACCAGGAGGAGCAGGATCTGCTTCTGCGGGCCGAAGACGATCACGAAGCCCAGCGTGACCAGTGCGGCGAGCAGGGCGATGTTGCCCGGCTGCTGGCCCGGATACGTGATCGGCCGCCCGCCGATCAGCTCGCGCAGCTTCGCGAACGCGATCAGGCTGCCGGCGAACGAGACGCTCCCGATCAGCGCCGAGAGCACGATCGAGACCGACACGTTGTAGTCGAGCCGGCCGGGCTCGGGAATGGAGTTGTGGAAGTCCGCGAGCGCGACGAGCGCGGCCGCGCCGCCGCCGACGCCGTTGAACAGCGCCACCATCTCCGGCATCGCGGTCATCTTCACGGCGCGGGCCGCATACGCCCCGACCGGCCCTGCGACCGCCATCACCGCGAGGATCGAGCCGTAGTTCGTCAGGTGCGGCGTGAAGAAGGTCGCGACGATCGCGACCGCCATCCCCGCCGCGCCGATCGTGCTCCCGTATCGCGCGCGCGCGGGGTGGGAGAGGAACTGCAGCGCGACGATGAAGCAGACGATCGTGACCAGGTAGGCGAGGTAGATCCAGTCGGTCCTGCTCACGTCGTGCGGCTCTCCTTCTCCTCCTCGGGCTCGCGCTTCTTCCTCGGCTTGAACATCTCGAGCATCCGGTCGGTGACGACGAACCCACCGACGACGTTGCCCGTCCCGAGCGCGACTGCGGTCAGCGTGACGATCCGCAGCCACGTCGGCTGGTGCGGGACGCCGGCGACGATGATGGCGCCGACGAGGACGATCCCGTGGATCGCGTTCGTGCCCGACATCAGCGGGGTGTGCAGGAGCGTCGGCACCTTCGAGATCACCTGCACGCCGAGGAAGGCGGCGAGGATCAGGATGGTCAACTCGACGAGGAATCCTGGGTTCACGCGCTCTCCTTCCGGGTGACGGCCGCGCCGGCGGTGATCTCGTCCTCGAAGTCGAGCACGAGCTCACCCTCGGGGGCGAGGTGGTTGAGCAGGGCCTGGATGTTGCGGGCGTAGAGACGGCTCGCGTCGGACGGCATCTCGCTGGGCAGGTTCGTCAGTCCGACGATCGTCACCCCGTCCTCGACCACGATCTCGTCCGGTTTCGTCAGCTCGCAGTTGCCGCCGGTCGCGGCCGCGAGGTCGACGATCACCGACCCCGGCCGCATCGCGCGGACGGCGCTCGCCGGGATCAGCTTCGGCGCGGGCCGTCCGGGGATCGCGGCCGTGGTGATCACCACGTCGAACTCCGGCAGACGCTTCTCGAGCTCCGCCTGCTGCTGTGCCTGCTGTTCGGGCGTCAGCTCCTTCGCGTAACCCCCCTCGCTCTGCTCGCCGCGGACGCCGAGGTCGAGGAACTTCGCTCCGAGCGACTCGATCTGCTCGCGGACGACGTCCCGCACGTCGAAGCCCCACGTCACCGCTCCCAGGCGCCGCGCGGTCGCGAGCGCCTGCAACCCGGCGACGCCGGCGCCGATCACGAGCACCTTCGCAGGCTGCACCGTCCCCGCTGCGGTCGTCAGCATCGGCAGGAAGCGGGGGAGGTTGTCCGCGGCGAGCAGGGTCGCCTTGTAGCCGCCGACCGTGGCCTGCGAGGAGAGCGCGTCCATCGACTGAGCGCGCGTGATCCGCGGGATCGACTCCATCGCGAAGGCGACGACGCCTCGCGCGGCCAGCCGCTCGATCCCTTCGCCGTCGGTCAGCGGCTCGAGGAAGCCGATCAGCACCGCCCCTTCCTTCAGCCGCGCGACCTCGTCGGCCGTCGGCTTCTGCACCTTGACGACTGCGTCGGCGTCCCAGGCGCTGTCGACGACGGTTGCGCCGGCGTCCTCGTACGCGGTGTCCTCGAACGACGCGGCGCTTCCGGCGCCGCGTTCGACGACAACCTCGTGGCCTCCCTCGACAAGTCTGGCGACCACCTCCGGGACGAGCGCGACCCGACGCTCGCCGGCGGCCGTCTCCTTCGGGACGCCGATCCTCACGGGCACAACTCTATTCCGTGGGCCGGGGGCGCTTGCGGTACTTGCGCACCAGCTCGATCGCGCCGGTGACGAGCGCCGCGCCCGCGAATGCGACCAGCAGCGCCTTCCAGGTGCTGTGCTCGAACGTCGACCCGCCCGCGTAGCCGAGCAGCGACGCGTACGTCGCCCAGATCACGCCGGCGGCGATGTCGAACACGATGAACCGTTTCCAGCTCCACTCGAGGCTCCCGGCGGCGAACGTGACCGCCGTTCGCCCGCCGGGGATGAAACGGCCGATGATGATGAGGTAGCCCCCGCGCTCCTCGAGCAGCCGGTGCGCTCGGTCGAGGAGTCTGCGCCGTTCTCCGGTGAACAGCTTCTCGGCGATGCGCTCGCCGAACAACCGGCCGGCCCAGTACGAGACGTTGTCCCCGACGATGGCCCCGATGGCGGCCGCCGGGATGATCAGCTCGACGCGAAGCCCGCCGCCCTGCGCGGCGAGCACGGCGGCGGTTATCACGGTCGCCTCGCTCGGAACCACCGGGAAGAACGCATCCAGCGCTGCGACCCCAAAAACGATCCCATAGGTCCACGGCGACCCGGAGACCGCGTTCACGAACGACTGGAACACCGCGGCCATTCTGGCAGCCGCTCTGCGTGTCCCCCGAAAGAGGGATAGACGCGCGGAGGGCGAATTCGGTCGGGCCGATGAGCGCGCTGCTTGCCCTCTCCGAAGCGATTGAGGCGCGGGATCCCTTTACGCGGGGCCACTCGGTGCGCGTCGCGCGGATGGCGCTCGAGGTGGGCGTGCGGCTCGGCTGTGACGAGGCGCGGCTCGGCCTCCTGAACCTGGGCGGCGCGTTGCACGACATCGGCAAGCTCGTCGTCTCGGCCGCGATCCTCGGCAAGCCGGGGCCGCTGACCGAGGAGGAGTTCGAGCACGTCCGGGCGCACCCCGAGGCGGGCGCGCGGATGGTCGCGCTCGACCGGACGCTCCGGCCGGCGTTCCTCGGCGTCCTCTTCCACCACGAGCGCTGGGACGGCGGGGGCTACCCGACCGGGTGCGCCGGTCCGCAGATCCCGCTCGAGGCGAGGATCCTCGCCGTCGTCGACTGCTACGACGCGATGACGTCCGACCGGCCGTACCGGGCGGCGCTCGCGCCGGAGGAGGCGGTCAGCGAGGTCGACCGCTGCTCCGGCACGCAGTTCGACCCGGACGTCGCGCTCGCCTTCCTCGCGGCGTGGGAGTCGGGCACGCTCGGCACAAGGACGGCGGTGCCGGCAGCAGCGACCGGCTGACCAAGTAACAGACTGTTACTTGGCTCTTCGGGCCGTTTGCAGCACGTTTCCCTAGTGACAGACTGTTACAAGGGTCGGAGCGCCTAGAGCGTCGACCAGACCTCGAGCTTCGTCCTCACGCGGCGGATCACCTCGTCCGTGAACTCGCTCGTGCCGGCGTGGCCACCGAGGTCGGCGGTGCGCACGCCGTCGGCGACCGCTTCCAGGCAGGACTCGCGGATCGCGCGCGAGCCCTCGGCCGCATGCTCCCCTGCGAAGCCGAGCAGCGCGGCGCCGGCCAGGATCATCGCCATAGGGTTCGCGACGTTCTTGCCCTCGAGGGCGGGGGCGGTGCCGTGCGCCGCCTCGGCCATCACGACGTCGGGCTCGAAGTCGTCGTCGAAGGCGACGAGCAGCGACTCGGCGCCGGCGATCGAGCCGAACAGCGGCAGCACGAGGTCGGAGAGGATGTCGCCGTCGCGGTTCAGCGCCGGGATGATCAGCTGGTCGCCGGCGGAGGCGACCAGGAGCGCGAACGTTGCGTCGATCAGCTGCGGCTCGTACGGGACCTCAGGATGGCGCGCCGCGGCAGCGTCCATCTCCTCCTTCAGCATTCCCTCGTAGGTCGGGCTGACGGTGTACTTCGGGCCGCCGAAGACCTTCGCTCCCGCGCGCTCGGCCTCGCGGAACGCGAACTCCGCGACTGCCCGGCAGATCCGCCGCTCGATGCGCTCGGTGCGGAACGCGATCTCGTCGGCGCCCTCGCCCTCGCGCCACTCCTTCGCCCCGTAGGCGTCGCCGACGGCCATCCGCACGACCGAGATGGGCGCATGCACCCCTCCGAAGGGGACGACACCGGGAATGCGCCGGCCGGTGCGGACGATCACCTTGCCGCCGATCTCCTCGCGCAGGATCCGGTTCGGCGAGCCGACGTCTCCGCGCCCCTCCGGCGTGATCGTCGCCGCTTTCAGCCCCAGGCCGGCCTCGCGCATCGCCGCCGCCGCTTCGTGGACGACCCGGTTGTCGGTGGCGCGGCGGGTCTCGAGCGAGAGGTCGAAGCGCGGGAACTCGAGCGCGACCCCGATCACGTCGGGTGCGAGCACGCGCAGCGCCTCCTCGAGCAGCTCCTGGCCGGTCTCGTCCCCCTCGAGGACGACGATCGTCGAGCGGTTCACGGAGCGGATTCTCTCAGGCGGCCCGCGCCAGCACGAGCTCGTGCTCCCCGGAGGGCAGGTCGATGGCGGCCGCCTCGACCGCGCCCTGGATCGCCGGCTCGCCGAAGTCGACGTCGCCGAGCGCGTCGAGCGCCTCGGCCACCGTCTCGCCCCGCGGCAAACCGCCGGAGTGTTGCCGAGATAGTGCGCAACCTCCTGCACCGTCCGTGTGACGGCGCGCGTGCGTGCCGCGGTCGAGCAGCCGAACGGCGCCCGCGAGCACGTGCTCGCGCGTGGGCCCGCGCCGGCGGAGGTGCCGATCGGTCGTCGGTCGCAGCGGCGGGAGCGCCTTGGCGAACTCGAGCAAGCGTACGAGAATCCACGCCCGCGGCGGACCCGGCGAATTCCCGGGGTGGAGGAGTCGGCGCGGCAGAGGCGCGGCATGGACGCTGGACTCCCCGAAGCGGCGCGAATGGAAACGCGCTGACCGAAGTCGTTGCCCTTTCAATCGAGGTGGCATTGCGAGCGTGATTTTCCGTTACGATTGGCCAACCGCCCCCGCATCTCGAGGAGGATATCCGCATGGCACGCAAGACGATTTTCGTCAGCGATTTGACCGGCAAGACAATCGACGAGAAAGAAGCGGCAACTGTCACGATTCGCTACGCCGACGCTCGGCGCGGCCAGGTCGTTCTCGACGTGAATGCGAGTGAGGTCGCCGACCTCGCCTCGAAGGGGACGAAGCAGGCTCGGCGCGGGAGAAAGCCGAAAAACCAGTCGTAGAGCCCGCGACAGGCCCAAAGCGCCTGTCTTCCCAGAGATCTGCGCACTTTCGGAGAAAGCGCGCCCCGGCGTGAGAAGAATCGTCCCACGGCGGGACTACCATGGGTCGATGGGCCTGACGTTGCTCGCCGGGCCGGCGAACGCCGGCAAGGTCGCGCTGCTGCTCGACCGCTATCTCGTGGACATCGCCCGCGAGCCTGTGTTGATCGTGCCGAACCGGCCGGACGTCGAGCGCGTGGAACGTGATCTGCTCGGGCGGTGCGGCGCCCTGCTCGGCGGATCGATCGGCACCTTCGATGACTTGTTCGAGCGGATCGCGGCCGGAAACGGCGACACGCGCGCGGTCATCGGCGATGCGCAGCGGGCGCTGCTCCTCCGGCGCGTCGTTGCATCGACACGGCTCGGTGACCTGAACCGATCGGCGAGGTTCGCAGGCTTCGCCGACACCCTCGGCTCGACGATCGCCGAGCTCGAAGCAGGTCTGCTCGACCCGGACGATCTCGACGGCGACCTCGCCGAGCTGTACAGCGCCTATCGTGTCGAGCTCGATCGTCTCGGGATCTGGGACGCCGACCTGCGGCGGCGCTACGCGGCCGACCGCATCGCGGGCGAGCTCTCGGCCTGGGACGGCAGCCCGGTCTATGCGTACGGCTTCGAGGACCTGACCGCTGCCCAGTGGCGGCTCCTCGAGGCGCTCGCGGGACGCGCCGACGTGACCGTCTCACTTCCGTACGAGCCTGGGCGGCCGGCCTTCGCCGCGCTCGAGCGCACGGTCGACGACCTCGCGCGCCTCGCCGGCGGCAAGGTCGAGGAGCTCCCGCCGCGCTACGCCGATTACGCGCATCCCGCGCTTGCGCACCTCGAGCGTGCGCTGTTCGCGGACGTCGCGCCGACGCCGGCGCGCTCCGACGGCGCGATCCGGTTCCTGGAGGCGGCCGGGGCGCGGGCGACCCTGGAGCTCGTCGCGGAAGAGGTCCTCGGCCTGATCCGCGGCGGGACGGCCGCGGACGAGATCCTCGTTGTCTGCCCGTCGCTCGACCGCATGCGGGCGCCGCTCGAGACCGCCTTCGGCGCGCTCGGGGTTCCGTATGCGCTCGAGGGCGTCGTTCGCCTCGCCCAGACCCCTTTCGGGCGCGCGCTGCTCTCGCTGCTCCGGTTTGCCTGGCTCGGCGGCGGCCGGCGGGATCTCTTCGGCTTCGTCCGCTCCCGCTACTCGGGGTTGCCCCGCTCGCACGCGGACTTTCTCGAAGGCAGGCTCCGAGGCCGCGGAGTCCGTACTCCCGAGCGCGTCGAGGAAGAGACCGTGAAGCTTCGCGGGCAGCCGCTCGCGTTCCTCGACCGGATCCGTTCGGCAGTGACGCCCTTTGCCGGGGTGCGCGACCTCGCCGGCTGGATGCTGCGCGCGGCGCACGGCCTCGACGCGCCGCCGACGACCGAAGCTGCCAGGCTCGACCTCCGCACCTATCAGGCCGTGCTCACCCTGCTCGACGAGCTGGAGGGGTGGTCGGAGCTCGGCGGTGGCCTCTCGGTCGACGAGCTGGTCGCGGCGCTCGAGCGCGCGCCGGTGCGTGCGGGGCCGTCGAGGCCCGGGCACGTCGCCGTGCTGGATCTGCTCCGCGCGCGGACGCGCCGGGCCGAGATCGTCTTCGTTCTCGGCCTCGAGGAGGGCTCGCTGCCACGGCGGGCGCACCCGTCGGCGTTTCTCGACGACGAGCGCCGGCGCGAGCTCGACGGCACCGCGCGCCTGGCGAGGGTCGATCCGGTCGCACGCGACCGCTATCTCTTCTACACGGCGTGCACGCGGGCGTCGCGGCGACTGTATCTCGTCCGCGAGGCAGCCACCGATGACGGCGGACCACGTCAGCCGAGCCCCTTCTGGGACGACGTCCGCGCCGTGCTCGATCTCGACGACCTCCCGCGCTGGACGACGCGCCGCGCGCTTTCGTCGCTCGTCTGGCCGCTGGAGGCGGCGCCGACCGAACGCGAGCGGCTCCGGGCGGTCGCATGGCTCTCGACGAGCGACGGTCCCTCGGCGACGGCGCTCGCACGGGCTCACGGCTGGGAGCGCAGGTTCGACCGTGCGCTGGCCGCCTTCGACCGGCCGACGCGCCTGACCAACCCGACCGTGCTCGAGCCGCTGCGAGAGCGAGGGATGTTCGGCGTCACCGAGCTCGAGTCGTTCGCCGGCTGCTCCTCGATCTGGTTCGTCGAGCGGCTGCTCGACCCCAAGTCGATGGACGCCGAGGTCGATGCACGGATGCGCGGCTCGATCGCCCACCAGGCGCTGTTCAAGTTCTTCTCCGGCCTCCCCAAGCGCCTACACACCGAGCGCGTCCCCCTCGACCGCGTGGACGAGGCGCTCGAGTTCCTCGACGAGTGCCTGACGGAGGCGATCGCCGGCGGCGCCGAGTCGCGCCTCGAGCTGACCGAGCTCCAGCGCAGCGAGCTCGAGCAGGGGCTCTGGCGCGACCTCGAGGCGGTCGTTCGCGCGGAGGCGGAGTCCGAGCTGCCGCTCGTCCCTCGCCGCTTCGAGGTCTCCTTCGGTTCCGACCGGTCGGCGCCCGAGCTCCAGCGCGGGCTCGACCTCGAGACCTTCCGCCTCTCCGGGAAGATTGACCGGATCGACCTCGACCCGCTCGCCGCGCGCGGGATCGTCTGGGACTACAAGTCGGGCAAGACCGCGCACTCGGCGGTGCAGATCGAGAAAGAGCTGAAGCTCCAGATCCCGCTCTACATGCTCGTGCTGCGCGATCTGATCGGCGTCGAGCCACTGGGCGGGCTGTACCAGCCGCTCGCGGGCGAGCGGAAGGCGCGCGGGCTGCTGCGCACCTCGGCGAAGGAGGACGGCGTGCCCGGGTACTCCCCCAACGACTACGTCGACGACGACGACTTCTGGGCCCAGGTCTCGCGCGCCGAGGACGTCGCGAGAGGCATCGTCGCGCGCATCCGCGCAGGCGACGTTCGCCACGACCCGCTCGGCAACTCGGGCTGCCCGTCGTGGTGCCGGCTCGGCCCGATGTGCCGGGTGAGGAGGCCGTAAGGTGGCCGCGACCGTCGAGCGTCCTTCGACGCCCGAGCAGGACGCTGCGATCGGAGCCCCCGGGGTCGTCTTCGTCTCCGCCGGCGCGGGAACCGGCAAGACGACCGTCCTCGTCGAGCGTTTCGTCCGCGCGGTCGACGCCGGCATCGACGTCGGCTCGATCCTCGTCATCACGTACACCGACCGGGCCGCCGCGGAGCTCCGTGGGCGGATTCGCAAGCGCCTCGGCGAGCTCGGGCGTCCCGAGCTGACCCGCGAGCTCGACGGTGCGTGGATCTCGACGATCCACGGCTTCTGTACGCGGCTCCTGCGCCAGTATCCGTTCGCGGCGGGGCTCGACCCGCGCGTCCGCGTGCTCGACGAGGCGCAGGCCTCCGTGCTCCGGGTCGAGGCGTTCGACGAGGCGCTGACGGAGTTCTGTTCGAGTCGCGAGCCCGAGCGGCTCGCACTGCTCGCGACGTACGGGTCGCAGTCGCTGCGGCGGATGCTGACCGGCGTCCACGAGACGCTGCGGGCCGCCGGACGTCCGCTCGAGCTCTCGTTCGGCGCGGCGCCGCGCCTCGACGCGGCGCCACTGCGCGCGGCCGCCGCCGCGAGCGGCGCCGAGAACGCGTCGCGGCTGGTCGAGCTGCTCGACCGCAACCCGCCGCCCGAGTCGCTGCTCGACCTCGCCGAGTATGCGGTCAAGGGCGACGACGAGTACGAGCAGGCGAGGCGCGCGGTCGAGCAGGCCGCGCTGAACGCCGTCGCCGCGCGCGACCGCGAGCTGCTCCAGGAGCTCCTGCAGGGCTTCGACCGCTACTACCAGGCGGCGAAGGACCGCGAGTCGGCGCTCGACTACGACGACCTGCAGCTGCGGGCCCGCGACCTCCTCCGCGACGACGAGTCGATCCGCGCGCGTGAGCAGCTGCGGTTCCGGCAGGTCTGCGTCGACGAGTTCCAGGACACGAACCGCCTTCAGTGCGAGCTGATCGACCTCGTCGCCCGCGACGAGCTCTTCTTCGTCGGCGACGAGTTCCAGTCGATCTACCGCTTCCTGCACGCCGACGTCGAGGTGTTCAAGGAGAGGCGCGATCAGGTGGGCGAGGTGCTGCCCCTGACTCACAACTGGCGCTCACGGCCCGAGATCCTGGAGGTCGTCAACCACCTCTTCTCGACGACCTTCGGCGCCGAGTTCCAGCGGCTGGTCGCGGCAGGCCGCTTCCCTGACCCCGCCTCCGGGCCGGCGGTCGAGCTGCTCGTCACCGACAAGGCGACCTACAGAGAGGCGCCGGACAGCTGGCGCCGCGGCGAGGCGAGGGCAGTGGCGCGTCGGTTGAAGGAGCTCGTCGAGTCGGGCGAGGCGGAGCCGGGTGAGATCGTCGTCCTCTTCGCGGCCGGGACGGACGCGGAGCAGTACGAGGAGGAGCTTCGCGCCGCCGGCCTCCCGACCTACCGGGCGACCGGCCGCGGCTATTTCGGCCAGCAGCAGGTCGTCGACCTGCTCGCGTACCTGCGGCTGCTCCACAACCGCTACGACGATGAGGCGCTGGTCACCGTGCTCGCCTCGCCGCTCGTCGGCGTCTCGAACGACACGCTCGCCCTGCTCCGGCGGGCTGCTCCGCGGCGGCCGCTCTTCACCGGGCTCGAGAAGGGACTGCCGGAGGGGCTCTCCGAGCGGGACAGGCGCCTGGTGCAAGCCTTCCGCCAGCGCTATGAGCGTCTGGCCGCCCTTTCCGCCGGCGTCGGGCTGGAGCGGCTCTGCGAACAGATCCTCGTCGAGCACGACTACGACCTCGCCGTCCTCGCCCAGTGGGACGGCCGGCGGCGCTACGCCAACCTCCGCAAGCTCGCGCGGCTCGCGCGCTCCTACGACGAGCTGCGCGGCCCCGATGTCGAGGGCTTCGTCCGGTTTGTCCTCGAGCAGGACGCGGCCGGGGTCAAGGAGCTGGAGGCAGTCGCGGAGGAGGAGGGCGCGGGCGCCGTCCGTCTGCTGACGATCCATGCGGCAAAGGGCCTCGAGTTCAGGGTCGTCCTCGTCGCGGACGCCGGCCGCGAGCGGCCCCGCCCGAGCGGGGAGGAGATCATCTGCCTTCCGGACGGCCGGTTCGGCTTCAAGGTCCTCGACCCCGCGACCGGGAGGCGGAAGCCGGCCTTCGCCTACGACGAGGTTCGCGACGTGGAGGAGGCCGCCGACGAGGCCGAGCGTCTGCGCCTGTACTACGTCGCGATGACCCGCGCGATCGACAGACTGATCGTCGCCGGCTCGGTCGACTCCGAGAAGCCGGACGCGCGGACGCCGATCGGCTGGGTGCTCGACCGGCTCGAGGTGAACGCGCTCGACGACGGCGAGGTCGTGCGCGATCGGGCGCGCCTCGCTCTCCGCGTCGACCGGTACGAGCCGGCCGTCGAACCGGCCGAGCCCGAGCCCCTCGAGGCCGGGCAACTCTCGCTGTTCGAGGCCGAGGTCGCGCCGCCGCCGCCGACGGTGCCTGCGCTCCCGCTGCTGGAGCCGCTCGTCGTCCCGCCCGAGCGCGTTCGCCGCCTCTCGTACAGCGCCCTGGCGCTCTTCGAGCGCTGCCCATACCGCTTCTACGCCGAGCGGCTGGCCGGCCTGCGGCCCGTCGACGGGGCGGGGAGGATCGCCGGCCAGAGCGGGTTGGCCGCCACTGAGATCGGCGACGCCGTCCACAAGTTGCTGGAACGGATCGACCTCGCCGCCCCGCAGGCGCCGTCGCTCGACCAGGTGCTTGCCTGGTACCCGGCGGCGACGGCGGACGAGCTGGAGCGGATCGGCGGGCTCGTCGAGGCGTTCTGCGGGTCGACGCTCGCGCTGCGCCTGGCCGCGCTCGAGGACGTGTCCTCCGAGCGGCCCTTCGCATTCGAGCACGACGGCGTGCTCTTCCACGGAGTGCTGGACGTGCTCCATCTCGAAGAGGGGCGGGCGCTCGTCGCTGACTTCAAGTCGAACCTGCTCGGCGAGCTCCAACCGGGGGAGGTCGTCGAGGCCGAGTACCGGCTCCAGCGGCTCGTCTACGCGCTCGCCTGCTTCCGCGCGGGCGCCGACGAGGTCGAGGTCGTCTACCAGTTCCTGGAGAAGCCGGACGGGCTCGTCTCTGCGACCTTCCGGCGCGAGCAGCTACCCGAGCTCGAGGAAGAGCTGTCGGCTGCGATCGCCCGCATCCAGGCAGGTGAGTTCCCGCCGCGGCCGAGCGAGTTCGCCTGTGCGGGGTGCCCGGCGCTGGACGTGGTCTGCGCGGGCCCGAACCTGTCCTGATCCTCCCATGGTGAGGAGCTTCGTCGGCGAAGCGCGGCGGCGGGTCGGGCCGAAGAAGGCGCGGATCCGCCCGATCATCGAGCGGCTGGAGGCCGAGCATCCGGACGCGAAGATCGCGCTGCGGTTCGACTCCGACCTCGAGCTGCTCGTCTCGGTGATGCTCTCCGCCCAGACGACCGACGTGAACGTGAACAGGGTGACCGAGCGGCTGTTCGCGAAGTACCGCACCCCGGAGGACTACCTCGCCGTGCCCGTGGAGGAGCTCGAGCACGACATCTACGCGACCGGGTTCTTCCGGCAGAAGGCGAAGGCGCTCCGCGGCACGATGCAGCGCCTGATCGAGGTGCACGACGGAGAGGTGCCGCGCCGCCTCGAAGAGCTCGTGCAGCTGCCAGGCGTCGCGCGGAAGACGGCGAACGTGGTCGCCGCGGAGCTCGGCGAGCCGCAGGGGATCGTCGTCGACACGCACGTTCGCCGGCTGTCCCAGCGGCTCGGTCTGACACGCGACGACGACCCCGTGAAGATCGAGCGCGACCTCCAGGGGATCGTCCCGCGCGAGGACTGGGCCATCTTCCCGCATCTGCTGATCTGGCACGGCCGCCGGGTGTGCCTCGCCCGCGCGCCGCGCTGCGAGGAATGTGTGCTCAGCGACCTCTGTCCCTCCTCCCGCGTGTGACGGTGCCAGAGCTGACGACGAGTCGGCTGCTGCTCCATCCGCTGACGGCCGACGAGGCTCGCGCGATCCGTGGGGGCGGGACCCTTCGCGCGTGGCCGTTCGCGGAGGGCTACCCGCTGCCGGACACCTACGACGGGCTCGGCCTCTTTCTCCGGCACGGCAACGAGCGCTTCGGCTTCTCGCTCGTCGTCCGGCGGGAGGACGGTCTCGTGATCGGCGAGATCGGCTTCGTCGGCCCGCCTGCGTCGGGCAAGGTGGCGATCGGCTACGCAATCGTCCCCGCGGCTCGCCGCCATGGATACGCAACGGAGGCGATTCGCGCGCTCTCCGGCTGGGCGCTGGCTCAGGAGGAGGTCGAGGAGGTGCGGGCGCTCGTCGCGCGCGACAACGAGCCCTCGGCGCACGCGCTCCTGCGCGCGGGTTTCGTCGAGGCGCAGGCGACGGAGAAGGCGCGCAGCTTCGTGCTCAGCGCGGGCTGATCGCGACGAGCAGTCCGCCGTCTGCGTCGTAGGCCGGGAAGAGGTCGGCGATCACGGGCTTGACGACGCCCGCCTTCGTCCGCAGCTCGAGCGGCTCGCCGAGTCGGCGTACTCCCCACTCGAGGGCCAGCGCGACCGGGTTCTGCTCCTGCTCGAATCCGCCCAGCCCGAGCCCGGCGACGACGTCCTCGCCCATCAGCTCGCCCTCGCCCCAGCCCGTCAGCTCGAACACGCCCCGGCCGAGCGCGAGGATCCGTCCCTCCTGGTCGCAGACGATGAGGCCCGTGTTCGGGCCGGGGTAGTAGTCGTCCATCAGCTCGAACAGGAAGCCGAACCCGCACCGGTGGCAGGCGACCGCTTCCTGCGACATCCCCTCGAAACCGTCGACGTCGATCGACCGGTCCTTGCAGTTCGGGCAGATGTAGAAGGGCACCGAATCAGGGTAGCCAGGCGCTTGCTACAGCCAGCGCTTCCACTTGATCAGCGTGAAGAGTCCGATCGCCGCGGCGAGCTCGAGCCCGACGCCCAGGAACAGGAACGGTCCTCGCCCAGGCTCGATGTGAAAGACGAGGTACGAGAAGTTCTGGCCGAAGAATCCGGTCAAGAATGCGAGCGGCAGGAAGATGGTCGCGATCACCGCCAACCGCTTCATCACATCGTTCTGGTCGTTCGCGATCTTCGCCTGGTGGTAGTCGCGCACACCTGCGACGAGGTCGCGGGCGAGCTCGAGGTTGTCGGCGGCGCGGAGCAGCTTGTCGTACGCGTTCCCGAAGTTGAGCTCGACGTCGTGCGTGAAGACCTCGTCCCCGGAGAACTCGATCCGGTTGTCGACGATCTCGCGGATCGCGTCCCGCGTCGGCGCCAGCGTCCGGCGAATGTGGAGCAGGTCGTGGCGGAGCGCAGAGAGGCGGGTGCGGATCCGTTCCGCGTTCCAATCCTCGACGTGGTCCTCGAGCTCGTCGATCTCGAAGTTGACATCGTCCACGAGGTCGAGAAAGCCCTCGGCGATGTCGTCGACGAGGTGGTAGGCGATCATCGCGACGTTGTCCTGGTCGCGGCAGGCCTCCTGTGCCGGCCCCGGGTCCCATGGCGGGCGTCCGTCGGTGGGCGTCTTCCGCACCGTGACGAAGACGTCGCGGGTCATCACCACGTCGATCTCCTGGTAATAGACGACGTCTTCCTCTGGGACGACGACCGGCACGAGGAAGATCCCGAATACGTAGTCGCCGTGCGACTCCAGCTTCGGCCGGGGGTCGTCCTCGTGCTGGGCCGGTGCGAGGAGCTGCTCCGCTGCGCGCTCGTGAACCTCGCGCGGCAGGTTCGCCGCGAGCTCCTCCGGGGTCGGATCGAGCAGGTCGATCCAGCGGTCGCCCACTCCCATCGCGGGCGAGCGTAGCTCGGGGGTCGGCTAGACCTCGGCCGCTTCCGGTCGCGGCGCGGTCAGCGCCGTGCCGGCGTGGCCCTCGAGCGCCGCGATGTACCGCTCAGCGTCGAGCGCGGCCATACAGCCGGAGCCGGCGGCGGTGATCGCCTGCCGGTACGTGTGGTCCTGGACGTCGCCGGCGGCGAAGACGCCGGGCACGTTCGTCTCGGTCGAGCCGTGCTTCGTGACGAGGTAGCCCGCCTCGTCGTGGTCGAGCTGGTCGAGGAAGAGCTCGGTCGTCGGGTCGTGGCCGATCGCGACGAACAGGCCGTTCGCCTCCAGCTCGCGCGTCTCGCCCGTCTCGAGGTCGCGCAGCAAGACGCCGGACATCTTCCCGTCCTCGCCGGCGAGGACCTCCTCGACGACGGCCGGCGTGACGAACTCGACCCTGTCGTTGGCACGGGCGCGGTCGAGCATGATCTGCGACGCCCGGAACTCGTTGCGCCGGTGGACGACCGTGACCTTCGAGGCGAACTTCGTCAGGAAGGACGCCTCCTCCATCGCCGAGTCGCCGCCGCCGACCACGACCACCTCGAGGTCGCGGTAGAACGCGCCGTCACAGGTTGCGCAGTAGGTGACGCCCCGGCCCTGGAGTGCCCGCTCGGAATCGAGCCCGAGCTGGCGGGCCGTCGCGCCGGTGGCGATGATCACCGCCTTCGCCTGGTACTCGTCGTCGCCGACGTATACACGCAGCGGCTGCTCCGAGAAGTCGACGCGCGTCACGTCGTCGGTCACGAACTCCGCGCCGAAGCGCTCGGACTGGCCCCGGAAGTCGGCCATCATCTCGGGGCCGAGCACGCCGTCCGGGTACCCGGGGTAGTTCTCGACCTCGCTCGTGATCATTAGCTGGCCGCCCCACCGGAAGCCCTCGATCACGAGGGGGTGCATGTTGTCGCGCGCCGCGTAGAGCGCCGCCGTGTACCCGGCAGGGCCACCGCCGATGATGATGACGTTGCGAATCTCATTCATATCTCTATTAAACGACCTACCCCGGCCGATGCTTCCTCATGCGACCAGGTGGCCGCACAGGTACAGGCGGCCGTCACGATACTCCGCCTCGGCCCATCTCGCGTGCGGCTCGGAGCGCCCGATCCCGAGCAGATGGACGACCTCGTGTCCGCGTGCGGCGAGCAGCTCGGCGATCAGCCGGCGGTGGCAGCGCACCCAGAGCGTCTCCGCGCACATCAGGCACGGAGCGGGCTGCGCGAGCGACCCCGCCAGCGCCTCCTGCCAGGCCGGCGTGCCCATCCGCGCTGCGTAGCTGCGGAAGGCGGCCACCCTGATGCAGTCGAAGCGCTCCTCGCCGGGCTCGCCGGTGAGCCGGCCGCCGAGCGCCTCCGCGTGGCGGTAGGCGATGTCCGCCTCCGCGAGCGTCGCCTCCAGCGCCGCCCGGCCGAACTGCGGATTCCGCCTCGAGCCGGGGAAGCGCCGGACGTCGACCAGCGTCCGCACTCCGGCGGCGCGTAACACCTCGACGAGCTCCTCCGCCGGGCGCGTGCCGTGGCCGACGGTGTGTACCTGCACCGCCGCAGGGTAGGCGGCGACTACTATTGCGCGTCGCAGGACAAGGGAAGGCATCGGGGATATGGCAGCGACCGTCAGCTGGGATGCACTGCGCGACCTCGCGGGCTTCCGGGCGGGCAAGGGCGTTGCGGTCAGCTTCTACCTCGACCTCGACCCGGCGGTGACGCCGACGGCGGGCGAGCTGGCGACGCGGGTCAACTCGCTGCTCGCGGAGGCGAGCCGGCACGCCGACCGCACCGACCTCAACCACGACCAGCGCAAGAGCCTGCGCACGGACGTCGAGCGGATCCGCGGTTACATCGAGAACGACCTCGTCCGCGACGGGGCGCACGGCCTCGCGGTCTTCGCCGACGACTGCGACAACCTCTGGCGTCCGCTGACGCTGACCGAGTCCGTCAGCGACGCGGTCAAGATCAACGCCGACCTCCACCTGACGCCGCTCGTCCCGCTCGTCGGACGGGGGGAGGGCGCGCTCGTCGCAGTCGTCGGGCGGGAGCGCGGGGAGCTCTACCGGCTCCGGGCGGGGCGTCTCGAGCCGGTCGCCGAGCTGACCGAGGAGCAGCCGCGCCGCCACGACCAGGGCGGCCGGTCGCAGGCGAACTACCAGCGGCACATCGACCATCTCGTCCACGAGCACCTGCAGCGCGTCGCCGACGAGCTCGAGCGGCGCGTCCGCAGAGGGACTGAGAGAATTGTCGTCGTCAGCTCCGAGGAGACGCGCGCGGCCTTCGACGAACTCCTCTCCAAGGGAGTGCGGAGCGCGATCGTCGGCTGGACGACGGCCGAGGCACATGCCGGCCCGCCCGAGCTGCTCGCCGCCGCGGCGCCCGCGCTCGAAGCCTTCCGCGCCCGCGAGGAGGAGGCGGCCATCGAGCGCTGGCGGGAGGAGGCAGGCCGGAACGGCCGTGCCGCCGCCGGCTGGGAGCCGACCCTGGAAGCCGCCTCGGACGGGCGGGTCGACCTCCTGCTCTACCGAAACGGCGTCCGCCACCCGGCCTTCCGGTGCCCGAGCTGCGGCCGCGTGGCGGCACAGGACGGCACCTGCCCGCTCGACGGGACGAGAATGGAGCAGACCGACGAGGGACTCGACCTCGCCGTCCACCAGACCCTCTCGAACGGCGGCACAGTGTGGGCGGTGACGACGCGGGGCGACCTCGACCCTGTCGAGGGGATCGGGGCGCTGCTCAGGTACTAGGGACAGGCATTCAGCCTGTGCCGGCGCGTTGCGAAGCCCAACGGGTCAGGCTGAAGCCTGACCCGTTACGCCGCCTCGATCGCCCGCGGGTGCTCGTGGGTCTCGAGCACCGGTTCCTCGTCCCACTCGGACGCACGCTCCAGCTGCGCCTCGAGCCTGCCCAGGCGCCGGTCGGCGGCCCCGTACCTCGTCTGCGCGTTCCCGAGGTGCTTGCCGACTGTGTCGAAGTCGTCGCGGAAGCGCTCGAAGTCCTTCGCGAGGCCCGCGCAGTAGGACATCACGTCGTGCGCGTGCCGCTCGATCTGCATGCCCCGCAGGCCCATCAGGATCACGAGCAGGAACGCGTGGAAGGTGGAGGGAGAGACTGGGAAGACGCGCCGCTCGAGCGCGTATGCATGGAGGCTGCCGGTGCGGCCGTTGACGAGCTCGTAGTAGACCGACTCCGACGGCAGGTACATGAACGCGAAGTCGAAGGTGTTCTCGGCCGGGCGCACGTACTTCGAGGCGATCGCGTCGACGTGGCCCTTCACGTCCCGCGCGAACGCCTTCTCGTGCAGGAGCCGCTCGTCCTCCTCGGCGGCGGCGACGAGCCGCTCGAAGTTGTCCAGCGGGAACTTCGCATCGACCGGCAGCAGCTTCTCGACGCGGATCACGGCGTCGACCCGCTCGCCCGACCGGAACGTGAACTGGAGCTGGTACGCGTCCGCGGGGAGCGAGTCCGCGAGCAGCTTGCCAAGCAGGATCTCACCGAAGCCGCCTCGCGCCTTCGGCGGGCGCAGCGCCTGCTCGAGGCGCGCGAGGTCGTTCGCGCGCTGCAGCATCTGCGCCGCGGTGCCGTCGAGCTTGCCGAGTCGGTCGACGATGTCCGCCGTCGTCTGGCCCGCGGCCTGCTGGCTCGAGAGCAGTCGGCCGTCGAGCCCCTCGAGCCGCCCGTCGACCCGCGCCTGCAGGTCGCCGAGCCGCTGCTCCATTCCACCAAGCCCCTGGTCGAGGCGCGTCTGCTGCAGGTCGAGCTGCGCCCGCAGCATCCGGGCGAGCAGGACCCCGCCGACGGCGAGGGCGCAACCGAGGACGACAATCAGACCGATCAACATGGGCCGCGGAACATAGCGCGGCCGTCGGACGGCGCTGGTTCGGCCGCGGGGGCCGGGCGGCCCTCAGCCTCGGCTAGTGCTCGTGCTCGTGGCCCTCCTCGCCCTCGTGGGAGTGCTCGTGCTCGCCGGCCGCGGGGGCTTTCGCCGCGCCCGTCTCGCTCTCGGGCATGGCGGCCGGCTCGGGGGCGGTTTGCGGCTCGTCGGCAGGCTTGCGGCCGAGCAGCTTGTCAAGGAAACCCATCGCGACTCTCCTCTTCGTCCGGGGACCGAGACGGGAGTATCGACGAGGGGCACAAAAAATGCCAGATCCGGCGAGCCCGAAGGCCTACCGGATCTGACGCGCAGGACACTAATACGGATCGGCGGGGGCTGTCAAGCCCGAAAAATGCGCAAAGAGCGACCATTTTCCGTGCCGGTATACGAACACACGTTCCTCCGGCCGCGGCCGTCCCTACGCTTCCCCGGGTGGACGGATTCTTCGGCCCGGGCGAGCGACTGGAGCAGGTTCTGCCCGGATACGAACCGCGGCCCGAGCAGGCGGCGCTCGCGGCCGTTGTCGAATCCGCGCTCTCGCTCGAGGAGCACCTGCTCGCCGAGGCCGGTACCGGCACGGGCAAGAGCCTCGCCTACCTGATCCCGGCGCTCGAGTCCGGCCGGCGCGTCGTCGTGTCGACCGCGACCAAGGCTCTCCAGGAGCAGCTGCTGACCAAGGACGTGCCCGTGGCCGCGGCCGCGCTCGGGCGCGAGATCAGCGTCGCAGTGCTCAAGGGCCGACAGAACTACCTCTGCCGCCACGGCCTGCACGGCTTCGAGCTCCTGGGCGGCCAGCTCTTCCCGCGCGCCGAGGACGCCGCCGCGTTCGACTCGATGCGCGGATGGATCGAGACGACGGAGACCGGCGACCGGGCCGAGCTCGACCTCGAGCCGCCGGACCCCGTCTGGTCGGAGATCGCCGTCGGGGCCGACCGCTGCCTCGGCCGTTTCTGCGCGTTCGCCGGCACGTGCTTCTCCGAGGCGGCGCGCGAGCGGGCCTCGCATGCGCAGCTCGTGATCGCCAACCACGCGCTCTACTTCGCCGACCTAGGCCTGCGCAGCCGCACCGACGCGCCTGCCGTTCTCCCGGAGCACGACGCGGTGATCTTCGACGAGGCGCACCGGCTGGAGGAGTCGGCGGCGACCTGGCTCGGCGGCCGGATCAGCGGTCCGGTGATCCACCGCCTGCTGCGCGACGTCGACCGAGCCTGCCGCGAGGCTGCCGTGCCCGTTCCGGCTCGGGCCGTCGACCGCGTCGAGGCTGCCGGACTCCGCCTCCTCGGGGCCGTCGCGCCGAGCGCAGGGAGGCGGCGGCTGCGCGAGGTGCCGGCGCCGCCCGCGGACGACCTCCGCATCCGGCTCAGCGAGCTCGCCGCAGCGCTGACGGGGAAGAAGGACGAGCTCGACGCCGTTGCGGCCCGCGCGGTGCGCGTCGCGGCCGACGTCGAGGCGTGCCTCGAGCCGGACGACGGCAACCGCGTCGTCTGGGCCGAACCGGACCTGCTCGCCTGGGCGCCGGTCGACGTAGGCCGCGCGCTGTCAGAGCTGATGTGGGAAGCCGGCCCGACGTCGATCCTGGTCTCGGCGACGCTGACCGTCGGCGCGGAGTTCGGGTTCGTCCGCGACCGGCTCGGCCTGGCCGAGGCGCACGAGCTCGCGGTCGGCTCTCCATACGACTTCCGCGAGCAGGCCTTGCTCTACCTCCCGCGGGACGTGCCCGACCCACGCGCGAGCGAGGCGCGCGACCGGCTGATCGAGGAAGTGGCCGCGCTCTGCCGCATCTCCGGCGGACGCGCCCTCGTCCTGACGAGCTCCTACCGGGCGCTGGCCGCCATCGCGGCCGGAATCCGCGGCCTCCTTCCCTACGAGGTGCTCGTGCAGCGCGAGGCGCCACGCGAACGCCTGCTCGAGCGCTTCCGCCAGGAGGTCGCGTCAGTGCTGGTCGCGACCTCGACGTTCTGGCAGGGGATCGACGTCCCCGGCGAGTCCCTGTCGCTGCTCGTGATCGACAAGCTTCCGTTCGCGGCTCCCGGAGACCCGCTCGTGGAGGCGCGCTGCGAACGGATCGCGGCGCTCGGGGGCGACTGGTTCCGGGAGTACACGCTGCCCGCGGCGGTGCTCCAGCTGCGGCAGGGATTCGGCCGCCTGATCCGCTCGCACTCGGACCGCGGGGTGATCGCGATCCTCGATCCCCGCCTACGCTCGAGCGCCTACGGACGCGCGTTCCTCGAGTCGCTCCCGGCCTGTCCGGTGACCGCCGACCGTGCCGCCGTCGCCGAATTCTTCGGCGCCGGAGCGCTGACGGCCGCCTGATACGCTGGCCCGCCGTGGCGAAGAAGAAAGCCCGCACACCGGCTCCGCCTCGCCGCGTCCAGGCGCCGAAGCAGCGCCACACGGGCGGCGGCGGGCTGACCGCCGACCGCAGGCGGATGCTCCTGTACGGCGCCGCAGGCGTCGCGGCTGTGGCGGTCGTCGTCGTCCTGGTCGTCGTCCTCGCGGGCGGAAAGAGCGGCACGCCGGGAGCGAGCAGCGATCAGAAGGTCGCGGCGGCGATGGAGGCGGCCGGCTGCACCTTCCAGAGCAAGCCCGTTCTTCCGCCCGTACACAAGGCCAACAGTGGCTACCACCTCGACGTGCCGACGCTGAGCAGCAAGGTGAAGTGGAGCACCTTCCCGCCCTCGGGCGGGAGCCACTACGGGCTGTGGGCGGTCTGGGGCTTCTACAGACAGCCGGTGAACCCGCGGATGGTCGTCCACAACGAGGAGCACGGCGGCGTGATCATCTGGTGGGGCCCGAAGGCGCCGCCGACGACGGTCTCGAAGCTGGAGGACTTCTACCTCGAGGAGCCGACCGGGACGTTCGGCACCCCGATCGCCGGCCTCGGCAACAAGATCGCGCTGACGGCGTGGACGGGCGATCCGTCCCGCTACTACAGGAACGGCTACTACGGCGTCGGCAAGATCGCCGTCTGCCCCGGATTCGACGAGAAGGCCTTCACGACGTTCCGCGACGCGTACCGCGGCCACGGGCCCGAGGGCATTCCGCTCTCGGCCGACCAGGAGGGAACGGGCCCGAACGCCTGACGCGCCCCGCCGGCCGGGTTACCCTGTGCCCGCCGGGGTGGCGAAACTGGTGATACGCGCCTGGCTTAAAACCAGGTGTCCCCACGGG
>JBKPRD010000059.1:0-77196 GCA_046734415.1 Actinomycetota bacterium | reverse complement strand
ACATCGCGATCCTCTCGGGCGCCGAGGTGATCACCGAGGAGATGGGCCTGAAGCTCGAGAACACGAAGCTTCAGCAGCTCGGCAAGGCCCGCAAGGTCGTCGTCGACAAGGACTCGACCACGATCATCGACGGTGCCGGTGACGGCGACGCCATCAAGGGCCGCATCAACCAGATCAAGAACGAGATCGAGAACACCGACTCGGACTTCGACCGCGAGAAGCTGCAGGAGCGGCTGGCCAAGCTGGCCGGCGGCGTCGCGGTCGTGAAGGTCGGAGCGGCCACCGAGACCGAGATGAAGGAGAAGAAGCACCGCGTCGAGGACGCGCTGCAGGCCACCCGGGCCGCCCTCGAGGAGGGCATCGTCCCGGGAGGCGGCGTCGCTCTGCTGAACGCGGCGGACGCGGTCAAGGACTCGCTCGGCAAGGGCGAGGGCGACGAGCGGACCGGCGCCCAGATCATCGTGCGCGCGCTCGAGGAGCCGCTCCGCCAGCTGGCGTTCAATGCGGGCCTCGAGGGCTCGGTCGTCGTCCAGCAGGTCCGCTCCGCTGCGGCCGGGCGGGGCCTGAACGTCGAGACCGGCGAGGTCGAGGACCTGGTCAAGTCCGGGATCATCGACCCGACGATGGTCACCCGCTCGGCGCTGCAGAACGCGGCGTCGATCGCGAAGAACATCCTCACCACCGAGGCGATCGTCGCCGAGGCTCCCGAGAAGCAGCCCGCGATGGCGGGCGGCATGCCGGGCGGCATGGAGGGGATGATGTAGAAAGCCGCCTCGCGGCTTTGCAGGAACGCGAAGGGCCGGCAGTCGCCGGCCCTTCTGCGCACTCCGGAGGGAGGTGGGTCTGAGCCGTCTATCGGCCGCCGCTGCAAGCTGCTTGAGCGGCAATCCGCCGTCCGCCGTTCCGCGTATCGATGGTCATGCGGGCAGTCGTCCTCGGCGGCCTCCTCGTCTGTGCGGCCTTCGCCGCCGGCTTCAGCCTCGCGGGCGGCGGGTCGGCCGTGAAGCTGACCGCGCGGCTCGATGCGGCGCAGGAGACGCCCGCACCCAGGGCGGCCGCGCGCGGCGCCGGTCTGTTCACGGCGACGCTGGCCGGGCGGTCGCTCACCTGGCGGCTCACGTTCTCGCGCCTCAGCGGCAGGGCGCTCGCCGCCCACGTCCACCTCGGCCGGCAGCGCGTCGCAGGGCCGGTCGTGGTGCCGCTGTGCGGCCCCTGCCGCTCCGGCGCGCACGGGAAGGCGACGGTGACGGCGAGGGTGCGCTCGGCGCTTCTCTCCCGCGGCGCCTACGTCAACGTGCATACCGCGAGGAACCCGGGCGGCGAGATCCGTGGGCAGATCGCGGGGCCGCACGGCGCGATGCCGGGGCCGCCGCCGAGTACGTCGTCCTCGACCACGACCACCGGCGGGTACGGCTACTAGAAGCTGTAGCGCTCCTCTTTCCAGTAGTCCGCGTCGTTGTGGTAGCCGTAGCGCTCCCAGAACCCCGCCTCGTCGGTCGACCGCAGCTCGAGCCCGCGCAGCCACTTTGCGCTCTTCCAGAAGTACCGGCTCGGGACGAGCAGCCGCAGCGGCCAGCCGTGCTCGGGGGTGAGCGGCTCGCTGTCGGCCTCGTAGGCGATCAGCGCGTTCTGGTCCTCGATCGCCTCGATCGGCATGTTCGAGGTGAAGCCCTGCTCGGCGTGCGCGATGACGAACCGTGCGCTCGGCTTCGGCGAGACGAGTTTCGCCAGCTCGCTCCAGTGGACGCCCCTGAAGGTCGTGTCGAAGCGGCTCCAGCGCGTGACGCAGTGGATGTCGACGGTGACCTCGCGGCTCGGGAGCTCGAGCAGCTGCTCCCAGGTCAGCGTGAGGTCCCGCTCGACCTCGCCGGTGACCGTGAAGTCCCAGGTGGCGAGGTCGATCGTCGGGACGGTGCCCGCGTGCAGCACCGGCCACTTCTCGGTCAGGTACTGCCCCGGCGGAAGCCGCGCCGGGGCGTAGCCTGCCTGGGCAACTTTCTCCTCCGCCTTCGATCTGAACAGGGGCACGCTGCCTAGACTAACGGGGTTGCTTCGCGTTTCACTCCAGGGGATCGCGCGCCGCCCGCGTGCCTATGTCCGCGTCGCCGGACCGGACGCCGAGGACTACCTCCAGCGGATGCTCTCGAACGACGTCACCGCCGCGCAGGTCGTCGACGCCCTGCTGCTGACGCCGAAGAGCCGCCTGATCGCGCCGCTGCGCGTGTGGCGCCGCGGCTCCGAGGACTTTCTCCTCCTGACCGAGCCCGAGCTGGGCGACGCCGTGCGCGCGCAGCTCCTGCGTTCGCGGTTCGCGGCGAAGTGCGAGATCGAGCTCGAGGAGCACACGTCCGTGCTCGTGTTCGGCGAGGCCGGGGGGCTGCCGGGCGAGCTGCCGGGGACCGTCGAGGTACTGGACGCCGGCCTGGACCCGACCCTGGACGCGGAGGAGGTCGAGCGAGCCAGGATCGAAGCCGGGATCCCGGCGTGGGGCAAGGAGCTCGACGCCTCGATCCTTCCCGCCGAGGCAGGGCTCGACGAGACGCACATCTCGTTCACGAAGGGCTGCTACCCCGGACAGGAGCCCATCGCGCGCCTTCGCCACCGTGGTCATGTCAACCGGCGCCTGCGCGTGCTCGAGGCCGACGAGGCGCGCCCGGGGGACGAGGTCGAGTGGGATGGAAAGACGGTCGGGCGGGTGACGAGCGCGGTGCCCGGAGTCGCGCTCGGCTACGTGCGAGCCGAGGTGCCCGACGCCGCGGAGCTGAGCGTCGGCGGCGCCCCGGCGCGGCTACACTGACCCCTCCCAGGCGCCCGTAGCTCAGGGGATAGAGCGCTGCCCTGCGGAGGCAGAGGCCGCAAGTTCGAATCTTGCCGGGCGCACTCTCCCGCCGACCGACGCGCGTCGACGTGGTCCTCGTTGCAGCGGACTGCGTAACTTTCCGCCCGCCTCGGCCGTTGATTCGCTGGGATGTCGAACCAGATCCCCGACGGGCTGGTTCTGCGGCGACACCGGGACCTCGTCGGCAGGCGACACCAGGTTTGGATCCGGCGCTTCCTCCTCGCCGTGATCGGCCTCGTGCCGCTGCTCGCGCTCCTGAACGTCTTCGGCCAGCGACCGCACGTCGAGACGGCGACCGCGGCGCCCGCCCAGCTCGAGCTGTACACGACGTCGCACCTTCGCGGTGGCCTGCTCTTCGAGGCCCGCTTCACGGTCACCGCCAGGAGGGAGCTGAAGAAGGCAACGCTCGAGCTCGACCGCGGCTGGATGGAGGGCTTCACGATCAACACGATCGAGCCGTCGCCGGTGAGCGAGGGCTCGCACGACGGGAAGCTCGTGCTCGAGCTCGGCCACATCCCGGCGGGGCAGAAGTACGTGCTCTACATGCAGTCCCAGGTCAACCCGACGAACGTCGGCCGGCGCAGTCAGGACGTCCGGCTCTACGACGGCAAGCGGTTCCTGACCAAGATCGACCGGAAGGTGACCGTCTTCCCGTAACCCATGGACCTCGCGATCCGAGCCGTCGTTCTGTTCTTCTTCGTCTACCTGTTGACGCGGATCATCGGGCGGCGCGAGCTCTCCTCGCTCGAGCCGTTCGACCTGATCCTGCTGATCGTCATCGGGGACGCGATGCAGCAGGGTCTGACGCAGGACGACTACTCCGTGACGGGCGCGCTCATCGTCGTCGGGACGTTCGCGATTCTGCAGGTGCTGGTCTCGTTTCTCAGCTACCGGTTCCCGAAGCTCCGCCCGGCGCTCGAAGGCGAGCCGATCATCGTCGTCCAGGACGGGAAGCCGCTCGAGCGAAACATGAGGCGGGAGCGGCTGACGGTCCAGGAGGTGCTGGTCCAGGCGCGCCACCAGCAGCTGACCTCGATCGAGGAGATCGAGTGGGCGGTCCTGGAGACGAGCGGCTCGATCAGCATCATCCCGAAGCAGAAGTCCTCCTAGACTCTCGGCCTGGCGCTGAACCTCTCAGAAGCCGACGTCGCCCGATTGCTCACCCCCGCCGACGCGGTCGAGGCGGTCGAGGACTCGTTCCGTCGCCTCGCCGCCGGCGAGATCGAGAACGTACCGCGGTACCGTGTCCGGCTCGACGGCGGTGCCCTCGCGGTCATGTCCGCGGTCGACCGCGGACGCGGCCTCGCCTGCGTGAAGACCTACACCGCGCGGGAGGAAGGCGCGGCGTTCGTCGTCGTCCTCTTCGACGGCGCCGAGACCAGGGCGCTGATCGACGCCGACCGGCTCGGCCAGCTGCGCACGGGCGCCGCGTCGGCGGTGGCGGCGAAGTACCTCGCGCGGCCCGGCGCCCGCACGCTGGGCGTGATCGGCTGCGGATGGCAGGCGCGCTCGCAGGTCGCGTGCATCCGGGAGGCGCTACCGGGAATCGCGCAGGTCGTCGCCTTCTGCCGCAGCGAGAAGCGGCTCGCGGAGTTCTGCCGCGAGGTCGGCGCGGAGGCCGGCGAGAGCCACCGGGATCCGGCCGGCGCGGACGTCGTCGTCACGATCACGACCTCGCGCGATCCGGTACTGCGCGGCGAGTGGCTGCGGCCGGGCGCGGTGGTCTGCGCCGCGGGGGCGAACCGGCCGCAGGCACGCGAGCTCGACAATGCGGTGCTCGAGCGGGCGGCGCTCGTGTGCTGCGACTCGCTGGCGGACGCGAAGATCGAGTCGGGAGACCTGATCGAGCCGGTGGAGCAAGGCGTGCTCGACTGGCTCGAGGTGCACGAGCTCCAGGAGGTCGTCGCCGGCGGGCTGCCGGGCCGTCAGGCCGACGACGACATCGTCGTCTTCAAGTCGAACGGCCTCGCGGCGTGGGACCTCGCGGTCGCCGCGCGGGTGGTGGAGCTAGCCGGCGCCGGCGCCCGGTAGGGCTGCGCGGGCCTCGGCCATGTCGTCGCCGATCGCCGCGATCAGGTCGGGGCGGTCGAGCAGCCGGTCCAGCTCCCTCGGCGTGCAGCGGTTGAGGACGTAGGGGTCGTCGAGGATGTCTGCCATCGTCCGCCCGCGGTCGTGCTCGCGGACGATGTAGGCGGCGACGCTGTCCTGCTTCCCCGAGCTCGAGCCGAGGAACGAGAAGACCCCGCGGAAGAACCTGCCGATCGCCCCCACTCGGGCGATTGTATCCTTGCTCGGTTGCCCAGGAAGTCGCAGGCGGGCCGGTTCGCGGAGCGCGTGATCGACGGCTTCGACGACGGCGGTGCGCGCGAGCGGATCGTGATCTGGATCGAGCGCAAGGAGGGCGGCGTCTGGGCGGTCGGCCGTGCGGTCAATCCGCAACATCGTCCGAGCGACGAGCCGCGCGCGGGCGACTACCTGTTCGAGGGCTACGAGCTCCAGGACGCGCTCGACGCCGCGAACGACACGCTGGAGGACGACGTCAGCGTCTCCGAGGGCGACGGCTCGACCGTCCGCTGCGCCCCGTTCCGCCGCAGCGAGATCCTCGGCCCGCTGGAGCGCTGGTTCTTCGGCCGTAGGTAGCCTGCTGCGGCGATGCTGATCCGTCTCGGCCACAGTCCCGATGCCGACGACGCCTTCATGTTCTGGGCGCTCGCCGTGGACCGGATCGACACCCGCGGCTTCGAGTTCGAGCACGTTCTGCGCGACATCCAGACGCTGAACGAGTGGGCGCTCGAGGGACGGCTGGAGGTGACGGCGATCTCGCTGCATGCCTACCCGTTCGTCCAGGACCGCTACGTGCTGCTGCCGCACGGCGCCAGCATGGGCAACGGCTACGGCCCCGTCGTCGTCACACGTGGCGAGTCGACCAAGGAGCAGCTGCGCGACGTCGAGATCGCCGTGCCCGGGGCGATGACGACCGCCTTCCTCGTCCTCCGGTTCTACCTCGGCGACTTCCGCTACCGCGTGCTGCCCTTCGACGAGATCCTCGAGGCGGTCCGGGACGGCGAGGCGGAGGCGGGGCTGCTGATCCACGAGGGCCAGCTGACGTACGCCGACGAGGGTCTGCAGAAGGCCGTCGACCTCGGCGAGTGGTGGCTGCTCGAGACGGGGCTACCCCTGCCGCTGGGGGCGAACGTCGCCCGCCGAGACCTCGGCGGGGAGAAGCTGCACGACCTCTCTGAGGTGCTCGCGGAGTCGATCGCGACGGGGCTGGCCAACCGGGAGGAGGCGATGCGCTACGCGCTCCAGTTCGGGCGCGGGCTCGACCTCTCGCTCGGGGACCGGTTCGTCGGCATGTACGTGAACGAGCTTACGCAGGACTACGGCGAGGAGGGCCGCGCCGCCGTCCGCGAGCTGCTCCGGCGCGGCGAGGCGATCGGCGCCTTCGACCGTCCCGTCCAGGTCGACTTCGTCGGCTGACGAATCCGGCCGGCCGTTCCGCCCGTACTCGCAGATGACGGGGTCGGTTCGGAAAGGAGCCTCAGATGAGCATCACCCTCAAGCGAGCGGCCGCGTGGACCGCTGCAGTCCTGGCCGTCTCGGCTGTGCTGGCGACGACGGCCTTCGCAGCCCCCACGCCGCTCGTCACCACGGCCCACAACGCACGGCTGAACGCGACGATTCTCGTCAATCGAAGCGGTCGGACCCTCTACAACCTCAGCGCCGAGCGACGCGGGCGTTTCGTCTGCACCGACGCCACGTGCCGCTCTCTGTGGCACCCGTTGGTCGTCCCGAGGGGACAAAGGCCCTCCGCACGGGTCCCGCTCGGAACGGTCAGGCGGCCCGACGGCCGGATGCAGGTCACCTACAAGGGCGCACCGCTGTACACCTTCGCCCAGGACACCAGGCGCGGCGACGTCCGCGGCGAGGGCTTCAGGGACGTCGGTGTCTGGCACGCGACCACGGTCGGCGCCAGGGCGGCGCCGAAGCCGTCGCCCTCCCCAGGCGGGTACGGCTACTGAGTAGCGCGGCAGGGGCACGACCGGCTTCTAGACTGGCCGGTTGTGCCCCGGGCCGTGATCCTCTCCGCCGTTCGCACCCCGGTCGGCCGCTACGGCGGCGGGCTCGCGGAGGTGCGGCCGGACGACCTCGCCGCGACCGCGATCGCCGCCGCCGTCGAGCGTGCAGGCGTGCCGGCCGCCGAGATCGAGGACGTCTGGCTCGGCTGCGCCAACCAGGCCGGCGAGGACAACCGCAACGTCGCGCGGATGGCGGCGCTGCTCGCGGGCTTGCCGCAGGAGGTCGCCGGCGTCACGGTCAACCGCCTGTGCGCCTCGGGCCTGTCGGCCGTCGTCGGCGCCTGTCACGCCGTCGTCGCGGGCGACGGCGACCTCTTCGTCGCGGGCGGGGTCGAGTCGATGACGCGCGCGCCTTTCGTGATGGCCAAGCCTGAGCGCGGGTTCCCGCGCGGGAACCGGACGGCCTGGGACACGACGCTCGGCTGGCGCTTTCCCAACCCGAGGATGGAGGCGATGTTCCCACTCGAGTCGATGGGCGAGACGGGAGAGAACGTCGCCGAGCAGGAGAGCGTCTCGCGCAAGGACCAGGACGCCTTCGCGCTCGAGTCGCAGCGCCGGTGGGCGGCGGCCGACGCCGACGGGCGCTTCGCGGACGAGCTCGTCCCGGTCGCAGAGCTCGACCGCGACGAGCATCCCCGGCCCGACACGGACACGGACAAGCTGGCCGCGCTCGAGCCCGCGTTCAGGGAGGGAGGAACGGTCACGGCCGGCAACTCGAGCGGGATCAACGACGGCGCCGCGGCGCTCGTGATCGCGAGCGAGGAGCGGGCGCGGGGGCTCGGCGCGGAGCCGCTGGGCGCCTTCGTCGGC
This sequence comes from Actinomycetota bacterium, assembly GCA_046734415.1. Taxonomy (GTDB): domain Bacteria; phylum Actinomycetota; class Thermoleophilia; order Gaiellales; family Gaiellaceae; genus DATBLE01. Next base: position 69,468 of record JBKPRD010000059.1, on the reverse strand, counting down.
TCGGCGGTCGCGGGCGTCGACCCTCGAGTGATGGGAATCGGTCCGGTCCCGGCCGTGAGGAAGCTGTTGGCACGGGTCGGAATCGACGCGGGCCAACTGGACCTGGTCGAGCTGAACGAGGCGTTCGCCTCCCAGAGCCTCGCCGTCATCCGTGACCTCGGGCTCGACCCGGCGAAGGTGAACGTGAACGGCGGGGCGATCGCGATCGGCCACCCGCTCGGGATGAGCGGCGCGCGGCTCGTCGTCACGCTGCTGCACGAGCTGCGCCGCCGCGGCGGACGCTTTGGAGTGGCGACGATGTGCGTCGGCGTCGGTCAGGGCCAGGCGGCGCTGTTCGAGCGTGAATCGTGAGCGCGGCCGAGGATTACATCCTCCTCGGGCTGCGGCTCGGCCGCCATGTCGACGGCCTCGTCGACGCGTACCACGGACCGCCCGAGCTGAAGGAGCAGGTGGACGCCGAGCCGCTCGCCGACCCGGCGGCGCTCGTCACGGATGCCGACGCGCTCCTCGGCGCACTCGAGGACGGGTGGCTGCAGGATCAGGTTCGCGGACTGCGGACGTATGCTGGGGTGCTCTCCGGGGCGGAGCTCTCGTACTCGGAGGAGGTCGAAGGCTCCTACGGCGTTCGCCCCGAGCGCGGCGACACCACGACCTACGACTCGGCCCACGAGCGGCTCGAGGAGCTGCTTCCGGGGAAGGGGGACCTCGGAAGGCGGTATCGGGAATGGCGCGAGAGCCGGCTCGTCCCGGCCGAGAAGGTCGTCCCTGCGCTGCGAGACGTGGTCGAGATCCTGCGGGCAGAGACCGTGCGGGTGGTCGGGCTGCCGGAGGGAGAGGGGCTCGTCGTGGAGGGGGTCCGGGACGAGCCGTGGTGGGCGTTCAACTACTACCTCGGCGGGCTCCGCAGCCGGGTCGTCGTCAACCTCGACCAGCCGGACATCCCCGACGACCTCGTCGAGCTGGCCGCTCACGAGGTCTACCCCGGCCACCACACGGAGCACGCGCTCAAGGAGCAGCGGTTCATCCGCGAGCGCGGCGAGCTCGAGGAGTCGATCCAGCTCGTGCCGACGCCGGCCGCGCTGCTCCAGGAGGGGGTTGCGGAGACCGGCCCGTCGGTCGTCCTCGACGGCGACGTCGGCGCCCGGCTGGCGGACGCGCTCAGTCGGCACGGAATCGAGTACGATTTCGCGGCAGAACGCGCAGTTCGTGTGGCTCGAGGTCCGCTGCGGCGGCTCGGGCTCGATGCGGCACTGATGATCCACGAGGACGGCGCGTCGCCGGAGGAGGCGCAGGCTTACCTGGAGCGGTGGGGGCTCGTCGCGCCGGAGCAGGCCGCGCAGAGCGTCCGCTTCGTCACCGACCCGACCTGGCGTGCGTACGTGATCAACTACTCGGCCGGCGGTGACCTGTGCCGGCGCTGGGTCGGCGGCGACCGACGCCGGTTCGCGCAGCTGCTGACCGAGCACATCCGCGTTTCCGACTTGCTGCCCTCGGTATCGTCAAACCCGTGAGCGCGACCGCGGAGCGCGAGGCGGGTCTTTTCATCGGCGGCGAGCAGGTCGAGGGCTCGGAGTCCCGCGAGCTCGTCGAGCCGGCCACGGGCCGGCCGCTGGCGACCGTCCAGCTGGCCGGCGAGGCCGAGGTCGACAGCGCGGTCGAGGCGGCCCGCGGCGCACTGGCGGGCGACTGGGGGAAGACCTCCCCCACGGAGCGCTCGCGGCTCCTGCACGCGCTCGCGGACTCGATCACCGACAACCGCGGCGAGTTCGCCGAGCTCGAGACGCGCAACGTCGGCAAGGCGATCTCGTCGGTCAAGGCAGAGCTCTTCCAGGCGGTCGAGAACTTCCGCTTCTACGGCGCTGCGATCGCCACGATCGGCGGACGCTCGAACCCGATCGGAGGCTCGCTCCTCTTCTACTCGCTGAAGGAGCCGGTCGGCGTCGTCGGGGCAATCGTGCCGTGGAACTACCCGCTGATGATGGCGACCTGGAAGCTCGCGCCGGCGCTCGCGGCCGGCTGCTCGATCGTCCTCAAGCCCGACCAGAAGACGCCCCTGACGGCGTTGCGGCTCGCGGAGCTCGCGACCGAGGTCGGTTTTCCCCCCGGGTCGATCAACGTCGTCCCCGGCCCGGGGCCGACGACCGGGGCCTATCTCGTGCGTCACCCGGGCGTCGACAAGGTGGCCTTCACCGGGTCGACGGCGACGGGGTCGGAGATCATGCGGCTGGCGGCGGACCCGGTGAAGCGGCTGACCCTCGAGCTTGGCGGCAAGAGCCCGAACCTCGTCTTCGCCGACGCCGACCTCGCCAGCGCGATTCCGAGCTCCGTCTGGTCGATCTTCTACTCGGCCGGCCAGAGCTGCGAGGCGCGCTCGCGCGTGCTCGTCGAGCGCCCGCTCTACGACGACTTCGTCTCCGAGTTCGCGGACAAGGCGCGAACCCTGAAGCTCGGCGACCCGCTCGACCCCGAGACCCAGGTCGGCTCGCTGATCTCGACCGAGCACCGGGAGAAGGTCCACGGCTTCGTCGAGCAGGGGCGCGGCGAGGGCGCCGAGGTCGTGCTCGGCGGCGAGCCCGCGGACGGGGCAGGCGCCTTCTACCCGCCGACCGTGATCGCGCAGGTCGACAGCTCGATGACGGTCGCGCAGGAGGAGATCTTCGGGCCGGTTGTGACGGTGATCCCGTTCGAGGACGAGGCCGACGCGATCAGGATCGCCAACGACGTCCGGTACGGGCTTGTGGCGACGGTCTGGACGGGCGACCCGGCGCGCGGCCACCGGCTCGCGGCGCGCATCAGGTCCGGCACCATCGGGATCAATATGCCGTACACGGCGTTCCCCGGAATCCCGTTCGGCGGTTACAAGCAGTCCGGCTTCGGCCGCGAGCTCGGGCTCGAGACGCTCGACCTGTACCTGGAGACGAAGAGCGTGATCGTCAACACCAGCCCGAAGCCGATCAATCCGTTCGGGCTCTAGGGAAACAGCTCGGCGATCCCCGCCGCTAGACCACCCTGAGGAGCTGTGGCGGGTCGGCGGCGAGGTCGTGCTCGTAGTCGTCCGCGTTGACGAACTCGTCGACGGTGCGCGCCAGGCGGCGCGTGTGGTTCTCGGCGAGCTCCTCGAGGAGCATCCAGCTCGAGAGCACGCGGGCCCTCGCGGCGGCGTCGCTCCCGCGGCCGGCCAGCTTCACGTTCAGCACCGTCCGCCCGGCGGCGTCGCGGTCGATCGTCAGCCGCCAGTCGAGCATCGCGCTTCCGCGGTCGTCGCCGAAGCGCCAGACCAGGCGGTACGTCAGCTCGTCGTCGCCGTTGGCCCACATCGTCCGGTCGTCCAGCCCGAGCGCCGAGAGGCGGTCGGCGAGCGAGCGCATCGGGTCGATCCGGGTCAGCACCTCGCGGGCCTGCCGGGGGTCTGCGTCGACGATGCGGACGAAGGAGCTCGTCACGTCGTAGGGGTTCATGTCGCCTTCCTCCTTTCGGTCGTTCGGGCTTTCGCTGCGCGGATCGTCCTCGACCGCGCCGCTCGCGGGAATAGGGCTGCCAGGCGTCTGGGGGTTCGGCCTGCCGTACCATCGCCCGGTGCGCGTGATGGAGCGGCTCGAGTTCGACGGCGCCCTCGGCGGCGTCGCCGCGATCGAGGCGGTCGAGCGGGCGAAGCGGGGGTCGGTCGTACGGCGCGGTCGCCACGGTCGGCGAGGTGACGGCGGCATCTCGCACTCACCGGACGAGCTCTGTCCGAGGAGGACGTCGAGCTCGCGGTCGACGTGCTGGCGGGCGCGCTCGAGCGTCTCGACGGCTAGTCGAACCACGCGGCGAACAGGGTCCCTGCCGTTCCCTCCCGCGCCATCGCGGGGCCCCCCTCGACGGTGATCGTGCTGCCGGGAGGCGCCTCTTCTTCGAGACGCTCGGCCAACGCCTCGGCGTCGCTCCGATTGTTCGCCCCGACCACCAGGTACGTCCACCTGCGGACGGGTTCCAGCCCCTCCTCGGCGAGCTTGTCGGCGAGCTCTGCCGCAGCGTCGTGCGACTCGAGCTCCACCCGGACCTCCCATTCCGCAAGTCCGGTCCGCTGGGACTGCTCCGTCTCCTGCTCCTCCAGGCGCCTGCGCTCGACGTCTCGTTCTTCCTCGGTCTGAGGCAAGGGCACGGTCGCGTCCTCCCACTGTTCCTCCAGGGGATGCCAGCGGTGGACGGCGACGTCGGCGGTGATGCCGTGCGCCGCCGAAACCTCGCGCAGGAGGTGCTCTGCCTCGCGTGCGGCTTCCGGGCTGTCCGAGTACACGAAGACATGGGAGGGGCCCGTGGTGACGACGACACGCCCGCCGAGCCGCGCGACCACGGCGTCCTCGACCTCGTGGCGGCGAAGGCGATCGAGCAGGCGCCCGACGAGGCCTTCCTCGTCGAGCGTCGCGGTCACCCGCCAGTCCTCGGTCACCGCCAGAGCCTACTGCGCCTTCAGCGTCACGCCCACGCCGCGCAGGAGGATCTCTCCCGTCTCGGGGTAGTAGGCGATGTCGTTCGGTTCGCGCGTGCCGTAGGCGAGGTGCGTGAACGGGCCCTCGGTGGCGACGAAGGAGTGCGGGACGCCCGTGCCAGGCCGCCTCGAGACCGCGTGGCCTGCGCGCACGGGGTGCTCCTCGTCGCCGAGCCGGACGATCCCGGCGCCTTCGAGGACGACGAAGATCTCCTCCTCTGCGGAGTGGCAGTGGGGGACGTAGGGATCGCCGCCTGGGGTCATCGTCAGCGAGTTCAGGCCTGTGCGGACCGAGCCGGCCGTGTCCCCGAGGATGCGCACGGTCCCGTTCAGGATCACGGGGGCGTCCGCGAACGCGAGGACGTTCTTCGGGCGCGGGCTCGGCTCCGGCAGCTCCAGGTCACCGGCCGCCGCCTCCCGCTCCCAGGGGTGGGGGCCGGTCGAGATCTCGACCGTCTCTTCCATGCGCAGGACGCCGGCGCGCGGCAGGGAGCTGGCGGTCGCCCAGACCCGCTGCCCGAACGCCAGTACGTCGAGCCCGTCGTCGCCGGCGACGAGCGTGTGGTACTCGGTCGCGGCGACATGGACGATGCAGTCTCCGGCGTGCACCTCGTACGTCTTCGGGCCGTTGCCGTCGTCCTGCCAGAGCAGCCCGGAACCGCGCAGCACGTAGAAGATCTCCTCCTCGGCGAGCTCGCAGTGCACGGGCGACGAGCGGCCGCCCGGCTGGACCTTCAAGAGCGCGACGCCGATCCGGTCGGAGCCGATGGCGTCGCCGAGATCGATCCGCGTCAGCCGCATCGGGCCGCGCTCGAGGACGCGGCCGTCCACCTCGTCCCAGTGCGCGATCACGACTCGTCCAGCCGGATCGCCTGCGCTCCCTCCCAGAGCACGAGCTCCCCGATCGTGGCGAGATGCTCCAGCCCCTCGACGACGCCGGCGAACACGTTGCCGGCGAGCTGCCCCGCTTTGCTCGCGAAGCAGGTGGCCCCGTAGGAGAAGAGGATCTCCACCTCGCTGATGCCGCCGGGATAGAGGAGCAGCTGCCCCGGAGCCGGGTAGCTCGTGGGGTCCTCGGGCCCGAGGTCGCCGACGTCGTGGTCGCCCATCGGAATCCAGGCCGCCTGCCCGCTCCAGCGCGCCTGGATCAGCCGGCTCTCGTACGGGAGCATCGTCCTCACCAAGGCGACGGTGTGCGGAGAGCGGGCCTCCTCCCAGCGAGCGGCGAGCTCGTAACCGGCGACGGAAATCCGCAGCATCGGGCGGGACCCTACGGGCGGAGCGCCGAGGCCTGCAGGAGGGTCGAGATCCGCGGCTCGTCACTCATCCGGTCTTCGCACCATGGGCAATCCAACGACCGAGCAGGTCGCGCTCGTCCTGTGTGATGTGAGTGGCGTTCCCGAGCGGCATGAACGTCGAGTCGACGGCGACCGCCTTGATCTGGCCGGCGAGGGCGTGGATCTGCTCGGGGGTCTCGAGGACCACGCCGGCGGGCGCCACACTGAAGCCCGGCTGCGTCGGGCGCTGCGAGTGGCAGGGGGCGCAGCGCTGGCGAACGACCTGCTGCGCGGTCGCGAACGGCACGGCAGGCGCGCCGGGCGCGGGCGAGGCGGTGTGCGGGCGCAGCCAAACGGCGATCCCGGCGATCGCCGCCGCACAGCCGACGGGGATCCACCAGAGCGTCCGGCCGGCATGGCGCTGGTTGAAGTAGAGGCGGATCGCCGCGCCGATCGCCATCAACGCGACCAGCACGGCCCACGCGTCGTCGTGGCTGTACGTGAACGACCAGTGCCCGGCGAGCATCGTGAACAGCACCGGCAGCGTCAGGAAGTTGTTGTGCACCGAACGCTGCTTGCCGACGATCCCGGCTCTCGGGTCCGGCTCGCGGCCCGCCTTCTTCGCGCGGACGAGCTCCCTGTGCCCGGGGATGATCACGAACAGGACATTCGCGGTCATGATCGTTCCGAGCATCGCGCCGACCTGGAGGTACGCCGCGCGCGGCTGGTACAGCTGGGCGACGCCGTACGACGTCGCGGTCACGAGACCGAGGATCACCGCGGCGAGGAGCAACGGCCGCGACCCGAACCGGCGGCAGACGAAGTCGTAGACGAGCCAGGCTGCCACGAGGAGCGCGATCGAGATCAGGATCGCCTGCCACGGCTCGAGGTCGGCGACCTGCGGGTCGATCAGCCGCAGGCGGGCGTCGGTGTAGTAGACGATGCAGAGGAGCGCGAACCCGGAGAGCCAGGTCCAGTATGCCTCCCACTTGTACCAGTGCAGCGGTTTCGGCAGGTGGGGCGGGGCGACGAGGAACTTGTGGATCCGGTAGAAGCCGCCGCCGTGGATCTCCCAGGACTCGCCCGCGACCCCCTCCTCCCGGTCCAGCTCACGCTCCGGCTCGAGCAGGTGGTTGTCGAGCGCGACGAAGTAGAACGACGTCCCGATCCAGACGATCGCCGCAGCGACGTGGAACCACCGAAAGACCAGATCCAGCCAATCGGTGGTGTAGTCGGCCAGTAGAGCGGAGGCGGCTAGGAGTTGCGCTGCCATCGGTCCTCGGCGATCGCGACGAGCTCTTCGACGGCCGTGCCCAGCTCCTCCTCGCGCGTCCGCCGGATTCGCGCGCGGAGCACCTCGAGGATCTCGGCCTTCGGCCGGCGGTTGACGAAGACGACGAAGCGGAAGCCGAAGCGCTCCTCGTACTCGCGGTTCAGGCGGGCGAGCTCCTCGAGCACCTCGGGGTCGGCGTCGGCGCCCTGTTCGACGGCGGAGCGGGCGGAGAGGCCGGCGTGCTGACCGATCGCCGGGTGCGCGTTCAGTGCCTCGAGCTTCTCGCTCTCGCTCAGCTCACGCGCGATGTGGCGCGCCTGGCCGAGGGGGTCCTCGACGTCGGCGAGCCGGCGGACGAGCTCCGTGTCGCCCTCGAACAGCTCCGCGAGCTCCTCGTGACTCAGCTGCCGCGGTAGATCGCGCACGCGTACGGCGAGAGCAGGAGCGGGACGTGGTAGTCGCGACCGGCCTCGATCTCGATCTCGACCTCGACGCGGCGGAAGAAGGGGGAATCGGGGTGGAAGACGAGCCGGTAGGTCCCGGGCGCGGCGTCGGCGAGCTCGCGGATGCGGCCGTCGTCGTCGGTCTCGCCCTCGCCGACGAGCTCGTCGCCGCGGTAGAGCTCGACGCGCACGCCCTGCGCGGGGACGCCGCGGGCGGTATCGAGGAGGTGCGTCGAGATCACGTCGGCATCTTCCACTGCAATTCGGCTGTGGACAAGAAGGCACGCTTTCGGCGCAACCCCGGTCTCAGAGACTGGGTTGCAAACGTCACGAGTGGCGCCGCCGATCGGGGTCAGTGGCGATCGCGCAGCCGCCGCAGGATCGGCAGGCCGAACCAGAACCAGGCGAAGCCGCCGCCGAGGCCGGCGACCGCCGCGGCCGTCCACGGCTCGCCGAAGAGGAAGTCGGTGATGAGGTAGACCGAGGCCGTCATCCCGATGGCGATGAAGGCGGCGGCCGCGATGCCGGTCCGGGTGGAGAGCCGCAGCAGCGCTTCCTTGTCGTGCTGCCGCCAGCGGATCCGGTGCGCTGCCGTCGGAGCGATCAGGAGGACGATCGCGGCCGCCGCGCAGAGGAGCGCCGCATAGTAGACGCCGACCTGGCCGTCATCGAGTTCCTCGAAGCGCTGCTGGAACGGGAGGACGAGCAGGAAGGCGAAGAGAACCTGCGTCCCCGGCATCGCGAGCCGGTTCTCCTCGATCAGCTCGCTCCACTCCTGGTCGAGATCGCGCTCTCGGTCGGCCGCCACCCCTGGATTCTTACGCCAGACGCGCCGCCTGCCTGCGGTGCTCGCGCGCGATCTCGTCCTCGTCGGCCCGGACGAGATGCCCGTCGCACACGACCTCGTCGCCCGCGACGTAGAGCCGATCGACCCGGTGCGGCGCGGAGAGGACGAGGCCGGCGACCGGATCGGCCTCCGCCCCGCCGAGCTCGAGGCCGTCGGTCCGCCAGACCGCGATGTCCGCGCGCTTCCCGGGCGCCAGCTGCCCGATGTCGTCGCGCCCGAGGACGGCCGCGCCGCCGCGCGTCCCCAGCCGCAGCGCCTCCCGCGCCGTCATCGCCCGTGGTCCCCCGCGCCCTCGGGCGACGAGCAGCGCCTGCTTGACCTCGAAAAGGAGATCGCTGCGCTCGTTCGAAGCAGAGCCGTCGACGCCGAGCCCCACCGGTGCGCCGGCGTCGACCAGCTCGCGGACCGGCGCAACACCCGCGCCGAGCCGCAGGTTCGAGGTCGGGCAGTGCGCGACGCCGACGCCTGCCCGGCCGAACGCGCCGATGTCCTCTGTCGCCAGATGGACGCAGTGGGCGCACCAGACGTCCCCGGCGAGCCAGTCGAGCCGCTCGAGGTATTCGACCGGCCGGCAGCCGTACAGCTCCTCGCAGTACGCGTCTTCCTCGACCGTCTCGGCCAGATGAGTGTGCAGCCGCAGCCCCTGCCGCCGCGCCAGCTCGGCCGACTCACGCATCAGCTCCTCGGTCACGGAGAACGGCGAGCAGGGCGCGACCGCGAGCTGCACCATTCCCTCCTCGTCCTGCAGGCCCGCGAGTCGTTCGGTATCCGCAAGCACCTGGTCGATCGACTCGACGAGCGAGTCCGGCGGCAATCCGCCGTCCGACTCGCCGAGGTCCATCGAGCCGCGCGACGCGACGATCCGCACGCCGAGCTCGCGGGCCGCCTGCACCTCGGCCTCCCACAATCCCGAACGGCCGCGCGGGAAGACGTAGTGGTGGTCGAAGACGGTGGTGCAGCCGGAGAGAGCGAGCTCTGCCAGCCCGGTCCGCGCGGCTGCGTACTCGGAGTCGGCGTCGATCCGCGCCCACACCGGATACAACTCGCGCAGCCACTCGAAGAGCGTCGCCTCCTGCGCCCGGGCCCGCGTGAGGGTCTGGTACAGGTGGTGGTGCGTGTTGACGAGGCCGGGCGTGACGACGGCCCCGCTGAGATCCACGACCGTGTCCGCGAGGGGCGGCGCGCCCTCGCCGACCGCCTCGACGAGCCCGTCGCGCACGAGTACCCAGCCGTCCTCGTGCTCGGCGCCGGAATCGTCCATCGGACAGATCCACCCTTTTTGCAGCAACATCGTCACGGCGGATCGACCATACCCCGATCAGCCCTTCCGGTCCGCGCCGCAACCGTTCTATAGTCGGCGATAGGGCGTACCACGGCATGCAGGAGGGTTCTATGAAGAAGCAGAGGGTGGTGCTGGGCGCACTGGTCGTGTGCCTGGTCGCAGCGGCTGCGTCGCTCGCCGGGCTTGCGGCGGCGAAGCCGGCGAAGAAGGAGGCGGCGTTCAAGGTGGCCTGGATCTACCCGGGCCCGCACAACGACGGCGGCTGGTCGCAGGCCCATGACGCCGGGCGGCTCTACGTTCAGAAGATGCTCGGCGACAAGGTGCAGACGACCTACAAGGAGAACGTGTTCAGCAACGCGTCCGTGCCGCAGATCGTCGCCGGGCTCGTGCGGGACGGGTACCAGATGATCTTCGGGGCGTCCTTCGGCCAGTTCGAGCTCGGCGTCAACGGCCAGCTGTACGCGAAGTACCCGAAGGTGTTGTTCGAGCAGGCAACGGGCCTGCAGGTCAAGCCGAATCAGGCCGAGTACTTCGGCGCGGGCGAGGACACGATCTACCTGTCCGGCATGGCGGCCGGCGCCGCGACGAAGAAGGGCGTCATCGGCTACGTGGCGGCCTACGGGATCCCCGAGGTCGTCCGCCACATCAACGCCTTCACGCTCGGCGCCCAGGCCACGCACCCGGGCGCGAAGGTGAGGCTCGTCTGGACGAACTCGTGGTTCTCGCCGCCGAAGGAGACCGCCGCGGCCAAGGCTCTCGTCGCCGCCGGTGCCGACGTGCTCGGGCAGAACGTCGACAGCCCCGCCGCGGGAGTCTTCGCGGAGAAGCGCGGCATCCCGTGGGTCGGCTACGACTCCGACGCGAAGAAGTTCGCGCCGAAGCAGTGGCTGACCGCGGCCGTCTACAACTGGGGGCCCTACTACCTCAAGCGCGTCAAGGCCGCGATGGCCGGGACGTGGAAGCCGGGCTTCTACTACGGCTCGATCAAGGACGGCTTCACCGGCCTCGCGCCGTTCGGGCCCAAGGTCTCGGCGGCGACGAAGGCGGCGATCGCCAAGAAGCGGGCGCTGATCGTCTCGGGCAAGTGGAACGAGTTCTGCGGCCCCATCTACGACCAGGCCGGGAAGCTGAGGATCCCGAAGGGCAGGTGCCTCGATCCGAACACGAAGGCGGGCATCGCCGCGCTGTACTCGATGCAGTGGCTCGTCAGAGGCGTGATCGGGTCGGTCTCGCACGTCCAGCCACCCGGCTAGGCGAGTGGGGCACCAGGCCCCGAACCCGATTGCAGAGGAGAGAGGCGCCGGCGACCCCGGCGCCTCTCCCGCTGTCTCGATGCGCGGGATCACGAAGCGCTTCCCCGGCGTCGTCGCGAACGACGCGGTCGACTTCGAGGCCGCACCCGGCGAGGTGCATGCGCTGCTCGGCGAGAACGGCGCCGGGAAGAGCACGCTCTCGAACATCCTCACCGGCCTGTACCGCCCGGACGACGGCGAGATCCGGCTCTACGGGCGTCTCGTCCACTTCAACTCGCCGAGCGACGCGATCGAGGCGGGGATCGGGATGGTCCACCAGCACTTCCGCCTCGTCTCCCCGTTCACCGTGGCCGAGAACGTCGTCCTCGGCGAGCATCGCGAGGAGGCGCGCCGGTTCATCCTCCAGCCGCGGCAGATCGAGCGGCAGGTGGCGGCCCTCGAGAGCCGGTACGGTCTCGCCGTCGATCCGGGCGCACGGGTCTGGCAGCTCTCGGTCGGAGAGCAGCAGCGTGTCGAGGTCCTCAAGGTCCTCTACCGCGACTCGCGGATCCTGATCCTCGACGAGCCGACCGCGGTGTTGACGCCGCAGGAGTCGGAGGCGCTATTCGAGACCCTGCGGACGATGGCGGCCGAGGGGCGGACGGTGATCTTCATCTCGCACAAGCTGCACGAGGTGAAGGCGGTGGCCGACCGGGTGACAGTGCTGCGCGGCGGTCGGAACGTGGCGACCGTGGCCGCCGCCGACGCGAGCTCGCGGGAGCTCGCCGCACTGATGGTGGGCCGCCAGGTCGAGCTGGCGCAGCGACGGACGCGTCCGGTGCCCGTGCGGCCGGAGCCTGCGCTCGAGGTCGAGGGCCTGCACGTGCGCGGCGACCGCGGCGAGGAGGCCGTGCGCGGCATCTCGTTCGCCGTTCGTCGAGGCGAGATCCTCGGCGTCGCCGGCGTCGCGGGGAACGGGCAGCGCGAGCTCGCGGAAGCGGTCACGGGCATTCGGTCGACCGCGGATGGAGCGGTGCGAGTCGAGGGGCTGCGGCTGCGGACGGGCGACCCGCGCGCTGCGATCGCCGCCGGGATCGCGCACGTGCCGGAGGACCGCCTGGGGACGGGTGTCGCGCCGAGCCTGACGATTGCCGAGAACTCGGTGCTGAAGCGCTACCGCGAGGCTCCCGCCTCGCGGGGGCCCCTGCTGGCGTGGCGCGCGATCCGCGAGTTCGCGGCCGACCTGATCCAGCGCTACCACGTGCAGGCGCCGGGGACGAACGCGCGCGTGCGCGAGCTCTCCGGCGGCAACCTGCAGAAGCTCGTGCTGGGCCGCGAGTTTTCCGGCGACCCGCGGGTCGTGATCGCGGCCTCGCCGACGCGAGGGCTCGACGTCGGCGCGATCGAGACGGTGCATGCCTACCTGCGCGAGGCGGCCGGCCAGGCGGTCGGAATCCTCCTGCTCAGCGAGGACCTGGACGAGATCCGGGCGCTCGCGGACCGCGTGATCGTGATCTACGAGGGCCGGATCACCGGCGACTTCGACCCGGAGCAGGCGACCGTCGAGGAGATCGGCCTGGCGATGGCCGGAGGCGAGCGCGAGTGATCACGATCGAGCGCCGTCTCCGGCAGCCGCGCTGGCTGACCTTCGCCGTTCCGTTCTTCTCCGTCGCGGTCGCGTTTCTGCTGATCGCCCTCGTGCTCGTGATCACGGGGCACGACCCGATCCGGACCTACCGCCGGACCTTCACCGCCGCCTTTGACGGTAGCGCTGCCTGGAACGACACGCTCACGCTTGCCACGCCGCTGGTCTTCACCGGCCTCGCCGCTGCGGTCGCCTTCCGGATGCAGCTCTTCAACATCGGGGCCGAGGGCCAGCTCTACCTCGGCGCCCTCACCGCGTCGGGGATCGCGATCTGGCTCGGCCCTGACCACGCCCTCGTCTTCACGATCCTCGCGATGTGCGTGGCCGGCGCGGCCGGCGGGGCGCTGTGGGCGCTGATCGCGGGCGTGCTCAAGGCGTTCGGGCGGACGAGCGAGATCCTGACCACGCTGATGCTCAACTACGTCGCCGGACTGCTCCTCACCTACCTGATCTTCGACAGCGCCTCGCCTTGGCGCGACGTGTCGACGGTGCAGACGCGGTCGTTCCCGCAGGCGATCGCCCTAAAGCCGAGCCAGTTCTGGCCGACGCTGACGCCGGGCAAGCTCGTGCTCCCCTTCGGCTTCCTGCTGGCGGTCGGAATTGCCGTCGGCCTGTACGTCCTCTTCCGGGTGACCCGGTTCGGCTTCGAGATGAACGTGATCGGGGACTCGGCGCGCGCCGCCCGGTACGCCGGCATGCGCACGCGGCGGAAGATCCTCGCCGTGATGGGGATCTCGGGCGGGATCGCCGGGGTCGGCGGCGCCAGCCAGGTCGGCGACTTCTCGCACGTGCTCGATGCGAGCCCGCAGGGGCTCCAGGGCGCGAACTACGGCTACGCCGGGATCGTCGTCGCCGCCCTCGGCCGCTACAACCCCTTCGCGGTCGTGCTCGTCGGCGTTCTACTGGGCGGTCTCCAGAACGCGGGCTTCTTCCTCCAGGGGGCCGACTTCCCGTCCGGTCTCGTCGGCGTGATGCAGGGGATCCTCCTCTTCTGCGCGCTCGGCGGCGAGCTCCTGATCCGCTACCGCGTGCGGTTCGGCCGCAGGGCCGCGACCACGGTGGAGGCGGCTCCGGCCGCGGAGCCGACGCCGTAGATGGGCGTCAACGACACCCTCGTCGTCGAAGTGCTCGCACAGGCGGTGGTCTACGGGACGCCGATCCTGTTCGCGGCGCTCGGCGAGCTGCTCGCGGAGCGCTCCGGAGTGCTGAACCTCGGCGTCGAGGGGATGATGCTCGTCGGGGCCGCGATGGGCTTCTGGGGGATGCAGCGGGCGCCCGGGCCGGAGTGGCTCGTGCTCCTGCTCGCGGTCCTGACGGCGGCGTTCGCCGGACTCGTGATGTCGACGATCTTCGCGTACCTCGTCGTCTCCCTGCGAGCGAGCCAGATCGTCTCCGGGCTCGCGCTGTCGATCTTCGCGGGCGGGCTCGGCCTGGCCTCGTATCTCGGAAACGACCTCGGGCTCGCCGACGTACCGGCGAAGCACCAGTTCAGCGAGATCGACGTGTTCGGCCTCGCAGACGTTCCCGTCGTCGGGCCGATCCTCTTCAACCAGAACGCGCTCGTCTATGTGTCGTGGGCGCTCGTCGTCCTGATCGCGTTCTACCTCGGCCGCACGCGGCCGGGGCTGAACGTCCGGGCCGTGGGGGAGAACCCGGGTGCCGCCGACGCGATGGGGATCAGCGTGGCGCGGTACCGGTACGCCCACGTGCTCGGCGGCGGGGCGCTCGCGGGGATCGGCGGCGCGTGCTACAGCCTCGCGATCACGCCCGGGTGGACGGACGGTGACTCGCTCGTCGGCGGTGCGGGCTGGATCGCGATCGCGCTCGTGATCTTCTCGTTCTGGCGTCCCGAGCTCTGCCTCGTCGGCGCGTACCTGTTCGGCGGACTGTCGGGCGGTCTCCCGGCCGCACTGCAGGCGCACGGGTACACGATCAAGCCCGAGTTCCTGAACGCGCTGCCGTACCTGATGACGATCCTCGTCCTCGTGGTCGTCTCGACGGGGCTCGCGCGGCGGCGGCTCGGCGCGCCCGCAGCGCTCGGCGTACCGTATGTCCGCGAGGAGCGGTGATGGAGGTCGTCAGCCCCAGGAGTCTCGACGACGCGCTGCGCGTCAAGGCCGACAACCCGGATGCGGTGCCGATCCAGGGCGGCACGGACGTGATGGTCGAGCTCAACTTCGACCGTCGGCGGCCGGAGGTGCTGCTGAACCTGAACGAGGTGCCGGAGCTCGGAGGGTGGTCGCGGGAGAACGGCCGCCTGCGCCTCGGCTCCGGCCTGACGTACGCGGAGGCGATGGAGGGCGCGGTCGCGGATGCCCTGCCGGCGCTCGCGGAGGCGTCCCGGACGGTCGGGTCGCCGCAGATCCGCGCGCGGGGGACGATCGGCGGCAACCTCGGGACGGCGTCGCCGGCGGGGGACGCGCTGCCGCCGCTGCTGGTGGAGGGAGCGGAGGTCGAGCTGGCATCGGTTCGCGGGATTCGGACGCTGCCGCTCGGAGAGTTCCTGGTCGGGCCGAAGCGGAACGCCTCGGAGCCTGACGAGCTGATCACCGGGGTCCGGGTGGCGCCCTCGCGGGGTGCGCAGACCTTCATGAAGGTCGGGCCGCGGAACGCGATGGTGATCGCGGTCTGCTCGCTGGCCGTCGTCGCGGACGGCGAGCGCGGCGAGCTGCGCGCCGCGTTCGGGTCCGCCGGGCCGGTCGTCGGCCTCGTCTCGTGCCCGGTCGGCGAGGCGGACTCGCTGCCGGAGCGCGTGGCCGCCGCCGCGACCCCGATCGACGACGTGCGCGGCACCGCGGCGTATCGGCGCCACGCGCTGCGTGTGCTGGCGGATCGCGCGCTGGAGCGCGTGTTGACGTGAGGATCGAGCTCGTCGTCAACGGGGAGCAGCGGGAAGCGGACGTCTGGCCGGGCGAGAGCCTGCTGTATGCCCTGCGCGAGCGGCTCGGGTTCTCCGGGTCGAAGAACGCGTGCGAGCAGGGAGAGTGCGGGTCGTGCTCGGTGCTCCTGGATGGGAAGCTCGTCTGCGCGTGCCTCGTGCTCGCGGCGCAGGCCGACGGCCACGAGGTCGTGACCGTGGAGGGGCTCGCCGGCGGCGACGGGCTCCACCGCGTGCAGGAGGCCTTCGTCGAGGCGGGTGCCGTGCAGTGCGGGTTCTGCACGCCCGGCCTGGTCGTCGCGACCGCCGCGCTCCTGGAGCAGCGACCCGATCCGAGCGAGGACGAGATCCGCGAGGCGCTCTCGGGCAACCTCTGCCGCTGCACCGGCTACCAGAAGATCTTCGACGCCGTCCGGATCGCCGCAGGCGCCGCATGAACTCCGTCCGGCTCTCGAAGGCCCGCCTCCCTCTGGGGCACCCCGGCCCACCACCCGATGCGAGCCTAGCGCTGAAAACCTCACGGATGGTGACGGCGGAGTGACGATCGTGCGCCGAAGCATCCCCGGCGGCCGGAGCGTCCACGGCGGCGAGGTCACGACGACGGCCGCGCCGCGGCAGCTCGAGCTCGGGCGCATCGGCGAGAGCGTTCCGCGCGCGGACGGGATCCCGAAGACGACGGGCGAGTTCCAGTACGCGAGCGACCTGTCGGCGGCGGGAATGCTCTGGGGGCACACGGTGCGCAGCCCGCACGCGCACGCCCGCATCACTGCGATCGACGTTGCCGAGGCGCTTGCGATGCCGGGCGTCCACGCCGTGCTCACGCACGCGGACGTCCCGGGCGCGAAGTCCTACGGCCTCGAGTTCCCCGACCAGCCGGTGCTCGCGATCGACCGCGTGCGCTACTACGGGGAGCCGGTCGCGCTCGTCGCCGCCGAGCACCCGGAGCAGGCTCGCCGCGCCGCCGAGAAGGTGGCCGTCGAGTACGAGCCGCTCGAGCTCGTCGTCGACCCCGAGCGGGCGACCGAGCAGGAGCCGCTCCATCCGGACCGGCCGACGATGGGCCACGGCTACCGCGAGGATCCTCGGCCGAACGTCGTCCGGCACCTCGTCATCCGCCACGGGGATCCCGATACGCCGGCAGACCTGAGCGTGGAGGGCTCCTACGAGCTCGGGATCCAGGACCAGGCGTTCCTGGGCCCGGAGTCGGGGCTCGCCGTTCCGGACGGCGAGGGCGGGGTCGACATCTACGTCGCGACGCAGTGGCTGCACGTCGACCGCGACCAGGTGGCGCCGTGCCTCGGCCTGAAGCCGGAGCAGGTGCGCCTCCACCTCGGTGGCGTCGGCGGAGCGTTCGGCGGCCGCGAGGACCTGTCGATGCAGATCCACGGGGCGATGCTCGCGCTGCACACGGGGCGGCCGGTGAAGCTCGTCTACGGCCGCGAGGAGTCGTTCGTCGGACACGTCCATCGCCACCCCGCAAAGATCTGGGCGGAGCACCGCGCCACCCGCGATGGCCGCCTCGTCTGCGTCCGCCTGCGCATCCTCCTCGACGGCGGCGCCTACGCCTCCTCCTCCACTGCCGTCACCTCGAACGCGGCGTCGTTCGCCTGCGGGCCGTACAACGTCGAGAACGCGCTGATCGAGTCGACGAGCGTCTACACGAACAACCCGCCCTGTGGCGCGATGCGCGGGTTCGGCGCCGTCCAGAGCTGCTTCGCGGCCGAGGCGCAAATGGACAAGCTCGCGGCCGCGCTCGGGATCGACCCGGTCGAGCTACGGCTGCTGAACGCGCTCGCCCCGGGTGACACGCTCCCGACGGGCCAGGTGATCACGGGCTCGCTGCCGACCGCCGAGGTGATCCGGCGCGCAGCCGCACTCGAGCCGCCGCCGCCCGAGGAGCTGCCCCGCGACCCGATCCGCCTCCCGGGCGGCGCCGGCAACACGACCCACGGCCAGGGCGTCAGGCGCGGAACGGGCTTCGCGGTCGGATTCAAGAACATCTGCTACTCGGAGGGCTTCGACGACTTCTGCGCCGCCCGCATCGTCCTCCGCCACGCCTCGGCGGAGATCCACTGCGCGGCGGCCGAGGTCGGGCAGGGGGTCTCAGGAGTGATCGTCCAGGTCGCGCGCACGGAGCTGGGGCTCGACGACGTCGCGCTCGCGCCCGCCGGCACCGCACGGGTCGACTCGTCCGGCTCGTCCTCGGCATCGCGGCTCACGTACATGGCCGCCGGCGCCGTCCAGCTCGCCTGCCGCGCCGCGCTCGAGGAGCGCGAGCGGACCGGCGCGGACGAGGTCGACGTCGAACGCGTCTACCATCACCCGCGCACGTCGCCGCTCGACCCGGAAACCGGCCAGACGACCGGCGAGCGCTCGCACGTCGCCCTCGCGGTCGCCGCGATGCGCGTCGTCGCCGAGGTGGACGTCGAGCTCGGACTGACTCGTATTGTCTGGATAGGCACCGCTCAGGACGTCGGCAAGGCGATCAACCCGCAGGCGGTCGAGGGCCAGATCGAAGGCGGCGCCGCCCAGGGGCTCGGGCTCGCGCTGATGGAGGAGATCCAGACGCGCGACGGCCTGATCACGAACGCGAGCTTCACCGACTACCTGATCCCGACCGCGCTCGACATGCCGCCGGTCGTCTCCGAGCTGATCGAGGATCCGGAGCCGGACGCGCCCTACGGCGTCAAGGGCGTCGGCGAGCCGCCGACCGTCGTCTCGACCGCCGCAATCGTCTCCGCGCTCCGGGATGCGACCGGCGGGGAGCTCAACCGCGTCCCTGTGCGCCCTGACGACATCGTCGGCCTCTAGCCGCGGCGTATCCTGGCCGGCATGGAAGTCCCGTTCGCGGAGGTCGATCTCGAGGCTGCGCAGCGCGGCGCGACCGAGCTGAACGCCGGCCGCTTCGTGGTCATCTGTGAGGCTCGCGGCGAGGGCTTCGAGGGCAACCTGACGATCGCGGCTCAGCACGCGACACCCGAAGCCGTGAACTTCATGTCGCGCCACGCGCACGGGATGGTCTGGTTGGCGCTCTCGGACGAGCGGTGCGACGAGCTCCGCCTCGAGCCGCTCGTCTCCGACGGCGACGACTGGCAGCCCACGCTGTCGATCACGCTTCGCGGCGTCACCGGCGCCGGCGCCTCCGCCGGGGACCGGTCGCGCACGATCCGCGCGGCGACCGACCCCGCGCTCGAGGCGCGCGACTTCACCCGGCCGGGCACGGTCTCGCCGCTCCGGGCGCGCCCCGGCGGAGTGCTCCAGCGCGCAGCGCGGACGGAGGCGGCGGTCGACCTGGCGCGTCTCGCCGGCTGCGCCCCCGCGGCGGCGATGGCGATCGTCATCGACGAGGACGGGACGGTTACAACCGGTCGCGAGCTCGAGCGCTTCTGCGGGCAGCACTCGCTGCCGCTCGTGGCCGTCGCGGACGTGATCGCCTACCGCCGCGGGATCGAGAAGATCATCGAGCGGGTGACGAGCGTGCAGCTGCCGACGACGCTCGGCGAGTTCCAGGGCGTCGCGTTCAGGGACCAGATCACCGGCGCGCACCACCTCGCGCTCGTCAAGGGCGACGTCCAGGGGGCGCCGAACGTGCTCGTTCGTGTCCATCGCGAGTGCCTGAGCGGAGACGTGTTCCACGCGAGCACCTGCCGGTGCGGCGAGGATCTCGACCGCTCCCTGGAGGCGATCGCCGCCGAGGAGCGCGGCGTCGTGCTCTATATCGTCGGCGGTGAGAACCGCGAACGCCGCCTGAGCCGGCACGAGCCGGACCACATGCCGATGGAGGAGTTCGGGATCGGCGCGCAGATCCTCTCCGAGCTCGGGCTGACGACGATCCGGATCCTGACGAACAACCCGAAGGCGATCACCGGCCTCGAGGGGTTCGGTCTCCGGATCACCGAGCAGGTGCCGATCGGGTCCGGCGCCTAGGTGGACGCGCCCGACTTCCGCCGCGTGATGAGCTTCTGGGCGACGGGGGTGAGCGTCGTCTCCGCGGAGGGGGAGGAGGGGCCGGCGGGCGCGACCGCGAACGCCCTGAGCTCGCTCTCGCTCGACCCGCCACTCGTGCTCGTCTGCTTCGACCTGAGCTCACGCACGCTCGGCGCCGTGCGCGACTCGGAGCGCTTCTGCATCAACGTGCTCGCGGAGGGCCAGGAGGAGGTCGCGAGGATCTTCGCGACCAAGCGGAGCCAGGAGGAGAAGTTCGCGGCCACGCGGCATCGGTCGGTGCTCGGGACGCCGGTGATCGACGGCTGCCTCGGCTTCCTCGTCTGCGGCCTCGAGTCGGAGGTCGAGCGCGGCGACCACGTGATCGCGATCGGCGAGGTGCTGCAGGCGCGTGTCGACGACGAGGTGTCTCCGCTGCTCTTCTATCGTTCGGACTATCTGCGCCTGCCCCAGAACGATCCCGTCGGCTGAGCCCTCGTGAGGGTCGCCTGCCTACCGGGCGACGGGATCGGCCCCGAGGTGGTCGGCGTCGGGCAGACCGTACTTCGTGCGCTCGTCCCGGAGGTCGACCTCGAGGAGCACCTGTTCGGCGGTGCTGCGATCAAGGCGACCGGCGACCCGCTCCCCACGGAGACGATCGCCGCATGCAAGGCGGCCGACGCGGTGCTGATCGGCGCCGTTGGCCTCCCCGAGTACGACGCTGCCGACGTCCGCCCCGAGCAGGGGCTGATTCGCCTGCGCAGCGAGCTCGACGTCTACGCGAACCTCCGGCCCGCGCGGAAGGGGATGATCGACTTCGTGATCGTCCGGGAGCTGGTAGGCGGGCTCTACTACGGCGCGCGCGGCAAGCGGCCCGACGGAACCGTCTTCGACACGTGCGAGTACCACCCGAACCAGGTCGAACGGATCGCACGGCGCGGCCTCGCGCTCGCGCGCGAGCGGAGCGGCCGCCTGACGTCGGTGGACAAGGCGAACGTGCTCGACACCTCGCGCCTCTGGCGTCGGGTGGTCGCCGGGCTGGCGCCCGAGTACGCCGAGGTCGCGCTCGAGCACATGCTCGTCGACAACGCCGCGATGCAGATCGTGCTCGCCCCCGAGCAGTTCGACGTGCTCGTGATGGAGAACACCTTCGGCGACATCCTCTCCGACGTCGCCGCCGCGGTCACGGGCGGGCTCGGGCTTGCCGCCTCCGCCAGCCTCGGCGACGACGGCCCGGGGATCTTCGAACCGGTGCACGGCTCCGCGCCCGATATCGCCGGGCGCGGGATCGCGAACCCCGCGGCGACGCTCCGCTCGGTCGCGCTCATGCTCCAGCACGCGCTCCGGCGGCCGGACGAGGCCCGGGTCCTGGAGTCGGCGGTCGACGAGGCGCTCGCGGCGACGCCGACGCGGGATCTCGGCGGCACCGCGACGACGGCCGAGTTCGAAGCGGCGGTGCTCGCCCGCGTGGCGGAGCCGGCGGCGCCTAGCGCCTGAGCACGAGCGCCGCGCCGCCCGCGAGCAGCAGGATCCCGACTACCCGCGTCCACTCGAGCGCGATCGGAGTCACCCCGAACCAGCCGAACCGGTCGATCGCGGCGGCGACGACGAGGTTGCCGGTGATGACGAGGCCGATCGCCGCCGCGACGCCGATCTTCGGCGCGGCGAAGGTGATCGACAGGACGATGAACGCGCTGAGGATCCCGCCGAGCCACATCCACAGCGGCTGGTGCAGCGAGTGCTCGACGCCGCGCAGGCTGCGACGGGCGACGAGCAGTGCGAGGATCCCGGTCGCTCCGGCGACCAGCGTCGAGAATCCGACGGCCTCGACCGTCCCGACCCGGTCGCCGAGCCGGCCGAGGACGGCGGCCTGCACCGACCCCGCGAACCCCGCCGACACGGACATCACGACCGCGAGTGCAGTGCCGCCGGACACCGGCCAACCCTATTAGGCTCTCGCCGTTCCCGAGCCAAGGAGCCGCCATGATCCGCGCGTTCGTCCTCTACGAGGGAGATGTCGACCCGGAGCGCTACCAGCGCCACATCGAGGAGACCGTGCGCCCCATCCCGGCGACCTTCCGCCACGGCAAGGTGTTCGGGGCGGCCGTGGGCGAGCCTCGCTACCGCTACTACGCCGAGTTCGAGTTCCCCGACATGGACTCGTTCGACGAGCAGATCGGCTCACCCCAGTTCGGTGCCGCAGCGAAGGACGCCGCCGAGATGGGCATCCCGTTCACCGTGCACTTCGCCGAGGTCGCCGACCTCGAATGACTACGAGACGGCAGCGGCCGTTCCGACGATCGCCGGGCTGACGAACTTCGGCACCTTGTTCAGTGTCGTCTGCTCGAGACTGTCGACCTCGAACCCTTCCCTCCGGATCGTGTCCAGCGTCGCGCGGTTGCACTCGCAGCCGGCAAGGAACCGGTTGAGGCCGTTCATCCGGTCCTGCGTCTTCGCGAGCCTTGCGTCGTCCGACCGCACGTGCTCGATGAAGACGAGGCGGCCGCCCGGACGGAGCACTCGGCGGATCTCCCGGAGCGCCCGTGGCTGGTCGTCGACGCCGCAGAGCACGAGCGTCGAGACGACGGTGTCGAAAGCCCCGTCTGCGAACGGGAGGTCCTCGGCGGGCGCGCGGAGCACCCTCGCCGGAATGCTCTGCTCGCGGACCTTCTTCTCCAGGCGCTTCAGCATCGGCGGCTCGGGCTCGGTGATCGTCAGCGACGTCACGTTCGGCCCGTAGTACGGCAGGTTGCTCCCCGTCCCGCCGCCGATCTCGAGCACGTCCCCCGTCGCATGCGCGATTGCGCGCTCGCGCAACTCGCGGAAGCCTGCCTTCTCCATCCGTGTCATCGACCGGTCGTAGGTCAGCGCGCGGAACCTGCTCATCAGGCCCATCGGCCCTCCTTCGTAAGCCCGCCGCTGGAGCACCCTAAGCGATTACGCTCCAACGGTTCCCGACGCGAAAGGGGGTGGGCGTGCCCGAGCCGCAGCGCCCGGCTCCATACCCGCCGGACGAGCTCCGCTTCGACGCGATCCTCTACGACAAGGCGCCGCCACGAGCGACGATCACCCTCGACCGCCCGGAGGTCCTGAACGCGTTCGACTTCCGGATGCTGCGCGAGCTTGCGCGAGCATGCGAGGACGCGTCGTGGGACGACGAGGTACGAGTGGTCGTGCTCACGGGAGCGGGCCGGGCCTTCTGCGTCGGCGCCGACCTTCGCACCTGGGCGGAGGAGGGGTACCTCGGCAACGAGCGCGAGTACTGGAAGTGGTTCGGGGCGATGGAGGCGGGCGTGAGCGCGCTGCGGCACGTCGGCAAGCCGACACTCGCGCGGATCAACGGGATCTGCGTCGGTGGCGGGAACGAGCTGCAGATGGCGTGCGACCTCGCGGTGATGGTCGACGACGCGTTCATCCGTCACGTCGGCCTCCAGCACGGATCGGTGCCGGCCGCCGGCGCTACGCAGTGGCTGCCGCTCCTCGTCGGCGACCGGCGGGCCCGGGAGATCGTCATGCTCGGCGAGGAGATCCCCGCGGTGAAGGCGGCGGAGTGGGGGCTCGTCAACCGTGTCGTCCCGGCCGCGGAGCTCGATGCCACCGTCGACGAGCTCGTGACCAAGCTCGCCGACCGGCTGCCGACGATGACGCGCTACGCGAAGACCCAGCTCGACTTCTGGCGCGACGCCGCCTGGCACGGGACGATCCGCCACGCTCACGACTGGCTCGCGCTGTCGATGCTGACCGCCGACGCGGCCGCGGGCGTGCAAGGCTTCCTGGATCGACGGAAGGAGGAGCAATGAACCCCGAGGAGCTTCTGCACGGTGTGCGCGACGCCGTCTCGGTCAGCCGCGTCTTCGGCGACCCGATCGAGCACGAGGGCGCGGTCGTGATCCCGGTCGCCAAGGTCGGCGGCGGGGGCGGCGGCGGCGGCGACAACGAGGGCAACGGCGGTGGCGGCTTCGGCCTCGGCGGCCGCCCGGCCGGTGTCTACGTGATCAAGAACGGCCAGGTCTCGTGGCGGCCGGCCGTCGATCCCGTCCGAATCGCGGCGCTCGTCGTCCTCGCGCTCCTGCTCGTGCGACGCCGCTAGTCCGTCAGCTCCTCCGGCACGAGCTGGAGCTCGAGCCGGCGGCCGTGCCGCAGCACCCGCGCGGGTACCCGCCGCCCGATCAGCTCGCCGGCCATCAGGCGCTGCAGGTCGTTCATGTCCTCGACCGGCTGCCCGTCGAGCTCGACGATCAGGTCCTCCGCCTGCAGGCCGGCGTGGTCGGCGGGGCTCCCGTCCACGACCTCGACGACCTCGATCCCGCTCTTCCGGCCGAGTGCGGCGGCCAGTCGCGGCGGCAGCGGACGGGCGCCGCTCGCGATGCCGATGTACGCACGGCGGAAGCGGCCCTCGACCATCAGCGCGCCGACGATGCGCCGGGTCGTCTCGTTGATCGGGACGGCGAGGCCGAGGCCCACGCCGGCGACCGCCGTGTTGATTCCGACGACGCGGCCGGCGCCGTCCGCGAGCGCGCCGCCCGAGTTGCCGGGGTTGAGCGCGGCATCGGTCTGGATGACGTTGTCGACGATCCGGGTTGCCGAACCGGATCGCGTCGGCAGCGAGCGGCCGAGCGCCGACACGACGCCGGCGGTCACGGAGCCCGCGAAGCCGTTCGGGTTGCCGATCGCGACGACGAGCTGGCCGACCTGCAGGCTCTCCGCGTCGCCGAGCTCCGCCGCGGTGAGGCCGTCGGCCTCCGTGCGGAGGACGGCGAGGTCGGAGAGCGGGTCGGATCCGACCACCTCGACCGACAGCTCGCGCCCGTCGACGAACGAGGCGATGCCGCGACCGGCGCCCTCGACGACGTGCGCGGAGGTGAGGACGAAGCCGTCAGGCGTGATCACGACGCCGCTCCCGCCGCCCTCCCGGCGTCCGCGCCGGACCCGCAGGTTCGCGACCGACGGCGAGAGCTTCCGGGCGACTTCCGTGACGACGCGCGAGTACGCGTCGAGCGGCGTCTCGTCCTCTTCCCGCGACACCGGGCGAAGCCCGCTGTCGCGTGAACTGCCCTCGGAAATCAGCCTCAACGCTCCCATGTTCCAGTAGTACCAGCCGGGCGATAGGCTGCGCCCCGTGGCCGAGGTCGAGACCAGCCGAGACGGCGGCGTCCTGACGATCACGCTCAACCGGCCCGAGGCCTACAACGCGTTGACGACCTCGATGCACGCGGCCCTGCGCGCGGCGCTCGACGAGGCCAGGGCCGCGGACGTCCGTGCGGTCGTCGTCACGGGCGCCGGAAAGGGGTTCTGTGCGGGCCAGGACATGAAGGAGTTCGAGTCGGTCGACCGCGACATCGCGGGGCATCTGGAGGCGAGCTACCACCCGAACGTGCGGGCGATCCGTGCGCTCGAGAAGCCCGTGATCGCCGCAGTCAACGGGGCGGCGGCCGGCGCGGGCCTCTCGCTCGCCTGCGTGTGCGACATCCGCATCGCCGCCGACACCGCGATGTTCGTCCCGGGCTTCATCGGCATCGGACTCGTTCCGGACTCGGGCGGGACGTACTTCCTCGCGCGCGTGCTCGGGCCGTCCCGGGCGTTCGCGTGGATGACGTCGAACCGCAGGTTGACCGCCGCGGAAGCCCACGCCTGGGGCCTCGTCGACGAGGTCGTCGAGGCGGACGCGCTGCCCGCGCGGGCGGCCGAGCTGGCGGCGACTTGTGCAGAGGGCCCGACCGCGGCGATCGGGATGACGAAGCGGCTCTTCGACCGCGCTGCACGCTCGAGCCTCGACGAGCAGCTGGCGCTCGAGGCCCAGCTCCAGAGCGCCGCGACGAAGACGGAGGACTTCCGGGAGGGCGTCGGCGCCTTCCTCGAGAAGCGCCCGCCCCGCTTCACCGGGCGTTGATCAAGGCGGTCGACTACCACACCGCCGGCGAGCCGTTCCGCATCGTCACCGGCGGCGTCGGCCCGCTGCCCGGGCGGCGCATCCTCGACAAGCGCCGCTACGCGGCGGAGCACCTCGACCACGTCCGCCGGTTGCTCGTCTACGAGCCGCGCGGCCACGCCGACATGTACGGCTGCTTCGTCACCGAGCCGGAGGACGAGGGCGCCGACCTCGGGGTCGTCTTCTTCCACAACGCCGGCTACTCGACCGCGTGCGGCCACGGCACGATCGCGCTCGTCACCTGGGCGATCGAGAGCGGCCGGGTCGAAGGGCCGGAGGTCGCCGTCGACGTCCCCTCCGGGAGGCTGCCGACGGTCGCACGGCTCGAGAACGGCCGCGTCCTCTCCGTGCGCTTCCGCAATGTGCCGTCGTTCGTGTGGGGGCGTGACCTCGAGGCGGCCGACCGCCGTGTCGACGTCGCCTTCGGCGGCGCCTTCTACGCGTCGTGCCCCGAACGGGTCGAGCCGGGCGAGCTGCCGCGGCTGATCGAGCTCGGCCGCACGATCAAGGCGGATCTCGAGGCGGCGCACGAGATCGTCCACCCGGACGAGCCGGAGCTCCGCGACGTGTACGGCGTGGTCTTCTGGCAGGAGGAGGGCGATGAGCCGCTCGCCCAACGCAACGTCACCGTCTTCGCCGACGGCGAGGTCGACCGCTCGCCCTGCGGCAGCGGCACGTCCGCGCGGCTGGCGCTGCTCCACGGCGAGGGCCGCCTCGCGACGGGCGAGCCGCTCCGCCACCGGAGCATCGTCGGCAGCGAGTTCGTCGGCCGCGTCGTCGAGGAGACCGACGGCGGCGTGATCACCGAGGTGGAGGGGAGCGCGCACCTGACCGGGCGCCACGAGTTCGTGCTCGAGCCGGACGACGAGCTCGGCGAGGGCTTCCTGCTCCGATAGCGCGACAACCGTGCATCGGACGGTCTGGACGGGCGCATTCGCCGTCGTCCTCCTGGCGACCGGATGCTAGGGCGAGTACGGGACGACGCGCTCCTGCTCGTTCGCGTCGTTCCGGGCGATGATCGCGACCGCGGGCTCGGTCTCGCTCAGGTTCACGGCCCGGTGCGGCACACCCGGCGGGACGAAGAGGAAGTCGCCCGCCTGCGTCACCACGGACTGCTCGAGTCCGGGGCCGTAGTGCGTCTCGACGCGGCCCTCGAGCTGGTAGATCGCCGTCTCGTAGCCGTCGTGGAAGTGGGGCTCGGCCGCCGCGCCGGGAGGGACGACGACGAGGTGCATCGCCAGCCCTGTCGAGCCGCACGTCTCTCCGGAGACGCCGAGGAAGTACTCCAGCTGCTGGCGTCCCGTGGTCGCGGAATCCGGCCGGATCACGCGCAGCTCGCTCACGGCGACAGGGTAAAGGGTGTGGGCAACCGCACCCTCGTTCTCGCGGTAGCGCGATTCCCGCGGCCTCCCCAACGCGCGATGGTGAGCGCGTCAACGACGCAGGAGGTTGAGGTGATCCAGCAGGGACAGACACTCGAGAACCCGGTCACCGGGGAGCGGATGACCTTCATCGAGACAGCGGAGTCGACCGGCGGCGAGTACGTGCTGCTCGAGCTTCGCTGCGACCCCGGGGGCTCGGTCGCCGCCGCGCACGTCCACCCGAGCCAGTGGGAGCGGTTCGAGGTCGTCTCCGGCCGGCTCGGCGCCAAGGTCGGCGGCCGCGAGGTCGAGGCCGGTCCGGGCGAGGTGCTCGGCGTCGCGCCCGGCACGCCGCACACGTGGTGGAACGCGGGCGACGACGAGCTCGTCTTCCGGTGCGAGGTTCGCCCGGCGCTCCGATTCGAGTCGCTGATCGAGACGATGTTCTCGCTGGCGGCCGACGGCAAGACGAACAGGAAAGGCATGCCGAACCCGTTCCGGCTCGCCGTGATCGCGAACGCGCACTTCGACACGGTGCAGCTGCCGAAGATCCCCGCGTGGGTGCAGAAGACGGCGCTCGCGATGGGCGCTCCGCTCGGGAAGGCGATGGGCTACGGCCCGACCTACCGGCCCGAGTGGCCGAAGCCGGCCGGCGGCCTGGTCGCCCGCACCGCGTAGCTCGCAGAAGGAAGGCAGGTTCGAAGGGTCAGGCTGGAGTCTGGCCCTTCGGCCTATAGTCGGTCTCGTGACGCTCGCCGAGGTCCTGCACGAGGCCGCCGAGACCCACCACGTCGTCTACCGCATCACCGACGGCGAGGATCCGGACTGGGCCTCGTGGTACGCCGACTGGCTGTTGAACCTCTCCGAGCTTTCCGAGCTGCTCGGCTCGAAGCCGGTGCGCAGCCACCTCGTCCACGCGCTCGTCCAGCTCGACCGCGACTACACCGCGGCGGTCCCGGACGAGCGGTGGGAGGACTGGTGGGCGGCCCGGCTGCCTGACCGGCTCGGGTAGAGCGAAAACGCCGAGGTGTGGGCAGCCGCACCTCCAGACGCAAGGTGCCACGACTGTGCCGCGACGGCCGCGCATCGAGACTGACTCCGATGTCTTCGATCTCGACACCGAAAGGGGTTGACATGTTCAGCCGTCGCGGAACTCTCGCCGTCGTGTGTCTCGCGACGGCCATGCTCATGCTCGACGTCGCCGTGGTCAACACGGCGCTGCCGAAGATCGCGTCCAGCCTCGACGCCGGCATCTCCGGCCTGCAGTGGGTCGTGGACGCGTACACGGTCGCGCTTGCCGCTGTCGTGCTCACCTCCGGCTCGATCGCCGACCGCTTCGGGCGGCGCCGGCTCTTCGTGCTGGGGCTGGTCGTCTTCACCGGCGCATCGCTTTGGTGCGCCACCGCCGGCTCGATCGAGCTGCTCGACAGCGCCCGCGCCGTGCAGGGTGTCGGTGCGGCGATCCTCTTCGCCACGTCGCTGGCGCTCCTCGCGGACGCCTTCCCGGAGTGGAAGGAGCGGTCGAAGGCGCTCGCCGTGTATGGCGCGACCATCGGCGCGTCGTTCGCCGTCGGCCCGGCCGTCGGCGGTGCGATGACGTCCTACCTCGGGTGGCGCTGGATCTTCTACGTGAACGTGCCGGTCGGGATCGCCACTATCGTCGCCACGTACCGCTGGGTGCGCGAGTCGCGCGACCCGAATGCCCGCCGCGTCGATTGGCCGGGCCAGACCGCGCTCGTCGGCGGCCTGTTCCTGCTCGTGCTCGCGCTGCTGCGCGGGAACGAACAGGGCTGGGGCAGCACGGCGGTCGTCGCCGAGTTCGCGGGCGCAGGGCTCCTGCTCGCGGCGTTCCTGGCGATCGAGGCGCGAGTCAAGGAGCCGATGCTCCCGCTCGACCTCTTCCGCAACAAGGAGTTTGCCGGCGCGCAGGTCGCGGTGTTCTCGATCTCGGCGTCGTTCTTCGCGATCTTCCTGTACACGACGCTGTACCTCCAGCAGATCCTGGGCCTCTCGCCGATCCAGGCGGGACTCGTCTACCTGCCGGCGACGGTGCTGATCTTCCTCGTCTCCGGCGCGAGCGCGTCCCTGCTCGAGAAGGTCTCGCCGGGCGCGATGATCGCTGTCGGGCTTGCGTTCGTGGCGATCGGGCTGGCGCTCGGACTGCTCGCGACCGCAACCTCGTCGTGGGCGATGCTCCTGCCGGCGCTGCTCGTCGGCGGGCTTGGAACCGGCCTCTACAACCCGGCCGGTGCGGCGGTCGCGCTCGCGTCCGCTCCGCCCGAGCAGAGCGGCCTCGCCGCCGGCGTGAACGACACCTTCCGCCAGGCCGGGATCGCCGTCGGCGTCGCGCTCTTCGGTGCGCTGATCCCCGGCGCCGCGGCGTTGGGGCAGGGCTCGGCAGAGTCGTTCGTGAGCGGGCTTCACACCGCCTTGATCGTGGGTGCGGTGATGGCCGCGATCGGCGCAGTCGCCTCGGCGAAGCTGATCGCCGTCCGCCGCGTCGCCGCGAAGGTGGAGGAGCTTCCGGTTCGCGGGGAGCTCGCCGAAGCCGCGTAGGCCGACTTGGGGGGCGGGCGTTCGGCCCGCCCCCTTTCTCTTGCAGATCGCGGCCGACGCCGAGGAATGGTCGTGACATGTGCATCAAGTGCGCGGGTCTTCTGCCGCTGGCGGGCTGATCCCGTCGGGCTCAGCTCGCCGCCGGCGGCAAGTGCTCGTCCGCCCAGCGGCTGATCTGCTCGAGGGCCGGCAGGAGCGCGCGGCCGCCGTCGGTGAGCTCGTAGGCGACGGCCAGCGGAGGACCCTCCTCGACGCTGCGCGTGACGAGCTCGACCTCGGTCAGCTCTCCGAGCCGGGTCGCGAGCATCGAGTCGCTGATTCCCTCGATCGCTCGCGCGAGCTGCCGAAAGCTCGTGGGCCCGTCGCTGAGCGTGCCGAGGACGACGCCCGTCCAACGCCTGCCGAGCAGGTCGAAGGCGCGCACCAACGAGGCGTCCCTGCGTGCGCATGCGTCGCGGCCGAGCCGCGACGGAGGTGTCGTCTTGGCCACGGGAATAATGCTAGCACTTCCCGAGTTACTTCTACAATAGAAGTGACTCCTAGACCAGTAGTCCGAATGGAGACTGAAATGACCGCCATGACATCCACACGGGTGCTCGAAGAGTTCCCGCTCGTGCTCGGCCTGGACACCTTCGGCGACCACGTCCACGACGAGCACGGCAGGCCGCTCTCCCAGGCAGAGACGATCCGCAGCGTCGTCGAGCAGGGCGTCCTCGCAGACCAGACCGGCGTCGATTTCTTCGGCATCGGCGAGCACCACACCGACGACTTCCCGATGCCCGCCGGCGACGTCGCTCTCGCCGCGATCGCCGGTCGCACGAGCCGCATCCGCCTCGGCTCGGCCGTGACCGTACTCAGTTCGGACGACCCTGTCCGCGTCTTCCAGCGCTACTCCACGCTGAACGCGATCTCGAACGGACGCGCCGAGGTGATCCTCGGTCGCGGCTCCAGCATCGAATCGTTCCCCCTCTTCGGCTACGACCTCGCCGACTACGAGCGGCTGTTCGAGGAGAAGACAAACCTGTTCGCCGAGCTCGTCAGGGGCGGCGCCGTCACCTGGCAGGGCACCACCCGCGCCCCCCTCCACGAGCAGGACGTGGTCCCCCACCTCGAGACACCGCTGCCCGTCTCGATCGGCGTCGGCGGCAACCCCGAATCGGTCGTCCGCGCTGCGCGTTACGGCTTCTCCCTCGCGCTCGCGATCATCGGCGGCCCGCCCGCCCGCTTCGCACCGTTCTCGCGACTGTTCCGGAAGGCGCTGGGGGAGTTCGGCTACTCGCCCCGGCCGGTCGCCGTCCATTCCCCGGGCCACGTCGCCGCCACGGACGAGCAGGCGGTCGAGGAGTTCTGGCCGCACTGGGAACGGATCATGCGCAAGATGGTCGTGGAGCGCGGCTTCCCGGTTCCGAACAAGAAGACGTTCCTCCGCGACACCGGCACGGACGGCGCCCTCTACGTGGGCTCGCCCGAGACGGTCGCCCAGAAGATCGCGAGGAACCTCGAGGCGCTCGACGCAAACCGCTTCGACCTCAAGTTCGGGATGCCGGGCCTGACCCACGACCAGCTCATGACGAACGTCGAGCTCTACGGCACCGAGGTCGTCCCCCGCGTCCGGGAGCTGGTTGCGGCCGGAGGCCCGCGCGTCCTCGCGACGTAGGCGCGAGACCGTCGCGGGCCGCGCTCATGTGGATCGCTAGATCGTCTTGAACTGCTCGAACGGCTGGCGGCAGCTCGTGCAGTAGCGGATCGACCGGCACGGGGTCGGCCCGAAGATGTTCTCGAGCTTCGTGTCCGTCGAGCCGCAGTAGGGGCAGCGGAAGACCCGGCTCTGGAGCTGCACGAGCTTCGGCGCCGTCGCATCACGGGGAGCCGGTGGGGCGAAGCCGGCGGCGCGGAGCTTCTCGCGGCCCTCGGGCGTGATCCGGTCGGTCGACCAGGAGTCGTCGAGCACGACCTCGACGTCGGCGTCGGCGCCGAGACTCTCGATCGCCTGCGCCATCTGCGCGCGCATCACCTCGAGCGCCGGGCAGCCGAGGAACGTCGGCGTGAACTCGACGTGCACCCGCCCGCCTTCGACCTGGACGTCGCGCACGACTCCCAGGTCGACGACCGAGATCACCGGGACCTCGGGGTCCTCGACCTCGGCGAGCGCCGACCAGACCTCGTCGGTGGTCACCACGTCGCTCCCGGCACCGACCGCCGCACCTCGGTCATCTCCTCCCAGAGCGCCGGCCATTCGTCGGCGTGGCCGCCGCGCTCGATCGGGTCGCACTCCGGCAGCGCGAAGAGGTCGGTCAGCTGCTCGCGGTGCCCGGGCTCGAGCGTGCCCAGCGCGTACGGCCACAGCTCCTCGAGCGCCATGCCGAAGCGCTCCTCGTCGCGCAGCCGCTCCCGCCACATCTGTGCGTGCATGCGGTGGTAGGCCTCCTCGCGGTCGATCTTGGCCGCGAGACCTGCGACCGCCTGGTCGGGCGAGGCCTTCAACGCGGCGAGGCGGATCTCGTCCGCGGCCTCGTAGAGCACGCGGCGCGCGATCGTCCGCGCCCAGTCGGGCACGAACCGCACCTCGACGAGCTGCGCGCAGCGGTACTCACGCGGGTCGCGGTCGAAGGCGAGCGCGTCCGCATCCTCGGACAGCAGCTGGTAGATCGCGCGCGCGTGCCCGATCTCGTTCTGGGCGATCGAGGAGAAGGCGACGTCCTCCTCGAGCACGGGCGCGATGCCCGTCCACTCCGAGTCCCGCCAGCCGAGGACGAGCTCGTCGTCAGCGATCTGAAGTAGCTGTGCCCGCTCGTTCACGTGCCTCCGCCAGCTTCGCCTTCAACGAGTACCCGTCGACCCGGTGGTAGTTGCGGTTCAGCTCGTCGACGAAGTCCTCGACCTCGAGGATCGACTCTCGCGGCAAGACCCAGAGACATACGGACTCCCCGCGCCGGCCGTACTGCTCGTGCGCGTAGGCGCGCGCGAACGCCTCGTCCGGCGCGGCGACGGACCCCGCGTGCTCGAACGCAACGCCCTTACGCTCCTGCCGGAAGACCTCCCAGATCACGCCGCGTCGGCGAGGACGACCCGCCGGACCCACTCGGTCTCCTCGCGCGAGATCCGCCTGAACTCGAGCCGCTCCGCGGTCTTCGGGCCGTGGCCGGTCACGACCGAGCGCAGCTCCTCCCAGTCCGGCTCGGTGTACTCCCAGACGTCGTCGTCGCGCCTGCGCAGCTTCGGATCCGGGACGGTCAGCCCGAGCTCCCAGACCTGCGGGACGTAGCCGTCGAGGAACTGCTGCCGCGCCTCCTCGTTCCCCTGCGTCTTGATCCGCCACTGGACGACGGGGTCGTCCTTCGCGTCGATCGGGTTGCCGTGGAACATCATCAGCGGCGGCCACCAGCGATCGAGCGCCTCCTGCACGAGCTCGCGCTGCTCGTCGGTGCCGTTCATCATCGTCAGCACGACGTCGCGGCCGTGGAGGATGTGGAACGACTCCTCCCAGCAGATCTTTTTCATGATCCGCGCGTACGGCGCGTACGAGCACTTGAGCAGCGCCTTCTGGGAGATGATCGCGGCCGCGTCGACGAGCCACGCGATCACGCCCACGTCGCCCCACGTCTTCGTCGGGTAGTGGAACACGTTGTGGAACTTCGCCTTACCCGAGATCAGGTCGGCGAGGCACTGCTCGCGGGGCTTGCCGAGGTCCTCGACGACCCGGTAGATGAGCTGCGAGTGTCCGACCTCGTCCTGCACCTTCGCGGTCAATGCCAGCTTGCGCTGCAGCGTCGGAGCGCGGAGGATCCACTCTCGCTCTGGCAGGACCCCCATCAGCTCCGAGTTACCGTGCATCTCGATGAACTTGATCAGCTTCGCCCGGTACTCGTCCGGCATCCAGTCGTCGACCTCGACCTGGCCGCCCGACTGGACGTACTCGAGGAATTCGGCTTCAGTAGACGGACCATCCATACCTAACGATCGTTCGGAAGTATGACAGTCGTCTGCCCCGCCTGCGAGTTCGCCAATCCGGAGGGAGCCCGGTTCTGCGCGGGCTGCGGGAAGCCGCTGGACGCGCCTGTTCCCGTCCGCGAGGTCCGGAAGATCGTCACCGTCGTCTTCTGCGACGTCACCGGCTCGACCGCGCTCGGGGAGCGGATCGACCCGGAGAGCCTGCGGCACGTGATTGGCGCGCTATTTCGAGGCGATGCGCACGGTGATCGAGCGGCACTGGAGGAGGCGGAGCGTCTTGCACGCGGGGCCGTCGCGTTCGTCGAGCCCACGGACTATCTGGAGGTGACCGCGGACGCCTACCTGGCGCTCGGGGCGGTCTTGGGCCGGGCGGACAAGCAGGAAGAGGCCCAGGCCGCGTGGCGCCGGGCGCTCGAGCTCTATGAGCAAAAGGGGGTCGTCCCCCGCGTCGCCGAGGCGAGGGGACACCTCGCCGTATGAGCACACGTCGCCGCGAGTTGACCCGCGAGGCCGCGAAGCTCTTCGCGCAGAAGGGCTACCACGGCACCTCGATCGGCGACATCGCCGACGCGATGGGAGTCCAGAAGGGCTCGCTCTACGCGCACATCTCCTCGAAGGAGGACCTGCTCTACGAGACCATGCGCGAGGGCGCCGACGCGTTCCACGCCGCGCTCGACGCGATCCCGGACGACGCGGCGGCGACGGACAAGATCCGGCTTGCCCTCCGCGGCCACCTCCGCGTGGTCGCCGAGCAGCTCGACGTCGCCACCGTGTTCGTCCAGGAGTGGCGCTACCTCGAGGGCGATCGGCGGGACGAGATCGTCGCCGAGCGCCGCCGCTACGAGGAGCGGATCCGGGACCTCTTCCGGGAGGGCCGCGAGCTGTCCGAGCTTCGCGCCGACCTCGACGAGAGCATCGCCGCGCTGCTCCTGCTCTCGGCGGCGAACTGGGCCTATACGTGGCTCCAGCCGGGCCGCGACACCGACGAGCTCGCGGACCGGTTCTTCGCGCTGCTCGTCTACGGCATGCGCGGCTACTCGACACCGGCCTGAGCGATGGCGGATCTACGGGCGACCCTGATCGTCAATCCGTGGGCGAGCCGCATGTCGGAGGACCGGGTGCGGGCGGTCGAGAAGCGCCTCGGTGCGGTCGAGACGCTGCTGACCGAGGGTCCGGGTCATGCGACGGAGCTGGCGGGCCGGGCGGTCGGGGACACGGTGTTCGTCTTCGGCGGCGACGGCGTGGTGAACGAGGTGATCAACGGCCTCCCGGCGGGGAAGCCGCTGGGCGTCGTCCCTGGCGGGCACACGAATGTGTTCGCGCGGGCAATCGGCGCTCCCGAGGATCCCGCGGCGGCATGCCGCCCGCGCCGCATCTCGCTCGGACGGGTCAACGGGCGCCGCTTCGCTTTCGCAGCCGGGATCGGGGTCGACTCCGAGGCGGTCCGCGAGCTGGACACGATCCAGCGCCGCCGCGACGGGCGGCGGCCGGGCGATCTCGCCTACGCACGGGTCGTCGCTCGGCGGCTGCTGGGCGGGTACGAGCCGCGGCTGGAGATCGAGGGGCTGGGCCGCGCCGCGCTGCTTTTCGTCTCGAACGACGCCGTCTTCTCGTACGCCGGGCCGCTGCCGCTGCGCTTCTCCCCCGCGGCGCGGTTCGAGCTCGGGCTCGACGTGACTGCTCCGGCGCGGGCGGGCGCGCTGACGTCGCTTCGGCTCGCCGGCCGCCTGGCGGTCGGTCGCGGGCTCGTGGGGGGGCCCGGCGTGATCGCGCGGCACGACGTCGACCGACTGCTCGTGCGGTGCGACGAGCCACTGCCGCTGCAGGCCGACGGCGAGGACCTCGGCGACTTCACGGAGGCGGTGTTCGAGGCCGAACGGGACGCGATCGACGTGCTCGTCTAGTACTCGCGCGACAACCGTCCGGGTACATTCCTGCCGTGGCTCAGGTGCTGCCGGCGGAGCGCGGTCTGCGCCGAGTGATCGGCGACGGCGAGAGAGTGCCCGACGGCGCCGTCGAGGGCCTCGAGGAGAGCGACCTGCTCGAGCTCTACCGGCAGCTCGTCCTCCTGCGCACCTACGACGAGCGCTCGCTCGTCTACCACCGGCAGGGGCGCGTCGGCACCTACGCCATCTTCTGGAACCACGAGGCGATGCAGGTCGGCTCGCACTACGCGCTGGAGCCCGACGACTGGATCTTCCCGAGCTACCGCGAGTCTGCGATCGGACTGCTGCGCGGCATGCCGCCCGCGACGGTGCTCTCCTGGTGGCGCGGCCATCCGGCCGGCTGGTGGAACCCGCTGGACTACAACCTCGCCTCGATCTGCGTCCCGGTTGCGACGCACGTCCCACACGCGGCGGGCTTCGCGTGGGGGAAGAAGCTCCGGGGCGAGCGGACGGCAGCGATCGTGTACTTCGGTGACGGCGCGACCTCGGAGGGGGCATTCCACGAGGGTGCGAACTTCGCGGCGGTGATGCGCGCGCCGATCGTCCTCTTCTGCAACAACAACCAGTGGGCGATCTCCACGCCGCTCGCGGCCCAGACCGCCGCGCCGACGCTCGCCGACAAGGCGATCGGGTACGGCATTCCCGGCACGCGCGTCGACGGCGCCGACGTGCTCGCGGTGTACGAGGCGACGCGGGAGGCCGTGGCGCGCACGCGGGTCGGCGAGGGCCCGACTTTCGTCGAGGCGGTCACCTACCGCGCCGCCCCGCACGCGACCGCGGACGACCCGACGGCCTACGTCGACGCGGAGCGGGTCGAGGAGGCGCGCGCGACCGAGTGCATCGGGCGGTACGAGGGCTACCTCCGCCGGCTCGGGCTGCTCGACGACGACCTCGCCTCGCGCGTCAAGGCGGAGGCGATGGAGGCGATGCGCGAGGGAATCGCGACGGCCGAGGCAGAGCCGCCCGCCGACCCCGAGCTGATCTTCGAGGATGCGTACGCCGTGCCGCCACCCGGGCTGCGGGAGGGCTGGCTTGGCTGAGCTGACGCTCGTGGAGGCGGTCAACGATGCGCTCCACACCGAGATGGAGCGCGACGAGTCCGTGCTCGTGATGGGCGAGGACGTCGGGCGGGCGGGCGGCGTCTTCCGCGCGTCGGCAGGACTGCGCGATCGCTTCGGACCCGACCGCTGCGTCGACACGCCCCTCGCCGAGGCGGGGATCCTCGGCACCGCAGTCGGCCTCTGCATGGCCGGCTGGCGGCCGGTCTGCGAGATGCAGTACGACGCCTTCAGCTACCCGTGCCTCG
This sequence comes from Actinomycetota bacterium, assembly GCA_046734415.1. Classification (GTDB taxonomy): domain Bacteria; phylum Actinomycetota; class Thermoleophilia; order Gaiellales; family Gaiellaceae; genus DATBLE01. The sequence continues at coordinate 33,147 of JBKPRD010000059.1, read as the reverse complement.
ACCAGCTGATCAACCACGTGGGTCGTTACCGCTGGCGGACGCGCGGCGGGATGGAGTTCCCGCTGGTCGTCCGGATGCCCTACGGGGGAGGCGTGCGCGCACCCGAGCTGCACGACGACTCGCCCGAGGCCTACTACGTGCACACCCCGGGCGTGAAGGTCGCCATCCCGTCGACCCCTGCCGACGCGAAGGGCCTGCTCGCGGCGGCCATCCGCGACCCGGACCCGGTCGTCGTGTTCGAGCCGAAACTGGTCTACCGCACCGCGCGCGGCGAGGTGCCGGAGGGCGAGCACGTCGTTCCTCTCGGCCGGATGCGGGTCGTGCGGGAGGGGGCCGACCTGACGATCGTGGCCTACGGCGCGATGGTGCCGGTCGCCGATGCCGCGGCCGACCTGCTCGACGCGTCGGTGGAGGTGCTGGACGTGCGCACCCTGAAGCCGCTCGACGAGGAGACGCTGCTCTGGTCGGTTGCGAAAACGGGGCGGGTGGTGATCGTCCAGGAGGCCCCGCGGGTCGCGGGGTTCGGGGCAGAGCTCGCCGCCGTCGTCGCCGAGAAGGCGATCCTCGACCTCCGGGGCCCGGTGCTGCGGGTGACCGGCTTCGACGTTCCGTATCCCTACTGGCAGATCGAGGACGCGTACATGCCCTCGGCCGAGCGCGTCGCCGCCGCCGGCCGCCGGCTGCTCGAACAATTCTGATGGCGTACGAGTTCAAGCTCCCGGACCTCGGCGAGGGCCTGACCGAGGGCGAGGTCGCGCGGTGGCTCGTCAGCGAGGGCCAGGAGATCGCCGAGGACGACCCGCTCGTCGAGATCCAGACCGACAAGACGACGGTCGAGATCCCCTCGCCTGCGGCCGGCAAGGTCGCGCGGATCCTGGTCGCCGAGGGGGAGGTCGTCCCGGTCGGGACGGTGCTCGTGGTCATCGGCGACTCGCCTGACGGCGCCGCCACGAGCGGGTCTCTTCCGGAGGCGGCCGCATCGTCCGAGACGCCCAACCTGGGGACAGTCCCCAGTCAGGTCCCCTCCGGCCGCGCGCGCGCGACGCCGCTCGTCCGCCGAATCGCCCGGGAGCTCGGCGTCGACCTCGAAATGGTTACCGGCACCGGCCCGAACGGCCAAGTCACGGAGGCCGACGTCCGGGGGCATTCCCCTGACACCGTCCAGGAGGGACGACGCGAGAAGCTGCGCGGCGTCCGCCGCCTGATCGCCGAGCACATGTCCCGCGCGCACCGCGAGGTGCCGCCGGTGACGTGGGTCGAGGAGTGCGACTTCGAGCAGCTCGACCTGAAGCTGCTCGTCCCGACGGCGCTGAAGGCGTGCGCGCTCTCCCTCGAGGAGTACCCCGAGCTGAACGCCCGCCTCGAGCGCGACGAGATCGTCTACCTCGACCGGTACGATCTCGGCGTCGCGGTGCAGACCGAGCAGGGGCTCGTGGTTCCCGTCGTCCGGGGCTGCGACTCCCGGTCGATCGACGAGCTCGCCGCCGACGTGTCCAGGCTCGCCGACGGCGCCCGCGCCGGCACGCTCGCGCCCGAGGAGCTGCGCGGCTCGACCTTCACGGTGACGAGCGCCGGCAAGCTCGGCGGGCTCTTCCACACGCCGATCGTCAACTACCCGGAGGTCGCGATCATGGGGATCGGACGGATCGGCCCGCGCCCGGTCGTCCGGGACGGCGAGGTCGTGGTCCTGCAGACCGGGACGATCGCAATCACGTTCGACCATCGCGTGATCGACGGCGCGCGGGCGAGCGAGTTCGGGCTGGCGGTGATCCACCGCATCGAGAATCCGAGCGCCCTGTCCTAGAGCTGCGCGGCCGCTTCGGCAGGCTCGAGATGCTGCTCGAGCATTCGCTCGATCCGCGGCGCGCTGACGCGCCCGACGAGGCGTCCGACGACGCGGTTGTCCTTGATCAGGAGCAGCGTCGGGACGGTGTCGACGTTGAGGCGGGTGGCGAGCTCGGGGCGCTTGCCGACGTCCACACGCGTGACGCGGAGCCGTCCACGCTCCTTCCGGGCCAGATGTGCGAGCAGGCTCTCCATCCGCCTGGCCGGTCCGGACCTGGACTCGGTGAAGAACGCGAGCAGCGGGGTCTCGGCGCTCATGACTCGTTTCTACCCGGCCGCCCCTCGACGCGAAACGGGGATCCTGTAAGGAGAACGTCAAGGTCGGGCTAGACTGGCCGCGGGGATGGGGGCCTGGTACTGGATCGGCGTCGCGACCGGCCTCGCCGTAGCCGCGGGCATCGTCCTCGGCGCGCTCGTGCCGCAGGGGAAGCCGGCGACCGTCGCCGCGATCGCGGCCGCGCTCGGCGTCGCCGCGGGGATCGGGATCGGATTCCTCGTCGGGGACTGGGGCGAGGTGATCGGCGGCGCGCTGGGCGGGTTCCTCGGCTCGCTCTCGGCTGTCCCCGTCGTGGCCGGCGCCCTCCGTGCCGGCGGCACCCGGTTCGGGATCGCGGTGATCGTCGTGCTCGCCGGGCTGCTCGTCGCCGCGCTCGCGTTCGTGCCCGCCCTCGGCTACGCCGAGGCTGTCTTCGCGCCGCTGCTCGCGCACCGGATGCGGCGCCGCGGCGACCGTCGCTACGCAGGGCTCCGCATCCTCGCCAAGGACTGACGTCCGGATGAAGAAGCTCGTTCTGATCGTGATCGACGGGCTGACCCCGGCCGTCTTCGAACGCGCCGTCGAGAGCGGTGATGCACCAGCCCTGGCCGCTCTCGCGCGCGAAGGCACGTACCGCCGCGCACTCTCGACCTTCCCTTCGCTGACGCCCGTCTGCGCCTCCTCGATCGCGACCGGCGCGCATCCGGACGTCCACCGGATCCCCCACCTCGTCTGGTACGACCGCAGCGAGCGCCGACTGGTCGAGTACGGGTCGTCACTCGGCGCCGTCGTCGTCGCCGGCACACGCCGCTCGATCCTGGACACCATCTTCAACATGAACGGCCGTCACCTCGCGCCGGACGCGACGACCGTCTTCGAGGCACTACACGATGCCGGCTTCGTCACAGCGGCGATCAACTTCACGTGCTACCGCGGGCGCACGGAGCACCGGACGGTGCTCCCGGGGGTGACGCGGCGCGCGCTCGGCCCCGAGCGGTTCTTCTTCTACAACCTGTTCGAGTCGGACGAGACGGGCGCGCCGCTCGCCGTCCGGAAGCGCGGAGCGGGTTCGATCGACGCCTACGCAGCGGCGGTCGGCCGGTGGCTCGTCACGCGCGACGGCTTCGACTTCCTCGTCTACTACCTCTCCGACTACGACTACGCGTCCCATGCGCTCGGGCCCGAGGGCGCCGCCGAGAAGCTCGGCGACGCCGACCGCGCCGTCGCCGCCCTGCTCGAGGCGGCGGGCGGGCTCGACGAGTTCCTCGACCGCTACGACCTCGTCCTCTGCTCGGACCACGGCCAGACCCAGGTGCACTCGGCGGCGCCGCTCGAGGCCGCCTACGGCGACCTCCGAGTCTTCCGCGGCCGCGAGCTGCGCGCCGACGTCGCCGTCTGCGCCTCGAACCGCGCCGCCCAGGTGTACCGCCTCCCCCGCTGCCGCGAGGACGTGCGCGCGCTCGCCGAGCGCCTCGACGGGCACGAGGCGGCGGAGGTCGTGCTCTTCCGCGAAGGCGCGGACGCGGTCGCGCGGCGCGACCGTGAGGAGCTGCGCTTCCGTCCCGAGAACGGCGCCTTTCGGAGCGACGGCGATCCCGCCGTGCTCGACCACCCGGACGCGCTCGCCCGCGCGTGGGCGGCGCTCGCCAATCCGAACGCGGGGGACGTGCTCGTCTCCGCGTCCGAGGGCTGGGAGTTCACGGACCTCGGCGGCCGCCATCACGCGGGTGGCGGCAGCCACGGGTCGCTCTGCGCCGGGGACTCCGAGGTGCCGATGCTCACCGTCGGGCTCGAGAGCCCGCCCGGGAGCATCACGGAGATCGCGCCCGGGGTCGTCGCCCGGTTCGCGGTGGCATCCGGTGTCGTCTGACGACTTCGCTGCCGCGCGCCGGCGCATGGTCGACCAGCAGCTGCGTGGCCGGGACATCGCGGACGAGCGGGTGCTCGCGGCGATGGAGCGCGTCCCGCGCGAGGTCTTCGTGCCGGCGGAGCACCGCCGCCGCGCGTACGAGGACGCCGCGCTCCCGATCGCCGAAGGGCAGACGATCTCGCAGCCCTACATGGTCGCCCGGATCTGCGAGGTGTTGGCGCTGCGCGGCGACGAACGCGTGCTGGACGTCGGCACCGGCTCGGGCTATCAGGCGGCGGTGCTCGCAGAGCTCGCGGCGGACGTTCACACGATCGAGCGGCTGCCGGTGCTCGCCGAGGCCGCCCGCGCGGCCCTGGCCGCTGCCGGCTACGAGCGCGTACAGGTCCACGTCGGCGACGGCACGCTCGGGCTGCCCGAGCACGCCCCGTTCGGAGCGATCGCGGTCGCGGCCGCCGCGCCCGAGGTGCCGCCCTCTCTCTACGACCAGCTCGAGCCCGGAGGCCGCATAGCGATCCCGATCGGCGGCCGGCGCGGCCAGGAGCTGCAGCTCGTCGTTCGCAGCCCTGAGGGTCCGGCGGTGCTGCGTTCGGTGCCGTGTCGGTTCGTGCCGCTCGTCGGCGCCGAGGGCTTCGAGCGTGGCTGACCGGCGACGCGTCCGCGTCGTCGTCCGCGGCTTCGTCCAGGCCGTCGGCTTCCGCGCCACTGCCCGCGCGAGGGCGCGATCGCTCGAGGTCGCGGGCTGGGTCAGGAACAACCCGGACGGAACGGTCGAGGCGGAGCTGGAAGGTCCTCCCGAGCGAATCGACCTGCTAGTCGACTGGTTCCGGCATGGCCCGCGCGGCGCCCGAGTCGACGCGATCCAGGTCGAGCCGCTGGAGGCGACGGGCGAGCAGGGCTTCGTGATCGGCTAGCGGGACGTTCCGCTACGCTCGCTGCGTGGCGCGACCGACGGCAGCGGGCATCGCGGTCGCGCGCGCCGGCCGTGCGCTGCGCCGCCCGCAGAACTGGATCGAGCTGTTCAAGTTCTCGGTCGTCGGGGCGAGCGGCTACGTCGTCAACCTCGTCGTCTACGTCGTGCTGCTCGACGTCGTCGGCCTGCACTACCTGCCTGCGGCGGTCTGCTCGTTCGTCGTCGCCGTCTCGAACAACTACTTCTGGAACCGGCAGTGGACGTTTCGGCACCGCCGGGGCCACGTGTACTACCAGGGGATGCGCTTCCTCGCGGTCTCGGTCATGGCGCTCGCGCTGAACCTCCTGATCCTGCGCGGTCTCGTCGCCCTCGGCGCGGGGAAGATCGTCGGGCAGGCGATCGCGGTCATCCTGGTGATGCCCTTCAGCTTCAGCGCGAACAAGCTCTGGTCGTTCCGGCGGTAGCCGTGGTGCGCATCGCCGCAGCCGCTGCGCTCGTCGTCGTCGCGCTCGCTGCCGCGGCCCATGCGCACGCCGCGCAGCCCCGCGGGCCGGTCTACGACGAGCGCGGACGTCTGGTCGAGGCCCCGTATGCGCCTGCTGCTCCGAAGCCGGTGCTGACCGAGCAGCAGGCGCTGCTGGCGTTCATGGCCGTGCCGAAGGTGAAGCACTGGCTGAGCAGGTATCCGAAGTCGAGCCTGATCAAGCAGGCGACCTACGACTCGACTTACCACGACTGGGACGCCAAGGTCTGGTCGGGGAAGGCGGGGCAGATCGCGGGAGGCCGGGTCGACGACCTGAGCGCGATCGTCACGGAGGCGTGGACGGGGCCGCAGGTCGCGTGGTTGATGGCCCGCGGCGGCCGGGGGGCGTTCGGCGGCAAGAAGATCAACGGCCTGCCCGTCTGGCTTGGCCTCTGCGCCGCGTTCCTGATCGGCCTCGGCGACTGGCGGCGGCCGCTCAGCCTCCGGAACCTCGATCTGCTCGCGCTGCTCTCGTTCTCCGTCTCCCTCTGGTACTTCAACCACGGGCATGTCTTTGCCAGCTCTTCGCTCGTCTACCCGGGACTCGCCTACCTGCTCGCGCGCACGATCTGGATCGGCGTCCGCGACCGCCCGCCGCCGACGTCGCGCCCGCTCTGGCCCGTCTGGCTGCTGGCGGCGGCGACGGTCTTCCTCGGCGGGTTCAAGATCGGGCTCAACATCCGGGCCTCGAACGTGATCGACGTCGGCTACGCGGGCCCGATCGGCGCCGACCGGATCGTCCACGGGCAGTCACCGTACGGCCACTTTCCGGTCGAGGACGACCGAAAGCCGTGCGGCCCGGCCGACCGCAACGGCGAGATCCGCGACCGGATCCAGACGAACGGGCGCTGCGAGTCGGCGAACCCGAACGGCGACACGTACGGTCCCATCTCCTACCTCTCTTACATCCCCGGCTACGCGCTCTTCGGCTGGAGCGGCAAGTGGGACAGGCTGCGCTCCGCGCACTTCACGTCGATCGTGTTCGACATGCTCTGTCTGGTCGGGCTGGGGCTCGTGGGGTGGCGGTTCGGAGGCGCCAGGCTCGGGGTGACGCTCGCCTTCGCCTGGGCCGCCTACCCGTTCACGCAGTACGCGTCGAACTCGAACTCGAACGACGCGATCATGCCCGCCTTCCTGATCTGGGGGTTCCTGCTCTCCACCTCGCACTGGGCGCGCGGCTTCTTTGCCGGGCTCGCGGGCTGGACGAAGTTCGCCACGCTGATCGTCGCCCCGATGTGGGCGACCTACCCCGACCTCCGCCGGAGCCGCGGGACGGCGCTCCGCTTCGCAGCGGGCTTCGCGCTGGCCACTGTCGCGGCGTTCTGGGTGCTGCTGCTCGAGCCGAACCCGCTCCACGCGGCACGCGTCTTCTGGGACCGGACGATCCCGACGCAGATCGATCGCCAGTCCCCGTTCTCGATCTGGGACTGGGGCCAGTACCACGCGGCCGGTCTGCCCGACCTTTCCCTGATCCACCAGGTGCTCGAGGTCGCGCTGGTCGCCGGCGCGGTCGCGCTCGTCTTCGTCCCGCGGAGGAAGACGCCGCTCCAGCTGGCCGCCTTCACCGGCGCGCTGCTGATCGGGTTCGAGGCCGTCCTCACCCACTGGTTCTACCTCTACCTCCCGTGGTTCTTCGGCTTCGTCGCGTACGCGGTGCTGGCCGCGGAGCCGAGGCGCGCGGAGGCGCGGGTCCTCTCGACGGATGAGCACCAGGCTCGCGAGCTGGTCCCAGCCGGCTGACCCGCGGCGCGCCGTGATCGCGGCGGCGCTGGCGCTCGCGGTGTTCGGCGGGGCGTGGGCCGTTCTCCACCGCGGCTTCTACCGGCACGACCAGATCGTCGACACGCCCGTGTACCAGAACTATGGCGACGCGATCGCGAACGGGAAGGTGCCGTACCGCGACTTCGCGCTCGAGTACCCGCCGGGCGCGCTGCCGGTCTTCGCGATCCCGTCGCTGCTTCGCTCGCCCGACGGGGACCTGGACCGCTACCGCGACGGGTTCGAGGCGGAGATGCTGGTGTGCGGCGGGCTCGCGGTGCTGTTCGTGCTGGCGGCGCTCCTTGCCCTCGACGCCGGCCCGGTGCGGCTCGCCCTTGCGCTCGGCTTCACCGCGCTCGCGCCGCTCCTGCTCGGCTCCGTCGTCCTCTCGCGCTTCGACCTGTGGCCTGCGGCACTCAGCGTCGGCGCCCTCGCGGCCCTGCTCGCCGGGCGCGACCGGCTCGGCTCGGCCGTCCTCGGCCTCGCCGTCGCGGCGAAGCTCTATCCGGTCGTGCTCGTCCCGGTCGCCGGGATCTGGATCTGGCGACGCTCCGGGCGACGGGCGGCGCTGGTCTCGCTCGCAGTGTTCGCCGCGGTGGTCGTCGCCTGCTTCGTCCCGTTCCTCGCGCTTTCGCCGCACGGACTCTGGGAGAGCATCACCCGCCAGAGCGACCGGCCGCTCCAGATCGAGTCGCTCGGCGCCGGGGTGCTGCTCGTGCTGCACCAGGTCGCGGGCGTCGGCATCACGATGAAGTCGAGCCACGGCTCCCAGAACCTCGCCGGCGGGGGGCCGGACGCGATCGCCGTGCTCCAGACCGCCCTCCAGATCGCCGCCGTCGTGGCCGTCTGGGTCTGGTTCGCGCGCGGGCCGATGGAGCGCGACCGGCTCGTGCGGGCCTTCGCCGCGACCGTCTGCGCCTTCATCGTCTTCGGGAAGGTGTTCTCGCCGCAGTTCCTGATCTGGCTCGTCCCGCTCGTTCCGCTCGTCCGCGGGCGGCGCGGCGGCGTCGCGGGGGCGATCCTCGCGCTCGCGCTCGTCCTCACCCAGCTCTGGTTCCCCTTCCGTTACTGGGATCTCGTGCTGCTGTTCAGCGCGCTGCCGTCGTGGCTCGTGCTCGCGCGCGACCTCGTCATGGTCGGGCTGCTCGCCGCTCTGCTCGTCCCTATCCGAGCTCGATCCGCAGCGGCTCGATAGCGGTCGCGCGTCCGTCCGCGTTGCAGTCGAGGACGACGCCCTCGAGCCGCACGCCGCCCTCGGCCGGGCGGAACCTGACCGGCATCCCGGTCCGCATCCGCCTGATCGCGAGGTCGGCCTCGACGCCGATCACGGAGTCGTGGGGTCCCGTCATTCCGGCGTCGGTGATCGCGGCCGTGCCGCCCGGCTGGACCCGCGCGTCGTTCGTCTGCACGTGGGTGTGAGTGCCGACGACGGCCGTCACGCGGCCGTCGAGGTACCGCGCGAGCGCGACCTTCTCGCTCGTCGCCTCGGCGTGGAAGTCGACGACGACGACCGGCGTGTGGGCGCGGGCCTGCTCGACCACGTCGTCGACGACCTCAAAGGGCCCGCAGACGACGTCGAGGAAGAGCCAACCCAGCAGGTTGACGACCGCCACCTCCGTCCCGTCCGCGGCCGGAGCGATCGCGAGTCCGCGGCCCGGCGAGCCCGAGGCAGTGTTCGCCGGCCTGATCACCCGCTCGGAGGCGGCGAGGTAGGGCCCGATCTCGTCGCGGGCCCAGACGTGGTTGCCCAGCGTGACAACATCCGCCCCGGCCGCGAGCAGCTTGTCCGCGAGGCGGGGCGTCAGGCCCTTGCCGTCGGCCGCGTTCTCGCCGTTGACGATGCAGAAGCCGGCGCCGAGCTCGTCCCGGAGCGCCGGCAGCCGCTGCTCGACCGCGTGCCGTCCGGCCGTGCCGAAGACGTCGGCGAGGAAGAGGATGCGCACCCGACCGGCTTCTAGCGCAGCGGCACGGTAGTGGCGGAGCGCACCGAGATCGCGACGTGGTTGCCGGCGTCCTGGGTGTACCGCGCGAGCGCGAGGCGCTCGACGCCGGCGAAGTCCAGCACCGAGCCGATTCTCGACGTTCGGCTCGAGACCGTCGATCCGACCCGCAGCGCCGGATCGGGGCGGAGGTGCGTGATCGAGAGGACGACGGACGGCTCGTCGGAGGGTTGGATGTCGATCACCGAGCCGTAGGCCATGCCGTCGAGGACGTTGTCGCGCAGCCCGACGATCGTGCCGTCGACCGGCGAGTAGACGTCCGTCCCCGGCGCGGCGCCGACGTTCAGCGAGCCCGTCGACGGGCCATCGCCGCCGCCGAGCTGGTAGTAGGCGACGCCGCCGCCGGCGCCTCCGAAGATCCGATGGACGAGGCGGGAGAAGAGGCCCTCGTTGGCCTGGCGCCCGAGCGGATCGAGCGCCAGCACGTCCTCGCCGGCGCCGTGGTAGCCGATCGCAGTCACGTTCCGCTCGTTCACCGGCAGCTGGATGTGCAGCGGGCCGTGGGTGGCGATGACGAGGGGCGTGGGGGGACCTGCGGGCAGCAGGCGCGATGCGCTCGCGGGCACGCCGACCCCGACGACCGGCGTCGAGGAACCCGGGCGGAACGCCGCCAGGAACAGCACGACCACGAAGGCAAGTGCGATGAGCGTCAGAAAGGCACGGCGGCGGGCGCGACGGGCGACTCTGGGCGCGCGGCGCTCCGACCGCCGGTAGGCGGGGACGGAGTGCATCGGCGGCACCGTAGCCGAGGGGCCGTGCACCTTCAACCGGGTAGGGACCGAATCGAGCCAGCTCTCCTCCCGATCGAGCGCCAGCGAGCCCTCCATGTCGAGCGACCAGTCCCACACGCTCGGGCGTGGGCGTACGGCACGCGCGGTACGATCCTCGCGATGCCCCCGGGCGCTGCGCCCAAGATCCAGATCCCGCGCTGGATCCAGCTGGTCGGGCTTCCGGTGCTGCTGATCCTGATCTGGGTCGTAGCGGGCCGCGTCTTTCACGTCGTCTTCCTCTTCCTCGTCGCGAGCCTGATCGCGCTGCTCGTCGACCCGCTCGTCAAGTGGATGAGCTCCGTGCAGCTCGGGCGGTTCCGGATCCGCCGCGGCTTCTCGGTCGCGGTCGTGTACGTCGTGTTTGCGGCGGCCCTGATCGCTGTCATCTGGGGTCTCGCCACCGTCCTCGTCGATCAGACGAAGACGGCCGCAAACCGGTTCGACACCTACTTTACGGTCGTCCACGGACAGCCCCCGACGACCGACGCCGATCGCGACGTCGACCGTCTTCAGCACTGGCTCGACACCCACGGCCTGGGCTCGATCAAGGTGCAGGAGCGCGGCCACCGCTGGGTGACGCAGATCCGCGAGAAGGACGTCGGCAAGTACACCGGCAAGGTCGTCGACTTCGTCGAGGGAGCGGCGATCTCGATCGGGAAGTTCCTCTTCTCGGCCGTCGTCGTGCTCGTCGTCTCGATCTACATGCTGCTCGACTTCGACCGGCTCGCACGAGGGATCGACAGGCGATTCCCGCCCCACCCGGGGTCGGAGCCGCTGCTCGTGCGGATGGAGCACGCCGTCGCCGGCTACGTGAAGGGTCAGTTCCTGATCTCGCTCATCATCGGAGCGAGCGCCGGGGTGGGGATGTGGATACTCGGGGCGGTCGGCCTCGTGCCGGGCGCCGACAAGTACGCGCTCCTCTTCGGTGTCTGGGTCGGGGTGACGGAGCTGATCCCCTACCTCGGCCCGTGGCTCGGGGCGATCCCGGCCGCGATCTACGCGGTCGTCGTCGACCCGATCTCGGTGCTCTGGGTGGCGATCCTGTTCCTGCTCATCCACCAGGTCGAGGGGCACGTCGTCGTCCCCAACGTGATGGGTAGCGCGCTACGGCTCCACCCGCTGCTCGTCATCTTCGGCCTGCTCGCCGGCGGTGAGGTCTACGGGCTCGCGGGGATACTCGTCGCGCTGCCGCTGCTCGCCGCCGCCAGGGCCGCCTACGAGTTCTTCGGCGAGCGCGTCCGGCTCGAGCCCTGGACCGCGGGCCCGATCGACCTCGAGGTCGAGGTCGAGCAGCCGCCGCCCGTCGCCCCCGTGCCCGAGCCCGAGGCGGAAACCGAGGTCGAGAAGCCGCGGGGCCGCTTCCGCCGGTCAAGCGGCCAGTGACGCCTCTCCTCGCGGCGCGCGGCGTCGGCCGGCGCTTCGGCGACCACGTCGCGCTCGAGGCGGCGGACGTCGAGGTGCGGGCCGGGGAGGTGCTCGCCCTCGTCGGGCCGAACGGCGCGGGCAAATCGACACTGCTCGGGATCCTCGCCGGCGCGCTTCCCCCGAGCAGTGGCTCGGTCGAGGTCGGACGTGGCGTCCACGTCGGCTGGATGCCCCAGCGACCGGCCCACTACGGCCGGCTCTCGGCGCGGCAGAACCTCGAGCTCTTCGCGCGCCTCCAGGGCGCCGGCGGCGCGGATGCGCTGCTCGCACGCCTCGAGCTGCCGGACGACGAGCGGCCGGCGTCGGCGCTCTCGGTCGGCAATCGCCAGCGGCTCGACCTCGCGATCTCGCTCCTCGGCGACCCGCAGGTGCTCCTGCTGGACGAGCCGACGGCGGCGCTCGACCCGAGGCAGCGCCGCCGTCTGTGGGAGACCGCGCGCGCGGTCCGCGACGCGGGCGGCGCGGTCGTCCTCGTCACCCAGAACGTCCAGGACCTCGAGCACGTCGCCGACCGCGTCGCCGTCCTGCTCGAGGGCCGGATCGTCTTCGACGGGCCCGTCGCGGAGTACCTGCGCTCGGAGGCGGCCGGAGCACTTCTCTGAGAGCGTCCCTCCTCATCCTCCGCAAGGACCTGCTCGTGCTGCGCCGCTCGCCGCTGCTGCTCGGCGTGCTGATCGCCTACCCGCTCGTGATCGCGCTCCTGATCGGGCTCACGGCGGCGTACGCGAACGCGAAGCCGCGCGTCGGCGTCGTCGGGCTCGACCGGATCCCGCACCGCGTCACCGTCGCGGGCAACACGTTCGACATCGACGCGCTGATCCACGAGGTCGCGAAGAACGTCGAGCTCGTCCGGATGCGCCAGGGCGACGCAGACCGGCAGCTCGCCTCAGGGCGCGTCGCCGCCGTGATCACGGTCCCGGACGGCTTCATCGACGAGCTGCAGGGCCTGGTCTCGAGCCCCCACCTGACGCTCGCGACCGGCACGGGCGGGATCACGCCGCGGGTGCGCCAGCAGATGCAGGCGCTCGTCTACAACCTCAACCTCCGCCTGCAGAAGGCGTTCATCCAGGCCGACATCGAATACGTCCAGCTGCTCCTGCACGGCGGCAAGGGGCGGGTGCTCGGCCACGACTTCTCGATCATCGGGCTCGACGGCACGCAGAAGCTGGTCGCCCGGCTTCCGGCGTCGCCGGAGAAGGCGCAGATCGCCGACTTCGTCCACGACGCCCGCCTGGCGCTCGCGCTGACGGACAACGCGATTCGGGCAACGGCGTCGCCGATCGTGCTCGACGAGGAGAAGGGCAGAGGCCGCACGTCGGCGCTGTCGGCGCAGGTGCAGGCGTACGGGCTCGCGATCACGATCAGCTTCCTCGGCCTGCTGCTCGCCGCCGGCGCGCTGGCCGCCGAGCGCGACGAGAACGTGATCGGCCGGTTGATGCGCGGGCTCGTCGGCCTCGGCCGGCTGGTGGCGGCAAAGGTCGCGCTCGCCGTCGTCGTCGGGCTCGGCCTCGGGCTCGCGATCCTCCTCGGTTTCGGGATCGCCGTCGAGGCCGGGAACGTCGCCGGCGGGGAGCCGTGGCAGCGCGTTCCACTGGTGCTGCTCGGCGTCGTCCTCGCAGCGGCGGCGGTCGGGTCGGTCGGCGCGCTCGTCGGCGCGCTCGCGCGCGAGTCGCGCACGGCCTCGCTCGTCGGCGTGCTCGCCGTCCTGCCGGTCGTCTTCCTCGGGCTCGTGCCGCGCGAGATCGTCCCCGCGGCCGCCTGGATCAGCGACGCCTTCCCGTTCGCGCACGCCGTCCGCTTCTTCTCGGCGGCGCTGTACGACCGCGCGCCCTGGAGCGTCCTCGCCCGCGAGGCGGCCTGGCTCGTCGGGCTCGGCGCGGCATACTTCGCGCTCGCCCGGCTCTCGGCCAGGCGCCTCGCCGTCTGAGCTCGTTTCCCGGCGGCAGATCGACGGGCTGCTGCGGAAACGGCGCCGGACGTAGTCTTTCCCGAGATGAGCACGTTCCCGGTCACCCGTCTCCGGCGGCTGCGCCGCACCGGCGCGCTCCGCTCGCTCGTGCGAGAGACGCGGCTCGACCTCGACGACTTCGTCATGCCCCTCTTCGTCGGCCCGGCGACCGAGCCCAACGAGGCGCTGCCGGCGATGGGCCGCTGGTCGGTGGACGAGCTCGGCGAGGAGGTCGACCGCCTCGTCGCGGCGGGCGTCCGCGCCGTGATCCTGTTCGGGATCCCGGACGAGAAGGACGAGGAGGGCTCGGGCGCCTGGGACGACGACGGCGTCGTCCAGCGCGCCCTGCGTGCGCTCCGCCTGCGCTTCTCCGAGCTCGCGCTGCTCACGGATGTCTGCCTCTGCGAGTACACCTCGCACGGCCACTGCGGCGTCGTGGTCGACGGACAGGTCGACAACGACGCGAGCCTCGACCTGCTCGCCCGGACCGCCGTCAGCCACGTCGAGGCCGGCGCGGACGTCGTCTGCCCGAGCGACATGATGGACGGCCGCGTCGCGGCGATCCGCGAGGCGCTGCCGGAGACGCCGATCGTCGCGTACTCGGCGAAGTACGCGTCGGCCTTCTACGGGCCGTTCCGCGAGGCGGCCGACTCGGCCCCGGCGTTCGGCGACCGGCGCGGCTACCAGATGGATCCGGCGAACGTCCGCGAAGCACTGCGCGAGTGCGAGCTCGACATCGCCGAGGGCGCCGACGTGATCATGGTCAAGCCGGCGCTCCCGTACCTCGACGTGATCCGGGCCGCGCGCGAGCGTTTCGATCTCCCGCTCGCCGCCTACAACGTCTCGGGCGAGTACGCGATGGTCAAGGCTGCCGTTGCGCAGGGGTGGCTGGACGAGCGGCAGGCCGCGCTGGAGTCGCTGACGGCGATCAAGCGCGCCGGCGCCGACATCGTCGTCTCGTACTGGACGAAGGACCTCGCCGCGTGGCTCTGACCACGCGCACCGATCTCTACCGGCGCGCGCTCGAGCTGATCCCAGGGGGCGTCAACTCGCCGGTCCGCGCGATGCGGGCGGTCGGGCTCGACGAGCCCGTCTTCATGCGCCGGGGCGCCGGCGCGGAGATCGAGGACGTCGACGGCCGCCGGTACATCGACTGGGTGATGTCGTGGGGCCCGCTGATCTTCGGGCACGCAGACCCGGAGACGCTTGCCGCGGTCGCCGAGGCGGCCGCGGACGGGACGAGCTTCGGCGCGCCGACCGAGCGCGAGGTCGAGCTCGCGGCCGAGATCGTCGACGCGTTCCCGTCGGTCGAGAAGGTGCGCCTCGTCTCCTCCGGGACGGAGGCCTCGATGAGCGCGATCCGCCTCGCCCGCGGCTTCACGCACCGCGACCGGATCCTCAAGTTCGCCGGCTGCTACCACGGCCACGCCGACGCGCTGCTCGCGAGCGCCGGCTCCGGGCTCGCGACGCTGGGCATCCCGTCGTCGCCCGGCGTCCCGAGCGGCGCCGCCCAGGACACGATCGTCTGCGCGTACAACGACGCGGACGCTGCCGCCGCGGCTGTCGCCCGGTGGGGCGAGGGGCTCGCCTGCGTGATCGTCGAGCCGGTCGCGGGGAACATGGGCGTCGTCCCGCCCGAGCCCGGCTTCCTCGAGGCGCTGCGCTCGCTGTGCGACGCCTCCGGCGCGCTGCTCGTCTTCGACGAGGTGATCACCGGGTTCCGCGTCGCCCGCGGGGGCGCCCAGGAGCGGTACGGCGTGACGCCCGACCTGACGGTGCTCGGCAAGATCGTCGGCGGCGGGCTCCCGCTCGCGGCGTTCGGCGGCCGAGCCGAGGTGATGGACCACCTCGCTCCGGCTGGCGAGGTCTACCAGGCGGGAACGCTCTCCGGGAACCCGCTCGCGACGGCGGCCGGGCTTTCGGTCCTTCGCCGGCTCCGCGACCCGCGGGTGTACGACCGGCTCGAGCAGGTGGGCGCAAGACTCGAAGCGGGCCTCGCGCCGTTCGGCCGGGTGCAAAGGGTGGGGGCGATGCTGACCCTGTTCACACAGGAGGAGCCCGTCCGCCGGCTCGACGACGTTTCCGGCACCGAGCGGTACGCGGAGCTCTTCCGCCACCTGCTCGAGCGCGGGATCTACGTCGCGCCTTCGGAGTACGAGGCCTGGTTCGTCTCGACGGCGCACGGCGAACCGGAGATCGAGCGGACGGTGGAGGCGGTTGGCGACCTCTTCCGTTGACCTCTGGTCGACGATCGTCGACGAAGCGGCGACCGAGAGCCCGCTCTGGCGCGAGGCGCTCAGGCGTGACCCGGAGCACGAGCCGGTCTTCTCCCCGCTTGCCGACGATCGCTGGGCGCTCGGGCTGGAGACGATCTACGAGGGCTATCTGCTCCACTACGGGACGGCACGCCTGTTCGAGCCCGGCGACCGGCACACCGCACTGCTGCTCGGCGACTACTTGTACGCGCACGGCCTCGTCCGGATCGCCGAGCACCGCGCCGTAGGGGCCGTGGCGGAGCTTGCCGGGCTCATCTCCGTCTGCGCGCAGCTGCGCGCAGACCGGTCGCCCGGCGACGGGGAGGCATGGGCGGCGAGCGCCGGACGCCTCAGGTCGGGTCCACCCGTCGACGCGGTCGAGGTCGAGCGCGCGCTCGCGGCCCACGCCGCCCGCGTGGGTTAGACTCGGGCCGTGCTCGCGCTGCTCGCCGACGCCGCCAAGGAGGGCCGTGACGTCATCACCGGCATGCTGATCGTGGGGCTGATTTTCCTCGCGGTGATCGGGCTGGGCACGCTCTCGCGGAAGATCCGCAAGCACTAGTCCGTCCTGCAGTTCAGAAGTCGATTTCCTTCCCGAACGGGGGGTTCCACCCGATGAGCGGAATCGTGCGGCTCGCCACTCTCGTCCTGGGTGCAGTGCTCCTCGCCCCGCTCCTGTCTGCATCCGCGGGCTCGGAGAGGTCGGCGCTCGACGCGAGGACGATCAGGGTTGCACTCGGATCCGAGCCGCCCTCGCTCGACCCGCAGCTCGGAAACGACACCGTCTCCGCACAGATGGCGCTGAGCATCATGGATCCGCTCGTCGTGCTGCGGGGGCAAAACCTGCGGCCGGTCCCGAATCTCGCTTCGGGCTGGACGATCAGCGGCGGCGGGAAGGTCTACACCGTCCACCTTCGGCACAGCGGGCGCTGGACGAACGGCGCTCCGGTCACCGCCCAGGACTTCGAATACTCCTGGAAGCGCGAGCTCGACCCGAAGCTCGCCGCGGGCTACGCCTACATGATGTACGGGATCAAGGGCGCGCTCGCCTACAACACGTGCAAGCGGAACTGTGCGCTCCTGCGCGAAAGGGTAGGCGTCAAGGCGATCGACAGGTACACGATCCGCGTCACGCTGACGCAGCCCCAGCCCTGGTTCCCGTACCTGCTCGCGCACAACGTCTTCTTCGCCGTTCCACGGGCGACGGTCGAGCGGTGGGGGAACAAGTGGACGGAGCCCGCGCACATCGTGACCAACGGGCCGTTCCGCCTGGCCCGCTGGCGGCACGACGCCGAGGTCGACCTGGCCAGGTGGCCCGGCTGGCGCAACGCAGGCCGCGTCGCGATCGAGACCGTCAAGTTGCCGATCATCACGAACGGGACGACCGCGGTCCAGGCGTTCCAGGCAGGTCGCGTCGACGCGCTCACCACCCAGATGCTCGGTCCCCCCGACATCCCGCGCTTCAAGGGCAAGCCTGCCTACTACGAGAGCCCGCAGCTGGCCTCGTACTACGTCGGCTTCAACCTCAAGAAGGTCACCGACGTGAATCAGCGCCGGGCGATGGCGATGGCGATCGACCGTCGCGCGCTCGTCGACCACGTGAGCCTGTCGGGCGAGCCCGCCCAGGGTTTCACGCCGAAGGGCATCCCGGGCTTCGCCTCCATCGACCCGCACTCCCGCTTCCTCCCCGCACGCGGCAATCTGGCCGCGGCCAAGGCGCTGATGGCGAAGGTCGCGCATCCGCTGAACAAGGTCGCGCTCTTCTACCCGAATGCGCCGGGCGCAAAGGAGCTCGGCGTCGCGATCCAGGCGATGTGGCAGCAGCTCGGGATCAGCACGACGCTTCAGGGGCAGGAGTTCAAGCAGTTCCTCCAGTTCCTCGGTCCGCCGCCGAACAGCGCCGTCGACACCTTCCTGCTCAGCTGGGTTTACGACTTCCCCGACGCGATCAACGGATTCGAGCTCTTCACCTGCGGGTCGGGGAACAACAACACGAACCGCTGCAACAAGCGCAACGAGACGCTGCTCGCCCGCGCGCGGCCCGTGGAGGACGCCGACCTCCGCTACCGACTCTACGGCGGGATCGAGCAGGCGATGTTCGGCCCGAACGGCGACATGCCCGTGATTCCTCTCTACTGGGGCGCGAACGTGGCGCTCGTCGGCCCGCGCATCCGGGGCACCTTCCAGATCGACCCCCAGACGTACGTCCACTTCGACGAGATCAGGGTGAAGCAGTAGCGTCGAGGGCGTCTTCCACCGCGCGGCGGAGGGCGGGCTCGACCGGCCCCGGTCGGTAGCCCAGCTCGCGCTCGGCCTTCGCCGAGGAGAAGTAGGCAGGCGTGCGCGCGAGGATCGCCTCATAGCGGTTGACGAGCCCGAGCGCAGCGCCCACCCGGATCGCCGCGTACGGCACCGCCGCGACCGGACGTCGTTGCCCCGCGAGGTCGGCCACGGCCTCGAACACCTCGCGCAGCGGCAGGTCGACGCCGCCGAGCAGGTACCGCTCACCCGGGCGCCCGTGCTCGAGCGCGAGCGCGTGGCCGCGGGCGACGTCGCGCACGTCGACGAGGTTCACCCCGATCCGCGGATAGGCGCGGTAGCGGCCGGTGGCGACGCCGCGGATCATCGCGCCGGTCGGGGTCGGCCGTGAGTCGCCGTCGCCGACGGGCGTCGTCGGGTTGACGCAGACGGCGCTCGCGGCAAGCGCGAGCCGCTCCGCCTCCAGCTTCGTCCGCTTGTAGGGGACGGTGAGCTCCCAGGCCGGCGGCGCGTCGTCCTCGGTCGCGGGACGGCCTGGGACAGGGCCGCACGTCGCGCACGTGCTCGTGTGGACGATCCGCCTGACGCGCGCGCGGCGGCATGCCTCGAGAACGTTCTGCGTGCCCTTGACGTTCACCGCCTCGAGCTCGCTCGCGCGTGCCGTGAAGCTGTAGAGCGCGGCCACATGGACGACGGCCTCGCAGCCGTCGATTACTCGGCGGAGCCGATCGCCATCGAGTAGGTCGACCCAATCATCGAGAACGTCGGCTCCATCGTCCCGCAGTTCGCGCACCACGTGCGCACCGACGAAACCGCTCCCTCCCGTGACATAAACGCGCACGCGACGGATGATTGCGCGATGCGGCAGCCGCCGTCCGGCACAGTCACGCTGCTCTTCACCGCTCGCCGAAGCCATCGGACTGGCCGTCGGCTCGTAGACTGACCCGCGTCATGGCCCCGCCGCGTGACCTTCGCGACTGGATCGTGCTGCTCGAGCGCGAGGGCGAGCTCGTCCGCATCTCCGCCGAGGCCGATCCGCACCTCGAGATCACCGAGATCGTCGACCGCACGGTGAAGTCGAACGGTCCCGCGCTCCTCTTCGAGAACCCGAAGGGCTCTGCGCACCCGCTGCTGATCAATCAGTTCGGGACCGAGCGGCGCATGTGCCTCGCCTTCGGCGTGAAGAACCTCGACGAGGCCGGCCGGAAGCTCGCCGACGTCTTGGAGATGCAGCCGCCAGAGGGGCTGCGCGAGAAGGTGAGCGGCCTGCTGAAGCTGAAGCAGATCGCCGGCTCGCGCCCGAAGTCCGTGCGCTCCGGCCCGTGTCAGCAGGTCGTCCTCACGGGGGACGACGTGAACCTCGACCTGCTGCCGATCCAGACGTGCTGGCCGGGCGACGCGGCGCCGTTCATCACTCTCCCGGCCGTGATCACGAAGGACCCGCGGACGGGCGGCCGCAACGTCGGCATGTATCGGATGCAGAAGATCGACCGGCGGTCGACCTTCATGCACTGGCAGATCCACAAGGACGGGCGGATGGACTACCTCGCCACCGACGGCCGGCTCGACGTCGCCGTCGCGATCGGCCTCGACCCGGTGACCGCCTACAGCGCGTCCGCGCCCCTCCCGAGGCACATCGACGAGCTGATGGTCGCCGGGTTCCTGCGCGGCGAGGCGGTCGAGCTCGTGAAGGCGAAGACTGTCGAGCTCGAGGTGCCGGCCAACGCGGAGATCGTCCTCGAGGGCTACGTCGAGGCCGGTGACGAGGGGAGCGAGGGGCCGTTCGGCGACCACACGGGCTACTACACGGCGCCGGAGCCGTTCCCGATCTTCCACGTCACCGCGATGACCATGCGCCGCGACGCGATCTACGCCTCGATCGTCGTCGGGAAGCCGCCCGCCGAGGACGCGTGGCTCGGCAAGGCGACGGAGCGGATCTTCCTGCCGGCGGTGCGGATGTCGGTGCCGGAGATCGTCGACTACGACCTGCCCGTCACCGGCGCGTTCCACAACTGCGCGATCGTCTCGATCCGCAAGACGTTCCCCGGGCAGGCGCAGAAGGTCATGCACGCGATCTGGGGCCTCGGGATGCTCAGCCTGACGAAGTGCGTGGTCGTCGTCGACGACTTCGTGAACGTCCACGACTACGAGGAGGTGTTCTTCCGCGTTACCGCGAACGTCGATCCGAAGAGGGACGTCCTTCTCTCCGAGGGGCCGGTCGACCATCTCGACCACGCACCCGGCACGCAGTTCGTCGGCGGGAAGATCGGGATCGACGCGACCCACAAGCTGCCCGAGGAGGGCGCGCGCGAGTGGCCGCCGGAGATCGTGATGAGCGACGAGGTCAAGGCGCTCGTCGACAGCCGCTGGGACGAATACGGTCTGGGTCGCCGGGCCGCACGAGATGCGTCATAGTGCGGCGCGTTGCGCCAAGTGTTACGTCGTTGACACCACGCACAAGCGACCGTTTGAATCCCGCTTGGTAGTCGAGAAGGAGGCGTTACGAGGTGGAGCCCCAGTCGGGCGAGGATAAGCCGCACGTTCCTTCTCCGACGGTCTGGCCGGTCATCTTCGCGATCGGCGTCGCGTGCGTCCTCGTCGGGCTGATCGTCAGCTGGGTCGCAGTCGCGGTCGGCGGTGCGATCGCAGTCGTCGCCGGCTTCCTCTGGATCAGCGACCTGACCGGGAAGGGCAAGAAGGCCGCGCCGCCTCCGCCCGCCCTCGCCGAAACCGGTTTCGCGCCGCCTCCAGCGGCCGGCCCGGAAGGCATGCCTCCGCCCGCACCGGGCGAGCGCTTTCCGCGGAGCCGCTTCCTCGAGGCCTCGACGCTCGGCCTCGGCGCGCTGATCGGCGGGCTCGTCACCATCCCGCCGCTCGGCATGCTCGTCGCCTCCTCCGTCGAGGGCCAGAAGTTCAACCCGATCGACCTCGGGCCGCTCTCGGACTTCCCGGAGGGGCAGTTCCTGATCACGACCTTCGTCGAGGACCCGAACGCGGGCGACGTGTCCCGGCGCACCGCCTACATCCGCTACAACGGCCTGCTCGTCGACCAGCCGAGCTTCACGATGCTCTCCAACCGCTGCGCCCACCTCGGCTGCCCCGTCCAGCCGAACGGCCCGGTGGCGGAGAACCAGTCGAAGACCGAGACGAACAGGCAGGGCCAAGAAGTGCTGAAGACGACCCCAGTGAAGCCGGCAGGCTTCGGGTGCCCGTGCCACGGCGGCCAGTACGACACCGAGGGCAACCGCACCGCCGGGCCGCCCGTCCGCGCGCTCGACCGTTACAACTACTCGATCGTGGAGGGCCGCCTGATCCTCGGCAGCGCCTACAGCGTCGACTACGTCAAGGGCGAGGGGAAGACCGCCAGGATCAAGAAGTACCCGCTGCAGATGCCGGGGCAGCACGTCGCCGGCCCCGAGTTCTGGCTCTTTCCGATCCCGGAGATCCGCGCCTGATGGCCACCTCGGAGCGCCGCCAGCAGATCGTCGCGACCGTCCTCTATCCGCTCGACTGGCTCGAGGAGCGGTCGGGCATCGTCGGCGGCGTCCGCTACTTCCTCTTCCGCAAGGTTCCCAGCGACACCGGCTGGGCGCAAACGCTCGGGTCGGCGACGCTGACCGCCTTCCTCGTCCAGGCGATCACCGGTGTGATCCTGGCGATGTACTACAAGCCGAGCACGGACGAGGCGTACGCCTCTGTCCAGCACATCACGAACGACGTCGACTTCGGCTGGCTCGTCCGCGGCATGCACCGCTGGGGCGCGAGCGTCTTCATCATCCTGCTCTTCTTCCACATGGCGCGGGTGTTTCTGTACGGCGCCTACAAGTACCCGCGCGAGCTGAACTGGATCGTCGGCGTCTTCCTGCTGATCCTCGGGATGTTCGAGGGCTTCACGGGCTACCTGCTCCCCTACGACCAGACGGCGTACTGGGCGACCGTGGTCGGGATGAACATCACCGCGAACGGGCCGTTCGTCGGGACGATCCTCGCCCAGATCCTCCAGGGAGGCCCGGCGATCGGTTCCGACTCGCTGGCGCGGTTCTACTCGCTGCACATGCTGATTGCGCCCGGAGCGATCTTCGCCCTGATCGGCCTGCACCTGTACCTCGTGGTCAGGCTCGGGGTCACCTCTCCGCCGTGGTCGAAGGAGGCCGCCGGTAGCGAGCACGTAGAGCCCGAGCCGTCGCGGCCGGCGCGCTCCGGGCTGATCACGCCGACGATGCGAGGGCGGCCGACGCCGTGACGATCAAGAACCCGAGCGCGAGCCTACGCGCGCGGCGCGCCGAGTTCGCGCGCTACAAGGAGGACGTCAAGAAGAAGGGGAAGCCGTTCTACCCCTACGCGATGTTCCACGACACGGTCATGAGCCTCGTCGTCGTGTGCGTGATCATCGCGCTCGCGTGCATCTGGAAGTGGACGATTCCCGGCGACCACACGGGCACGGAGGCGGGGTGGCTCGGACCGCTCTACACCGACAGGGCCGACCCCGGGACGACGAGCTTCGTGCCTCGGCCGGACTGGTACTTCTACTTCCTCTTCTACCTGCTCCGGATCTTCAAGTGGCCGGACTCGGTGATCCTCGGAACGGTCGGGATCCCGACGATCATCATCGTCCTGCTGCTCGCGCTGCCGTTCCTGGACACGCGGCAGGAGCGGCGGCTGTCCCGGCGCCCCGTGGCGGTCGTGATCACGATTCTGACAGTGATCGCGATGGGGACGCTGACCTACAAGGGCGCGACCGCGAAGGAGGCGCTCGCGAGCGAGACGAAGGCCGCCGTTCCGACCTGGGTCAAGAAGAACAACCTGCCACCGGCCGCGATCCCGGGTGCGAACCTCTTCGCCGAATCGGGCTGCCTGACCTGCCACACCTATCTCGGCACGGGCTCGTCCAACCTCGGCGCCCCGGATCTGAGCGCCGAGGGCGCGAAGAACAAGGGCGTCCAGTTCCAGGTCGCGCATCTGAAGTGCCCGTCGTGCGTCACCCCGGGATCGCCGATGCCCTCGTTCGCCTCGCTCGGCGACGAGAATCTCCGCAAGATCGCGATCTTCCTCGAGGCCTCGAAGGGCGGCAAGTAGCCATGATGTGCCCGTGCGAGTTTTTCTCGGCATAACTGGCGCGTCCGGCGCCCCGTACGCTGCCCGCATCCTCGAAGCGTTGACCGAGGCCGACTGCGAAGTCGGCGTCTGCGCCTCCGCGGCCGGGCTCGAGGTGATCGCGACCGAGCTCTACGGCGACGCCCGCCTCTCCCGCGACGAGACGCTCGCGCGCTTCACCGAGCACGCTCGTGGCGAGGTGACAGTGCACGACCCGCAGGACTGGCGCGCCCCGTACGCGAGCGGCTCCGCGAAGGTCGACGCCTATATGGTCTGCCCGTGTTCGATGGGAACGCTCGGGACGATCGCGTCGGGGGCGATGTCGAACCTGATCCATCGCGCGGCGTCGGTGGCGCTGAAGGAAGACCGGAAGCTGGTTCTGATGCCGCGCGAGACGCCGCTCTCGACGATCCATCTCGAGAACATGCTCACGGTGCGCCGTGCCGGCGCCACCGTGCTCTTCCTGGCGCCGGGCTTCTACCACGGCGCCGAGAACGTCGAGGATCTCGTCGACTTCATCGTCGCGCGGGCCCTTGACCAGATCGGCCTCGAGAACGCGCTGATCAGGCGCTGGGGAGCGGAGTAGCAGTGACGGCAGGCACGCTGCCGGCCAACGAGGTCCGGACGATGTTCGATCGGATCGCGCCGGTCTACGACGTGATGAACCGGGTGATGACCGCCGGCCTCGACCTGCGCTGGCGGCGCCTGACCGCGGAAGCGGTCGTGCGCCCGGGCGACCGGGTCCTCGACGCCTGCAGCGGCACGGGCGACCTCGCCGTCGCCGACCTGCGGGCGGGTGCCGAGGAGGTGACGGGGCTCGACTTCTCGCCGCAGATGCTCGAGCGGGCGCGCCGCAAGTCGAGCGCGATCACCTGGGTCGAGGGCGACATGCTCCAGCTGCCGTTCGCCGACGGCTCGTTCGAGGTGGCGACCGTCGGGTTCGGCGTTCGCAACGTCGCCGATCTCGAGCGCGGGCTGGAGGAGCTCGCACGGGTGGTCGTTGCGGGCGGGCGTCTGGGCATCCTCGAGATCACCACGCCGACGGGCTTCCTGGCGCCGTTCTACCGGCTCTGGTTCGACCGGATCGTGCCGCTGCTCGGGAAGCTGCTCAAAGGCGGCGCTGCCTACTCGTACCTGCCCGCCAGCGTTCGCCGCTTCCCCGGCCCGCAGGACCTCGCCGACCTGATCGCCCGCGCGGGGTTCGATGGGGTCGAGTACCGGACGTTCGCGGGCGGGATCGTCGCGCTGCACACCGGGACGAGGCGATGACCGCTCTGGCGGCGATCCAGGAGAGCCCGGGCCTCCACGACTACCTCGAGGAGCTCGAGGAACGCCTCGAGCAGACCGTTCGGACGCACCCCGGCCTGGTCGCGGCCGTCTCCGGCGACGCGCTCAGCGCCGGGGGCAAGCGCCTGCGGCCGCTGCTCGTCTTCTTCGCGACGCCACCGGGGGAGGCGCCGTCCGTCGCCGCCGGGGCGGCGGTCGAGCTCGTCCACATGGCGACGCTCGTCCACGACGACCTGATCGACGGCGCCGAGTTTCGGCGCGGGCGCGCCTCGGCGTGGTCCGCCTACGGCCTGGACGCGGCGCGGGCGACGGGTGACTACCTGTTCGCGCGTGCGTTCGCGGAGCTGGCCGCGACCGGCGATGCGCACGCGGTTGCGCTGCTCGCCGACGCCGCCCTCTGCCTCGCACGCGGCGAGGCAATGCAGCGCCGCCAGTCGCACGATCCCGACACGACGGTCGAGGCGTATCTCGAGCGCTGTGCGCTGAAGACCGCAAAGCTGTTCGAGGCCGCGTGCACGCTCGGCAGCCCCGACCTGGGACCGTTCGGGCTCGCGCTCGGGATCGCCTTCCAGATCACCGACGACATCCTCGACTGCTCCGGCGACACGATCGAGACCGGCAAGGTCGCCGGCGTGGACCTCCGCGAGGGGACGCCGACGCTCCCCCTGCTCCTAGCTGCGCGCAAGGACGCCGTCGTCCGGGAGGCGCTCGCCGGCGGCCCGCTCGAGGGAGCGCTCGTCCGCGTCGCAGCGACCGGCGCGCTCGAATCGGCCCGCGAGGTCGCGCTCGAGTACGCACTGCGGGCGAGGGCGTGCCTGGACGGCATCCACCGCGAGGAGCTCGAGACGCTCACGCACCTCGTCGTCAAGCGGGAGTCATGATGCTGCGCCTCGGCCGCATCTCGTACGTGAACATGGCGCCGGTCTTCTACCGGCTCGATGCCCGCGTCGAGGAGGTGAACGGCGTTCCGACCGAGCTCAATGCCCGCCTCGTCGGCGGGGAGCTCGACCTGGCGCCGATCTCCTCGATCGAGTGGGCCCGGAACGCCGAGCGGCTCCGGCTGCTGCCACGGCTGTGCGTCGGGTCGGAGGGGGCGGTCGACTCGATCCAGCTCGTCTCGAAGCGGCCGCTCGAGCAGGTGCGCCGCGTCGCCGTCACGCCCGAGAGCGCGACCTCCGTCGTCCTGACGAAGGTGCTGATCCCGGAGGCGGAGCACGTTCCACTCGGGGAGGAGGCGGATGCAAGGCTCCTGATCGGCGACGCCGCGCTGAAGAGCGCGTTCGAGGACCCGACCCCGCACTACGACCTCGGCCGCCTCTGGCTGGAGCGAACCGGGCTGCCGATGGTGTTCGCCGTCTGGGCGACGCCTGATCCGCCGCCGGCCGGCCTCGTCGAGCTGGAGGAGGCGCTCGTCGCGTCCGTCCGGCGAGCTCGTGCCGAGCCGGAGCAGCTCGCGCACGAGGCGAGCGAGCGGTACGGATATCCCGCGGGCTTCCTCGCCCGCTACTTCGAGAAGCTCCGCTACCGGTTCGGGCCCCGCGAGCGCGCAGGGCTGTTCACCTTCCTGGAGATGGCCCGCGACGTCGGCGAGCTCGAGGAGGTGCCGGAGCTGCGGTTCGTGCACGAGGCCGTGGTCGCGTGAGTCGCACGGCCCTCGTCGAGTCGCTGGTCGGGCGGTTTCCGAGCGTGCCGTCGGAGGCAGTGCTGAAGGAGGACCTGCTCCGGACCGGGGTCGCCTTCGCGCCCTCGGCCCTCTCGGACAACCTCGACGGCGCCGTCAAGCCGAAGTCCTACTTCATCTTCTCGTTCGACCAGCAGCCGCTCGCGCAGCTCGGGGAGGCTGCGGTCCGCCGGCCACCCGAGGAGCTCGCTCTGACCGGCGGGCCGTGGGGATTACGGCGCACGATCGTCTCGGTGCGGGTCAACCCGGCCTCGCCGTACAGAGTCGAAGGGCGGCGCCTGCTGCTCGACGGCCGTGCTGTCGCCGAGGTCGAGCTCCCGCCGATGCCCGCGTACTACCGGCACACCCTCGCCAATGGCAAGACGGTCATGGAGACAGCTCCGACCATCCAGTGGGGGTACCTGATCTATCTCACGGTGCTGCGCCTCTGCCAGTACTTCGGCGCGAAGGAGGAGTGTCGCTTCTGCGATATCAACCACAACTGGCGCCAGCACCGGAAGGCCGGTCGCCCGTACACGGGGATCAAGCCGGTCGAGGACGTGCTCGAGGCGCTCGCGATCATCGCCGAGCACGACGACGGTGCCTCGCACGCGTACACGTTGACCGGCGGCTCCGTGACCTCGAAGGTGGACGGGCTCGAGGAGGCGGACTTCTACGGGCGGTACGCGCAGGCGATCGAGGAGCGCTTCCCCGGCCGCTGGATCGGCAAGGTCGTCGCGCAGGCGCTGCCCCGCGCGGAGGTCGAGCGGTACCGCGGGTACGGCATTCAGATCTACCACCCGAACTACGAGGTCTGGGACGCCCGGCTCTTCTCGATCATCTGCCCCGGGAAGCAGCGCTACGTCGGCCGGGAGGAGTGGCACCGGCGGATCCTCGACGCGGCCGAGGTCTTCGGGCCGCGGCACGTCATCCCCAACTTCGTCGCCGGCGTGGAGATGGCGAAGCCGTTCGGGTTCGAGACGGTCGACGAGGCGATCGCGAGCACGGTCGATGGTCTCGATTTCTTCATGTCGCGCGGGATCACGCCGCGGTTCACGACCTGGTGCCCCGAGCCGACGACGCCCCTCGGGCGCGACAACCCGGGGGGGGCGCCGCTCGAGTACCACGTGCGGCTGCTCGAGGCGTACCGCGACGCGGTCGAACGGCACGGCCTGCAGCCTCCGCCGGGCTACGGCAAGGCGGGGGCGGGAAACGCCGTCTTCTCGGTCAGCTCGTTCATGGACGTGCTCGAGCCTGCGGCGGTGGTGGCATGAACCGCGTGTCGGTGGAGGAGGCGCGGGAGCTCTGGCTCCGCGGGGACGACGAGGAGCTGCGGCGCCGCGCGTCGGAAGTGCGCGCCCGCTGGCACGACCCGCGGCGCGCGACCTACATGGTGATGCGGATCGTCAACTACACGAACGTGTGCGTTGCCCAATGTGACTACTGCGCGTTCTACGTGCTGCCGAACCAGAGCGGGGGCTACGTCCTTTCGCGCGACGACGTGTTCGCGAAGATCGACGAGCTCGTCGAGCTGGGTGGAGACCTCGTCGGCTTCAACGGCGGCTTCAACCCGAAGCTGCCGCTCGACTACTACTGCGACCTGTTCGCGTCTGTCCGGGAGCGCTACGGCGACCGCGTCGAGTTCTACGCGCTCACCGTCGCCGAGTTCGTGTTCCTCGCCGACCGTGCCGGTCTCTCCTACGCGGATGCGGCGTCGCGGCTGCGCTACGCGGGCGTGCACTGGGTCACCGGCGGCGGCAGCGAGATCCTGACGGAGGACTTCCGCCGCCGGCACGCCAAGTGGAAGTACACCGTGGCGGACTACTTCGAGGCACAGCGCGCGATCGTCGAGAGCGGGATGAAGACGACCGCGACGATGGTGATCGGCTTCGACGAGACGCTCGACGAGCGGCTCGAGCATCTCCAGCGCACGCGCGACTTCCAGGACGAGACAAACGGGTTGTTCTCGTACCTGTGCTGGACGTACAAGCCGTACGGCACCGCCCTCGGTGGGACGGAGATATCCGGCGAGGAGTACCGCCGGTGGATCGCGCTGTCACGGATCTTCCTCGACAACGTCAAGCACGTCCGCACCTCGGTGCTGACCCAGAACGAGGACGCCTTCCGTGCCCTCGACTACGGCGCCGACGACTTCGATCTGCCGATCGAGGACGAGGTGACGCAGAAGGCGGGCGCCCGCATCGACCTCGACCTCGAACGCCTGCTCGAGATCCCGCGACGGATGGGCTACGAGGTCGACTACCGCCGCGCCGAACGGCCTGGACTCAGGGACAGGCTTCGCCTGTCCCTGTAGTCTCGGCGGCCGGTGGTCCTCGGCTCGATCACGCACAGCGTCACGTCGTTCGTCGGCAACCACGGGCTCTACGCCGTCTTCGTGCTGATGCTCGTCGACGCGGTGTTCCCCGCGGCGAGCGAGCTCGTGATGATCTACGGTGGAGCGCTCGCGGCGGGGGCGGTCAGCGGGCACGTGGTCCTCTTCGGCCGCGAGATCGACACCCCGTTCTGGGCGTTCGTCGCCGTCTCGCTCGCCGGCACGATCGGCTACCTCGTCGGCTCGCTGATCGGCTGGGGCGTCGGCGCCTACGGCGGCCGGCCGCTGCTCGAGCGACACGGCCGCTGGTTGCATCTCTCGCCCGAGCGCCTCGACCGCGCCGTGGCGTGGTTCGAGCGCCGCGGTGACTGGGCGGTCTTCTTCGGCCGGGTGACGCCGGTCGTCCGCTCCTTCATCTCGATCCCGGCCGGCGTCTTCCGCGCGCCGTTCCGCCGGTACACGGTGCTGACGCTCGTCGGCTCGGCGATCTGGTGCTTCGCGTGGGCGGGTGCAGGCTGGGGTGTCGGAACCGGCTACCGCCGCGTACACGAGGAGTTCCGCTGGGTCGATTACGCTGTCATCGCCGTGGTCGCCGTAGCCGCGGCCTGGCTGCTGTTCCACCTGGTCTGGGGGAGATCCGCCCGCCGTGCCGATGATCCCGCTGGTTGACGTCAAGGCGCAGTACGCGCCGTTGATCCCTGAGCTGAAGGAGCGCATCGCCGAGGTCGTCGAGTCCGGGCGCTTCATCCTCGGCCCCAACGTCGCCGCCTTCGAGGAGGAGGCGGCCGCCTACCTCGGCGTCCCCGCCACGATCGGCGTCGCCAACGGGACCGATGCGCTCGTGGTCGCGCTCGACGCTATGGGGATCGGGCCGGGCGACGAGGTGATCTGCCCCTCGTTCACTTTCTACGCGACACCGGAGTCGATCGTTCGGCGCGGCGCGACCCCGGTCTTCGCCGACATCGATCCGGTGACGATGAACCTCGATCCAGACGAGGTCGCCGCGCGGATCACGCCGCGGACCAAGGCGATCGTGCCGGTCCACCTCTTCGGTCGGCCGGCGCCGCTCGCCGAGCTCGCCGGGCTCGGGCTGCCGATCGTCGAGGACGCTGCACAGGCGTTCGGCGCGGACGGCGTCGCAACCGTCGGCGCCGTCTCGACGTTCAGCTTCTTCCCGACGAAGAACCTGTTCGCGCTCGGCGACGGCGGGCTCATCGCCGCGACAGACGAGGAGCTCGCCGAGCGCATCCGGCTGCTCCGGTTCCACGGCTCGCGTGACAAGGTCGACTTCGAGCTCGTCGGCTACAACTCGCGCCTGGACGAGATCCAAGCGACGGCGTTGCGGCTCTTCCTGCCGCGGCTCGCCGGCTGGAACCAGGCTCGTCGGGAGGCGTCCGCACGTTACGGCGAGCTCGGTCTTGGGGAGATCTGTGAGCTGCCGGGCGACGACGGCCGGCACGTCTACCACATGTACGTCGTCCGCACTCCCGAGCGCGACCGGTTCGCCGCCGCCCTCGCAGCAGCCCAGATCTCCTCCGCGTCGTACTACGTGACGCCGATGCACCTGCAGCCGGCGCTGGGGTTCCTCGGCTGGCAGGAAGGCTCGCTGCCCGAGACCGAGCGCGCCGCGCGCGAGAACCTCGCGCTGCCGATGTGGGCTGGCCTCGACGGCGGTACGCAGGAGCGGATCGTCTCGGTGATCCGCGAGGCCGCGCCCGCGCGGAGCGCGACGTGATCTCCCTGCCGATCACCCGGCACCGCGTCTGGCAGCTCGTCGTCGACGGCGTGCTGGTCGCGGCGGCGTGGTACCTCGCCTTCCGGCTCCGCTTCGACCCGAAGATCCCGCCCTACTACCACACGATGTTCACGCGGACGATCTGGATCGTCCTGCTGATCCAGCTCGCTGTTTTCGTCCTGTTCGGCTTCTACAACCGCTGGTGGCGCTACGTCTCGACGCGCGACATGTGGGGTGCGGCGCGCGGCGTCACCGTCGCCTGCCTCGTCTCGAGCGTCGTCGTCTACTTCGCGAACCCCGTGCAGCAGGTGCGCCTGCCCAGGTCGGTCGCGATCATGGACTGGCTGCTCCTGCTCGCCTTCGTCGCCGGCGCGCGCATGCTCGCTCGGACGCTGATGGAGCGGCCGTCGCCGCGCGGCCTCGTCGCCCGCGGGAGGGAGGTGATCATCGTCGGGGCAGGGGACGCGGCGCAGCTGATCGTCAAGGAGCTGCTGAAGAGCTCCGCGCTCGGCTACACGCCGATCGGCCTCGTCGACGACGACCCGCGGAAGAAGAACCTGCGCATCCACAACGTGCGGGTGCTCGGCACGACGGACGAGCTGCCGCGCCTGTTGCACGAGAACCGCCCGGACGAGGTGCTGATCGCGATCCCGTCCGCCTCCGGCGACGTACGCCAGCGGATCGTCGACATCACGCGCGAGGCCGGCGTGCCGGTCAAGACGCTCCCCGGCATCTACGAGCTGATCTCGGGCGACGTCGACCTGGCGGGTCAGATCCGGCCGGTGCAGGTGGAGGACGTCCTCGGCCGCGAGCCCGTCGAGGTCGACCTCCGCGCGGTCGCCTCCTACCTGGCCGACGCCACCGTCCTCGTCACCGGCGCCGGCGGCTCGATCGGCGCCGAGCTCTGCCGGCAGATCGCGCGCATCGGCTGCAAGCGGCTGATCCTCGTCGACCAGGGGGAGACCGCGCTCTTCGAGATCGAGCGCGAGCTCGTCTCCGAGCGCGGCTTCGCGCCGAGCGTCCCGGTCCTCGCCGACGTCGGCAACCGGACAAAGATGCGGCACGTCTTCGAGCGCTACACGCCGGGCGTCGTCTTCCACGCCGCCGCCTACAAGCACGTGCCGCTGATGGAGGCGAACCCGCTCGAGTCGGTTCGCAACAACACGCTCGCGACCCGGGTGATTGCCGAGGTCGCCGTCGAGTTCGGCGCCGAGCGGTTCGTCCTCGTCTCGACCGACAAGGCGGTCAATCCGAAGACCGTGATGGGCCAGTCGAAGGCGCTGTGCGAGTGGATCGTCGAGGCCTACGGCGCGCGCACCGAGATCGCGACGCGCTTCGTCGCCGTGCGCTTCGGCAACGTGCTCGGCTCCTCGGGCAGCGTGATTCCGATCTTCCGCCGCCAGATCGAGCGAGGAGGACCGGTGACGGTGACGCATCCGGAGATGACGAGGTTCTTCATGACCATCCCGGAGGCGGTGTCGCTGATCGTCCAGGCCGGGTCGATCGGCCGGTCGGGACAGGTGTTCGTGCTCGACATGGGCGGACCGGTCTCGATCGTCGATCTCGCCCGCAACATGATCCGCCTCTCCGGGAAGGAGCCGGAGCGGGACGTCCCGATCGAGTTCGTCGGAGTCCGGCCTGGCGAGAAGCTGCACGAGGAGCTCTGGGGCGACGGCGAGTCGGTCTCCGCCACGCCCCATCCCAAGATCCTGGCGGTCACGCGCCCGGCGATCGACGCCGCCTGGCTCGACGAGGAGCTCGCGGAGCTCGAGCGCCTCGTCGGCGAGGCCGAGACGCTGGAGCTCGTCGCCAAGCTCAGGGTGATGATGAAGGAGCCTCGCCGCGCGGGCGCGACTCGCGCGCAAAGCGAAACGGTCTCGTAACACTTGCCGGCGGGACCGGCTCGTAGGATGAATCGGGTGGAGCTGAACGCCGAGCAGCGGCGGGCGGTCGAGGCCGTCCGCGGACCGGTGTGCATCCTCGCCGGCGCCGGGTCGGGCAAGACGACGACGATCACGCACCGGATCGCGAACCAGGTGCGCTCGGGCGCCTTCGCGCCGTCGCAGATCCTGGCGGTGACGTTCACGGACAAGGCGGCGGGCGAGCTGCGCTCGCGGCTCGAGGAACTCGGAGCGAAGGGCGTGCGCGCCAGCACGTTCCACTCCGCGGCGCTCTCGCAGCTCCGCTACTTCCGCCCGGACGCGGTCGGCAGGATCCTCGCCTCCAAGGCGCTGCTCGTCCACAACCTCGTCCGCGCGTTGCCGCCGCCGTTCAGGTTCCGCGCGGCCGGCGACTTCGCGACCGAGATCGAGTGGGCCCGCAACCGCCGCATCCCGCCTGCGCGCTACCTCGACTCGCTCGACGGCCACGCGCCACCCGTCCCCGCCGACGTGATGAAGCGCGTCTACGAGCGCTACGAGCTCGTGAAGCGCGACCAGGGGCTGATGGACTTCGAGGACCTGCTCGAGCGGGCGATCGAGACGTTCGAGGACGGCCACATCGCCGCAGAGTTCCGCCAGCGCTACCACGCGTTCACGGTCGACGAGTACCAGGACGTCAACCTGCTCCAGCAGACGCTGCTCGACGCGTGGCTCGGACCGCGAGGCGACCTCTGCGTCGTCGGCGACGACTACCAGTCGATCTACGGCTTCACCGGCGCGACGCCCGAGTACCTGCTCGGCATGCCGGGGCGCTTTCCGCACGCGGCCGTGATCCGGCTCGAGGAGAACTACCGCTCGACCCCGGAGGTGCTCGCGCTCGCGAACCGACTGGTGCCGGAGCTCGGCGGGGCGGAGAAGACACTGCGACCGGTGGGGTCGGCCGGGCCGGAGCCGGAGGTGCGGCCGTTCGCGACCCCCGAGGCGGAGGCCGCGTCTCTGGTCGGGCGGATCCGCAGCGCTGGGTGCCCGTTCGAGGAGATCGCCGTCCTCGCGCGGACGAATGCGCGGCTCGCCGACTTCGAGGCCGTGCTCGCCGAAGCGGGTATCCCGCATCAGGGTGCCGCGCTGCTCACGCGAGAGGCGGCGCGCCGGGTGCTGCGCACCCTCGATTCCGCCGCGCCGGCGTCGCAGGTGCGGCAGATCGCGCTCAACCTCGGGTGGCTCGCGCAACCGGTGCCGGAGAAACTCGGCGAGCGTGAGCAGACGCGGCAGAGCGATCTCGGCCGGCTCGTCCGGCTGGCGGAGGAGATCGGCGGAACCGGGGCGGAGTTCCGCGCCGA
>JBKPRD010000058.1:0-3445 GCA_046734415.1 Actinomycetota bacterium | reverse complement strand
CGATGGCGGAGGCATTCGCGCTCGTTCGCAGCTACTCCGTCGAGCCCGCGCTCCTCCACGAGGTCCTTACCGAGGGCCTCTTCGCCGCGCCCGCGTACAAGGTCTATGGAACGATCATCGTCGACGAGGACTACGATCGCGTCGGCTTCACGACCGAGCTCGCGTTGAAGGACGTCGACCTCACGCTCGCCGCCGCTGGAAACGCGCGAGTGCCGCTCCCGACCGCGAACGTTCTCCGTGACCGCCTCCTGTCCGCAATCGCCCACGGCGACAGCGACCGCGACTGGGCAGTGCTCGCGCGAGAGCAGGCGCGCATGAGCGGCCTCGACGAGCACGGGTAACTAAACCTTTGCCGGGCGCGTTGCCCTCGCGGCAAAGCTGGGCGGCGGGCCAGGACAGACGCGCTCGCACGTCTGACACGTTCTGCCCCCGACGTTGACCGAGGAACATTCCGCATCACTGGCGCACGGGAGGGTCGAGTCCCGAGATCGCGTGGTTGGAGACCTCGGCGAGCCGGGTATGAGGTCCTCGACCGACAAGGGGGCGTTCGATGCCGAAGTTCATCACGATCGGACATGTATGCCACAAGTCGACGTAGACGGACTCACGATCAACTACGACGTGCAGGGGGAGGGCGAGCCGCTTCTGCTGATCCCCTACACCTCTGCCGACCACGCCTGCTGGGCGTTCCAGCTGCCGGCCTACACCCAGCACTTCAGCTGCATCGCCATCGACCTTCCCGGCTCCGGCGAGAGCGACAAGCCGCCCGGCCCATACTCGACCGACGGCCATGCCGACCAGGTCGCCGCCTTCCTCGACGCCATCGAGATCGATGAGGCCCACGTCGCGGGCATGTCGTTCGGCGCCGCCGTGGGCATCCACCTCGCCGCCCGCCATCCCGGCCGCATCCGCTCGCTCTCCTTGCACAGCGGCTGGCACGCCACCGATGACTATCTGAAGATCGTCATCGAGCAGTGGCGCACGCTCGCGACCACGCTGCCGACCGTCGCGGACGTCGTGATCCAGGCCATCTTCCCGTGGTGCTTCACGCCCGAGATGTACGTGGAGCGGCCTGAGTTCGTCGAGACGCTGGTGGACTTCGTGCGTGGCCGCCCCGCCCAGCCGGTGGACGCGTTCCTGGCCCAGACCGATGCTGTCATCGCCCACGACGCCAGCGCGGCACTGGGTGAGATCGACACTCCGACCATGATCACCTTCGGAGCGCGCGACCTCGTCTGCTCCACGCGCTTCGCCGAACCGCTCAACAGCGGGATCGCCGGGAGCGAGTTGGTGGTCTTCGAGCATCTCTCGCACGCGGGGCTGCACGAGGACCCCGAGACGTTCAACCGCGCCACACTCGACTTCCTGCTGCGCCAGCGCTCGTGACGGCCGACGACGACTCCCCTAGTGGAGGCGGCGGGTAGCGCGCTCGCTCGGAGACCATTCCTACGCTGGGCGCACGTGAGACCGCTCTCGCCTGCCCAGGCGATGCTTTACACCAACGAAGTAGCCTTCGTGGCGTGCGAACGGTTGCGAGCGTCAGCGCAATTTTGCTCGCAACTCTCGCTGTCGGTTGCGGGGGAAACCGCACGGTCGTGAAGACGGTCACAGTGGACAAGAGGGCGTCTGCCGCCTTGAGTGCGACGGGCGACCAGCGGCTCTACGGTCACATCAAGTCGCTCGCGCAGAGGGGCGACCACTACGAGCTACGCTTCGACCCCGCTTGGTTCCTGTCCGGGGTGACCGCCAACGTCGCCCAAGCGGAGGATGAGGGCATTCGTTGCAAACCGAGCGCCTGTCCTCCGGTCGCAAACGACAACAAGGTCGTCGACGAAGGCCATCGCGTGCTGACCTACATCGTTCCAACCAGCGTGCGCGGCACCGTGTTGACCAGGAACGGCGCGGCCGGCGGGCCATTCCCTTCAACCCGGATCACGACTGCCCAGCTGGCGCAGCTGGTTGCGGGCAAGAGTTCGCTCAAGCTCTTCGAGCCACTATCCAGCGGCGTCTGGATCCTCGTACACGGAGACACAGTTCGGACGTTCGCCCAGCAGTACGTCCCCTAACTTGCGCCACCCGGCGGCTCGACGCAGAAGCCCGAGTGCGGCTGTAGTCGGCCCTACTTCATATACTTGCCGCCGAAGTCGCGTCGACGGAGGGTGTCGATGGCGCTTGCGAGGATCGTCGCCTGTGCGCTCGCTGGAGCATTCGTCGCGTCGCCGCTTGCCCTCGGCGGTTCGCCTCGACCGGTTTTCGCAGCGCCCGAGCGTTACTACTTGGCGCTTGGGGACTCACTTACGTACGGGATGCAGCCTGCGAAGGCGCACGCCGGTTTGCCGCCCTCCGCCTTCGATACCGGCTTCGTCGACGTCTTCGCCCGTCGTCTGCGGACGCTGGCGCCGAGGCTGCGGGTGGTGAACTACGGCTGTCCGGGCGAGTCGACGGTGACCTTTGTCGTCGGCGGCTGCCCATGGCTTACTCTCGGGCGGGCGCTGCACAATGGGTTCCACGGCGCGCAGCTCGATGCGGCGCTGGCGTTCCTGCGCGCGCACCCGAGCGAGGTCAGCCCGATCACGCTCAACCTAGGGAGCAACGACGCGGACGCCTTCGCGGCGGCCTGCAAGAGCAGCTTCGCCTGCGTTCGCGCACGCGCGCAGCGATTTCAGACGCAGTTCACCTCGCGGCTGGGATCGATCCTACGCCGCCTCCGCGTCGCAGCACCGAAGGCGGAGATCATCGTCGTCGGAGTGTGGAACAACGACCTCGCGACCATCCGGCAGTCGGATCCGCTCTACCGCAGGTTTGACCTGACGATCGCGCGGGTGGCCGCCGGCGCCAGGGCGTACTTCGCCGATCCGTTCCCGCTGTTCGACCCTCAGGGAAGCCTCGCGCGTAGGAAGGCCCGGATCTGCGCGTTCACCTTCATCTGCTCCTGGAACCCTCTGGACGGACATCCGACCGACGCCGGTTACCGGGCGATCGCCGCGGCCGTTTTCGCGGCGTCCGGCTACGCGCACCGCTCCTGAGCATTGTCAAATGTGCCACCGCCACGGCGGCCTTCCTCATGCGTTTCGTCGGCCCTTCCGTGGCGTGACCCCTAGGCGCGAATTCATGTAGTGACGGCCTGCCATCCTTGGCCGGGCAACGCCTTAAGCGCTCTGCCAATTCACCTGCCTGCCCTCGCTGCTCTTGACTCGGCTTGTGGCCAGCGATGTGCTTGTCCCGATTCTTGAGCGATGCCATCTGAGCCGCAAGGCAGCGACTCGGACCCTGGGCGAACGCGCGCCGTACCAAATAAGCCTCTGGCGAGATTCCTGAACGCTCGGGATCCGCGAAGGACCCTGCCGTCTTGCTCGTCGGCCTCGCGCTCCTGGCCGCGGTGGCTTATGGGGTCGCGTCTTTTGCGGTGTCCTTTGCGATCGCTGAGACGCGATCGGAATAGCGG
>JBKPRD010000057.1:0-57331 GCA_046734415.1 Actinomycetota bacterium | reverse complement strand
GCCGTGCGATGCGGCGGCGGGGGCGGCGGCGCGACGGTCGTCGCCGGCCGCGTCTCTGCGGCGTGACGGCCACCGCAGCCCGCGAGCAGCGCCGCAAGGGCCCACAGCGCGAGACAACCCCTCCTCACTCCGTTCACGAAGCCAGATCCCTCGGACGGACCGTGCTAGGGCTCGGGCCTCGACTGGAGGGCCGGGACCCGGTCGCCGCGGGGCTTCCGCGCGAGCCGCCGCGACGCGAGCGCCGCCTCGACGGCCAGCACCGGCGCGAGCAGCGACGCCGGCGTGGTCTCGGCAACCGGAGCCGTCGCGAGCTCCTCGACGGCGTCGGCGAAGATCGGCGTCGCTGGGCGGTCGAGGCCGTGCGGGCGGACGAACGACTCGAGGAAGCGGCGGCGGCGGTCGGCGTCCTCGGCCCGGTCCTCGAGGACGCGGCCGAGCTGCCGCGCGTGCCCGTCGAGCGAGGAGGCGACGTGCAGGAAGCCGCCGTTCTCCTCGCGCAGGTAGTGGAAGTGCAGAGTGCTCTCCTGGCCGAACTCGGGCGCGAGCACGGTGAGGACGCTCTTGCCCACCACTGCCGCCTCGATCATCGCGGTCGTGTTGATCCCCACGACGGCAGCACTGTGGGCGAGCGAGTCGTAGAACGTGTCGTGTTCCTCGGCGGAGACTGGCCGCTCGGAGTGCCGCGGCCAGACGACTGCGTTCTCGAAGCGGGAGAGGTCGGCGTCGCGCCAGCCCTTGCCGACCGGGTGTGGCCGCACGGCGACCCCGACCCGGCGCACGCGCTCGTCCCCGGCGGAGCGGAGCGCCTCGATCCAGCGCTCGACGAAGCTGACCTCGTCGTCGGAGTGGTTGGTGACGAAGGGGCTCGAGCCGAGAAAGAGGACGTACGGCCGGTCGGGGTCGAGGCCCATCCGCCGCACGAAGTCCTCACGCGAGGTGCTCGGCCGCCGGTCGAACCAGGTGTCGAAGAGGCCGGCGCCGGTCGCGGTCACCCGCTCGGCCGGCATCCCGTGCAGCTCGATCGCCTCGCGCCGCTGGATCTCGTTCCAGACGAAAACCCGCTCCGGCTGCCACTTGAGCAGGCCCTTGTTCGTCAGGTTGTCCCAGCTCGCGACGCACGTGCCGGCCGGGATCCCGAGCGAGCGGGCGCTCTTCAGGAACTCGACCTGCGGCGAGGCAAGCTTGACGACCGAGGTGGCGAGGACCACGTCGGGTCGCTGCTCGCGCACGTAGCCGTCGATCGTCGGGCTGGACGGGATTGCCCGCTCGAGCCGGGCCGTCGTGCGAACGACGCGGCCGGCGATGCGGGTGTTCGTCCCCGCGGCGAGACGCCGGGCGGTGTGGAGCGCGAGGCGCCGGCCAATGGGGTCGAGCTCGTCCGAGCGCTCGAGCCGGCCGACGACCTTGCTCGTGACGCGG
Organism: Actinomycetota bacterium; assembly: GCA_046734415.1. Classification (GTDB taxonomy): domain Bacteria; phylum Actinomycetota; class Thermoleophilia; order Gaiellales; family Gaiellaceae; genus DATBLE01. The sequence continues at coordinate 55,912 of JBKPRD010000057.1, read as the reverse complement.
GCGCGCAGGGTCGGCGCCTGCGCGTAGCGCGGGTGCGCATAGCGGGCGAGGTCGCCGACCGCCCGCACCGCCCAGGCGACCGGCCGCCACCCGTCCGCCCGCTCTCGCGCCGGCGCCGGGCCTGCCGTCACATGCGCCGATGCGCCGACGAGACGGTCGACCTGCGGTCGCTGGTCCTCGTCCGGCTCCGAGCGGAGCGCGAGGTGGACGTCGTGGCCCCGCGCCGCGAGCTCGGCGACGAGCGAGGCGAACTGGCGCAGCACGCCGGGGCGGTCGACGAAGAACAGGACGCGCACCGAGCCACGATAGCCCAGTGCGCGGGAGAGTCAGGCTTCGGCAGGCTCGCCCGCGACCGGCTCCGGCAGCTCCTCGGCGAACGGCTCGAGCCGCCCGTTGCCGTCCGCCGTCAGGGAGAGGTGGGAGAAGAAGCGGGTCATGACGACGCCCTCCCGGAAGTCGCCCAGCCTCGGCTCCGGGCGCTCTCCGCGCGCGAGCGCGAGCGCGAGCTCCGGGTAGCGGCTGCCCGCGGCGCGCGGCAGCGGGAACGCGCCGCCGAACCGCGGGTTCACATCGGTGACCTCGTGGCGGCCGAGCGCGACGCGGAAGCACTGGACGTTGGCGGGCCCGCGAATTCCGAGCTCCTCCGCGACGAGGCGACCGAACTCGATGAGCTCGGGGTCCTTGATCGTCATCCCCTTGATCGACTCGCCCCCCTTCGACTCGATCATCGTCCGCGGGATCGAGTTCAGGCAGCGGCCCTCGAGGTCGCAGAAGACGTCGATCGAGAATTCCTGGCCCGGGCACACGCGCTGCACGAAGGAGTCGGCCCTCGAGTAGCCGAGGAAGAAGTCGAGCTCGTGGCGGTCGTTCGCGCGGTAGATGTCCCGGGAGCCGAAGCCGAACCGCGCCTTGACGAGCACCGGGAACTCGAGGTCGTCGGGGAGCTCCTCCGGAAGCCAGCTCGGCGGCGACGGGATGCCGCGCTCCTGGAAGAAGAGGTGCGCGAGGTACTTGTCGGCGGTCCGCCGGACGACCTCCGCGTCCGGCAGGAGCACGACGGCGCCGAGCTCCGCGCGGCGGTCCGCGAGCAGCAGCTGATCGAGATCGGTCAGCGGGACGACGAGGCGCACGTCGTGGGTCGCGATCAGGTCCTGCAGAGCGGGCAGATATGCCCGGTCGTCGATCCTCGGCACGATCGCGTGCACGTCGGCGTGGTAGATCGCGGGCGCGAGCGGGTTGGCGTCGACCGCAACCGTCCGCGCGCCGGCTCGCGCGAACGCGGTGACGACGTCCACGCGCTGCCCGGCGCAGGTGAAGAGGACCGCGGTCACGAGGGGAATGTAGTTACGCCGCGCGGCTGGAGCTGCCGGCTCGAGCGTGGATCGTCTCGATCGCCTCGGGGACGAAGAACGTCTCGACGAAGGCGTCGATGATCGCGGCGACGAGCCTGCGGGTCACGTGGCGCGTCTTGCCGTCGTCGAGCCCGTAGGCAGGCCAGCTCAGGTTCGGCCCGGCCCACTTGACGATCTCGAACGACGGCCAGTAGTAGACACTCTCTCGCCCGTCGGCTATCACCTGGTCGATCGCCACGCGCAGGACGGACTTCGAGACGCAGTCCGCGCTCAGGCTCGCGATCCCGCGGAAGGTGCCCTTCAACGGCACCGGCGAGAGCGTGAGGACGATCGGCGCGGCCGGGTTCACGCGGCGGACGAAATCGATGATCCGGCGGATGTTCGCCGCGTTCTCCTCGACCGTTGTCAGCCGGTGGACGTGGCGGTTCGCGTCGTACACCTGCCTCGGCACGCCGTGCCAGAAGACGCCGCCGGTCTCCTTGTCCTGCCAGACCTCCGCGACGCCGATCGTGAAGACGAGCGCCCCCGCCTCGGCCAGGCGCTCGGCGTATCGGCTCGGCGGCTCGTTCGGAAGCCATTCCCTGATCTTCCCGTTTGCGTCGCGGTCGTAGCGGAAGCCACCGGCCGTCGCCCTGCCCGTCACGCTCCAGGTCAGGAAGTCGAGCAGCGCGTAGGTGTTGTTCAGGCCCTCCGGCACCCAGATGCGCTTCGAGTCGAAGCCGGCCAGGCGCAGGTACTTGCGGAGCTCGCCGGCGAAGCACGAGCCGATCGCGACGACGCTGTCGTCGACGCCCAGCATCGGTTCGGGCGGGATGTGCCCGACGAGCGCGTGCTCCCGGATCACCTCGCCGAGGTCTCGGTCGAAGAGCTCGCGAGACGGTGGGAAGAGGACGACGCCGTCGCCGTGCCAGCGCTCCCGACCCCACGAGCGCCGCGTCGATCGCGACTGCTGCGGCTTCCGTCTCCGGACCTGCCGCGCCAGCTTCTGGGCACGTTCGAGCATCGATGCCTAGCCCGACTTAGCCATCGACCTGGTCGTTCCTACTTGCGGAAGACACCGCCGAGTGCGCGACGCGCACGACCCCCTTTCTCGCCGCTCGTCGAGGCTCCGCCGGTGGCGCGCAGCTGCGCGACCGCCTCTGGCGTGTAGTAGGCGTCGACGAAGGCGTCGATGATCTCCGCCACGATCCGCTTCGAGACGTCCCGCGGCTTGCGGTTGTGCAGGCCGTACGCGGGCCACGGCAGGTGGGCGCCGGCCCAGCGGACGACCTCGTACGACGGCCAGTAGTAGACGCCCTCGCGCCCGTCGCCCATCACCTGGTCGAGCGCGACCCGAAGGACGGACTTCGAGACGCAGTCGGCAGTCATGCACGAGACGTCGCGGAAGGTCGCCATCAGCGGAACGGGCGAGAGCGTGAGCACGACCGGCGCGCGCGGGTTCAGCGCGCGGCAGTGCTCGATGATCTGCCGGATGTTCGCCGCGTTCTCCTCGACGCTCGTCAGCCGGAATCGGTGGCGGTCGGCGTCGAAGATCTCCTCCGGCACGCCGCGCCAGAAGACGCCCCCCGTCTCGCGGTCCTCCCAGACCTCCGCGAGCCCGAAGGTGAAGACGAAGGCTCCGGCCCTGGCGAACTCGTCGGCGTAGGCCTGGCGCTCCGCCTCGGGCTTCCACTCGATGATCTCGCCGGTCTCGAGGCGGTCGTAGCGGAAGCCGCGGCCGGTCTCCTCGCCGGTTGCGCACCACGAGAAGAAGTCGAGGATCGCGAAGCTGTTGTTCAGGCCCGACGGGATCCAGAGCCGCTTCGACGAGACACCCGCCTTCGTCAGGTAGCGGAGCAGCTCCCGCGCGAAGCACGAGCCCAGCGTGAACACGGAGTCGTCGATGCCGAGCAGCGGCTCCTTCGGCGCCCAGCCCGGGATGACGTACTCGCGGATCAGCTGCCGCAGATCGCCCTCGAAGAGCTCCTGCTCGGCGGGGTAGAGCGTCGCGCCGAGGGCGTGCCAGCGCTTGCGCGGCCACGCGTTCAGCTGCTCGTAGTGGGTCTTCCCAGCGACCCCGAGCGCCCCGACGGCGTCCTCGCTCTCCAGCACCTTCGACGGTCCGGCTGCCTTGTCGGCCATCGCCAGGATGGTACCTCCCGGGGTTGCGTGTGGTAGGACGCGGCCGTGACGCGGCTTGCCTGGGCGGTGTGGGAGCGCTCGCCGGAGGGGCTGCGGCGAGCCGTGCGGCCCGCGCTGGCGGCGTTCCGCCGCGGCCGGCGCAGGCACACGCCGTTGCCGGACGGCCCGCCGCCGGCTCTTCCGCCGGACGCGGTCGAGCTCGACACCGCGATCGGGACGCTCTGGTTCGACCGCGCGGACGAGCAGCTGACGCCGTGGATCCGGAGCCAGGGGATCTGGGAGGCGGACGTGATGAAGCTGCTCGCGCGCTTCCTCGGGCCGGGGGCGCTGTTCGTCGACGTCGGCGCGAACGTCGGCTACCACTCGCTGTACGCGGCCCAGCTCGGGGCGCGGGTCGTCGCGGTCGAGCCGGTGCCGTGGACGCTCGAGCTGCTGCGCGCGAACGTCTGGCGGCACGGCGCGGACGTCGAGATCGTCGAGGCTGCTGCCGCTGAGACGGCGGGGAGGGTACGGATCGCGGTCGATCCCGCCCACCGCTCGGGAGCGCGGATCGGCGAGGAGGGCGTCGAGGCACGCGCGGCGCCGCTCGACGAGCTCGTCCCGGAGGGCGCCGTCGACGTGCTGAAAGTCGACGTGGAAGGCGCGGAACCGCAGGTCTTTCACGGCGCCGCCGGCGTCCTCGCGCGCAGCCCGGTGCGGGTCGCGATCGTCGAGTTCCGCGAACGACCTCATGCCGCGGGCGAAGAGCCCGAAGAGGTGCTCGCGTTCTACCAGTCGCTCGGCTTCGAGCTCTGCCTCCTGCGCCGGAACGGTGACCTCGAGCCGAGCAGCGCAGGCGCCGTCCTCGACAGGGCCCGCAAGCTCCAGACGATGAACCTCGTGCTCCGCCGCTAGCTGGGCGTCCAGCCGCCGGTCGCGCCCTTGTACGTGCCCCGGAAGAGAGCCAGAGGCGTTCGCGCGAGGATCTTCAGGTCGAGCCAGTTGGAGCGGTGCTCGACGTACCAGAGGTCGAGCTCGATCCGTTCGTCCCACGGCAACGCAGCGCGGCCGTTCACCTGCGCCCAGCCGGTCAGGCCCGGCTTCACGTCCAGCCGGTGGCGCTGGCGCTCGTCGTAGCGGTCGACCTGGTAGCGGAGCGTCGGCCGCGGGCCGACGAGGCTCATCTCGCCGCGGAGCACGTTCCAGAGCTGCGGGAGCTCGTCGATCGAGAGGCGGCGGAGTGCACGGCCCGCGCGGGTGATCCGCGGGTCGTCCCGGTCGACCGCGTGGCCGGCACCCTGACGCTCCGCGTCGACGACCATCGTCCGCAGCTTCAGCAGCTCGAAGTCCAGTCCGTCCTTTCCGACGCGCAGCTGGCGATAGAAAACCGGGCCGCCGTCCTCGACCTTCACCGCCAGCGCCGCGAGGCCGAGCAGCGGGCTCGTCACGAGCAGGATCGTCCCTGCGCCGACGACGTCGAGCGCGCGGTTCAGCGCGTGCCCTCCGCGGCGTCCCACGTCGCGGGGACACCGCGGCGCAGGTAGTTCCAGAGCGCGACCACCGTCGCCCACGTCACGAGCGCGTAGTACCGGGCGATCGAAGGCCGGGCGAGCGCAACCACACCGAAGGCGACCTGCAGCCCGAGCGCGACGTCGTAGACCCAGCCCTCGCGCGCCGCGACGAGCGCGACGTTCGTGCCGAGCAGGACGAGGTGGAGCAGCCCGGACGCGTACCGGAGATGGCGGTGCGAGAAGATCTCCGCGAAGTAGAGCGGCGGCAGCCGGCGGAGCATCTTCCCCCGCACGACGATCAGCCAACAGTGCTCGAACATGCGCACCTTGCGGCGGTACTCGGTCCCGATCTCCGGCGTCGGCCGCTCGCTGGCGACAGCCTCCGGGTCGTAGACCGCGCGCCGGCCGCGCTGCACCATCACGTACGGCAGCGAGAGGTCGTGGCCGAAGCGCGGGTCGACCTCGACGTAGTCGGCCCGCCGGACCGCGTAGATCGCGCCGTTGCCGCCCGTGACCGACCCCAGCGCGGACTCCTGCTCGCGCAGCCAGGTCTCGAAGCGCCAGTAGAGGCCTTCGCGGTTGGAGCCGGCGGCGTCGATCAGGACGAGCCGCCCGCAGACGTACCCGACGTCCGGGTCGGCGAAGCTGCGCACGAGCCGACGAAGCGCGTCCGGGGCCCAGGTCGCGTTCGCGTCCGAGAAGGCGACCACGTCTGCCGAGCTCCCCCGGACGGCGAGGTTCTGCGCCGCCACCTTCCCCGCCCGCGGGCACCGCAGTAGGCACACGCGCGGCTCGCGTGCGCCGACCGCTTCGACGAGCTCGTCCGTGCCGTCCGTGGACGCGTCGGAGGCAACGACGATCTCGAGCTTCTCCGCCGGGTAATCGAGCGCGAGCAGGTTCTCCAGCCGCTGCTCGATCACCGCCTCCTCGTCGTGGGCGGCGACGATCAACGCCACGCTCGGGAGCACCTCGACCTGCCACACACGCCGTCGCCGCGCGCGCGCGACGACCGCGGCGGCGAGCGGGTATCCGACGTGCGTCCAGACGAGCGCGGCGAGCGACGCCCAGAAGAGCACCTCAACCGCGAGCACCGGCCTCCTGCAGCTCGGCCAGCACGTCGCCATACCGCCGCATCGCGATCGACCGGTCGGCCTCCGCCTCGGCGAACGCGCGCGCCCGCCTGCCCATCCCGGCCAGGTCGTACTCGCCGTCGTGGGCCGCCCTGATGGCGGCGGCAAGCGCGAACGGGTTCCCAGGCGGGACGACGACGCCGCACCCGACCTCGGTGACGAGGTGTGCCGTCTCGCTCTCGGCGTCGGTGGCGGCGATCAGGGGGCGGCCGGCGGCGAGAATCCCGTAGACGCGACTCGGGACGACGTAGCCGGCGAGGCCGCGCGCGAGCCCGACGACGTGCACGTCGGCGGTCGAGAGAGACTCGGAGAGGATCGCGCGCTCCTGGTAGGCGAGGATCTCGACCTTGTCCGCCTCGAGTCTGCGCGTCAGCGCGACGAGCTCCGCGCGGCGCGCACCCGAACCGATCAGGACGATCGCGAGGTCGTCGAGGTCGCGCAGGAACGTGCTCGCCCGGATCAGCGCGTCGAGGTTCTGCGCGTGCCCGATGTTGCCGGAGTGCATCACGACGAAGCGCTTCGCGAGCTTGTGCCGCCGCGCCCACTCGTTGTCGTGCGGCTTCGGCACGACGCTCGCGGCGTCGCCCCAGTTCGGGATCACGCGGATCCGGCCCGGCGAGACGCCCTTCGCCTCGACGCGCTTCTTCATCGTCTCGCCGATCACGATCACGCGGTCGGCAGCGCGTAGCGACGGGTCGATCAGCAGGCGCAGGAAGCTGACGACGAGCGGGTTCCGCAGGCGGCCGAGCCTGACCGCGATCTCGGGGAAGACGTCCTGCATGACGACCAGGAGCGGCGACCGGAAGCGAGCGGCGACGAGCCTCCCGATCGAGGCGATGAACGGCGGGTCGGTCATGCAAACGACGAGATCGCGGCGCCTCGAGACCATCGCCCGGCCGATCACCCCGAGCACGTACGAAAGGTAGTTCATCGCCCGGCCGGGCAGGTGCGCGCGGTCGTACGCGGTGGAGCGGACGCGGACGATCTTGACGCCGTTCCGCTCCTGGCGCCGCGGCAGGCCCCGCGACGCGCCGGTGATCACGGTCACGTCGTAGGTCTCGGCGAGCGCCTCGCAGAGCTCGGTCAGGAGGTTCGCCGTCGCCTCGACGCCGGGCCAGTAGTACTGGTTGAGGACGAGCAGACGGGCCCGATTCGCCATCGTGCCGAAGGCTACTCGCCGCTAACGTAGCCCGCCGTGGCAGCGCCCGACCTCGCCATCCTCGGCCAAGACCCGCGCTTTCGGGGCGGGGCACTCGCGCAGATGGAGGCGTTCTGGCGCGGCGCGGTCGAGCTCGGCCGTCAGCCGACGTTCCACTACGCGCTGCACCCGAGCCTCGCAGACGTCTCGATCGAAGGCTCCCCGCTCGACGTACCGGGCGTTCCGTCGGCCTTCCGGTGGTTCGACGCCGGGAACCAGGTGGTCGCGGGCGGATGGCTCGCCGGTGAGCTGCGCGACGCACGCGAGCTCTGGGTGGTCTCGACCTCGGCGACGCACGGCTATGCGGCGCTGCGCTCGCGCCGGCCCTATCGCTGCTGGATCGGCACCGGGCTCGCCGACGAGTGGGCCGGGCGACGCCCCGGGCTGCCCGCCTCGCGGCGGCTCGCGCTGCGCGTGAACGCACCGACCCTGCGGCGCCTCGAGCGGCGTGTGCTCCAGGGAGCGGAGCGGGTCTACGCGACCTCGCCCTGGAGCCGGGCGAGCGTCGCCCGGGCCGGCGAGCTGGCCGAGGACGCGGTCGGGATCCTGCCGATCCCCGTCGACGTCGACGCGTTCAAGCCGTCCGAGCAGTGGAGCGCCACGCTCGAGCAGCCCCTTCTGGCGTTCGTCGGCCGCGCCGACGACACGCGCAAGAACGTAGGCCTGCTGCTGGAGGCGCTGCCGCTGATCCCGAAGGCAAGTGTGCTGTTGATCGGCTCAGCGCCCGGCGGCCTCCCCGAGGGGGTGAAGGCCACGGGCCCGGTGCCCTCGGTGGCCGAGCACCTCCGCCGCGCCACCATCTTCGTCCTCCCCTCCCGGCAGGAGGGCTTCGGAATCGCCGCCGCCGAAGCGCTCGCCGTCGGGCTTCCCGTCGTGACGACGCCGAGCGGCGGGCCCGAGGCGCTCGTCCGTGATTCCGGCGGCGGCGTCGTCCTCTCCGGGTTCACTCCGCAAGAGCTCGCCGCGACCGTCCGCGACCTGCTCGCCGACCGGGCGCGCCTCGAGGAGATGCGCCGCCGCGGCCGCGAACACGTCCTCCGCGAGCACTCGCCGGAGCGGTTTCGCGAGCTGCTGGCCGAGGCCCTCGGGGAGCCGAGCTAGGCTGAATCGAGGTCATGCGGTTCCTGATCACCTCTCTCCAGACCTACGAGAGCGACTTCTACGGCGTCGTCGGCGGCGAGCTCGAGCGCCGCGGCCACTCGGTAACCCACGTGACCGAGTCGCGCCGCTCGGCGGCCGAGCTGCGCGCCCGCGACGTCGACGCGCGGGCGATCCAGGACGTGATCGCCGAGCTCGCCCCGTCTTCGCTCGACGACGAGGTGCGCCGGATCGAGGCGACCTACCCGGTCCCGCACCTGCGCGACGTCTACCGCAACGACAAGGGGTGCGCCGGCCGCTCCGAGCAGGAGTGCATCAGCCGCACCGTCGACCATTTCCGCGCACTGGAGCGGATCTTCGACGAGGCACAGCCGGACGTCGCGCTGCCGGAGGTCGGGAACGAGACGATCCGGATCGCTGCGCACCTGGTCGCGAACAGACGGGGCATCCCCGCCCTCTTCATCCTCCACACGATCTTCCCGAACCCGCTGCGGGTGTACGTGGACACACTGCACGCGCCGATCGCGCCGCTCGGCGAGCTGCGCGAGCTGACGCCGCTGGAGCACCAGGAGGTCGAGGAGTTCCGCCAGGCGTTCACCGACCGGGCGACGCCGATCCGCCAGTTCCGGCGCATCCCGGTGGAGGCGAGGCGGGCCAGGGTCTTCCTCGGCCACCTCGAGCGCAAGCGCACCGACGACCGCGACAACGACTACCTGCGCCCGTGGCCGCTCCTGCACGAGAACGCGTCCGAGTGGCTGCGCGCCCGGGCGGCGCGGCCGTTCTACGACCGGATCGACCCGAGCCGGCCGTTCGTCTACTTCCCGCTGCACGTCACCGACGACTACAAGATCCAGCGGATCGTCCCCCACTGCGCCGACCAGGCCTCGCTCGTCGAGCAGGTCGCGGACGCGCTGCCCCAGGGCCACGACCTCGTCCTCAAGGAACACCCGATGTCGCTCGGGCGAAACAGCATCCGCCTCCTCCGCCGCCTGCGGCAGCGGGCCAATGTCCGCCTCGTCGAGCCGTACACGAACACGCACGAGCTGATCCGCCGCTCAGAGGCCGTCGTCGTGATCGGCTCGACCGTCGGCATCGAGGCGCTCCTCTACGAGAAGCCGGTGCTGACGCTCGGCGTCCCGTACTACGCCGGCTTCGGCGTCACGCTCGACGTCGAGTCGTTCGCGGAGCTGCACGAGAAGGTGCCGGAGCTGCTGCGCTTCAGGCCCGACCCCGAGCGGATCCTGCAGTTCCTGCACCTGTGCATGCGCCACTGCCACCCGGGGCACCCGCTGCTCGTCGACCGCTCCGAGGAGAACGCGCGTACGGTCGCGGACACGCTGGAGCGTGCGGCGCTCGCGGTCGTGCGCGAGCGGCAGCGGAGCCCGGAGCCCGTGGAGGCGCCCGTTGCCTGAGCCGGTTCTCGTCCACATCGGGTACCACCGGACCGGGTCGAGCTGGCTGCAGAAATGGGTCTTCGCGAAGCCGGAGACCGGCTTCCGCTGGACGGGGAAGGCGAAGGACGACGACCCCGTTCGAAGGCTGATTACCCGGCGGTGGTCGGAGTTCGAGCCGGAGAAGCTGCGGCGCCGATTCGACCACCGGTTCGAGGAGATCCGCGCATACGGGCTGATCCCAGTCGTCTCGTTCGAGCGGCTCTCCGGCCACGCCTGCTCCGGCGGCTTCGACAGCGGCGAGATCGCCTCGAGAATTCGCCAGGTGCTCCCGGAGGCGCGCGTCCTGATCGTCGTCCGCGAGCAGCGGAGCGCTATCTACTCGAACTACCAGCGCTACATCAGGGCCGGCGGCCCCGGGTCGCTGCGCCAGTTCGTGTGCCCGCCGACGACCTCCAACCTGCGCGTGCCGCTCTTCGACTTCCGCCACTTCGAGTACCACCACCTGATCCGCCGCTACCAGAAGCTCTTCGGCGCCGACTCGGTGCTCGTGCTGGCCTTCGAGCAGTTGCAGCAGGATCCGCGTGCGTTCGTCGCCGAGATCGGCCGGTTCATGCACAGGCCGCTGCCGGAGGAGATTCTGGACGGGCTTCCCTACCACGTCCGCGAGCAGGAGAGTCTCGCGCCGAGCGAACAGCTCGTGCTCCGCCGGCTGAACCGGTTCGTCCGCTCCGAGGTCAACCCCGTGCCGCTCGTCGACCTCGACCGCCACCACGCCCTCAAGCGGCTGGTGCGGCCGAGCGACTCGGCGGTCGCGAAGCTCTTCCCCGACGCACTCGGCGAACGCAGCGAAGCGTCGCTGCGCCGTGAGCTCGCGGAGCTCGTCGGCGACCGCTACGCCGAGAGCAACCGCAGATCGGCTGAGCTGACCGGTCTGGACCTGGCCGGATCCGGCTACGCGGTCTGACTCGGCAGCAGCCCGCGGCTGCGCGCCGCTCCGACGACCCTGAGGCGGAGCGGCCGGACCAGTGGCTTCGCCACGAGGAGCACCGAGCACGCGGCCGCCTCGATCGCGAGCAGCGCACGGAGCAGCGGCGAGTGGCTCGGCGCGGGCGGCCGGAGTCGCGAGAGCTCCTCGATCGCGTCGGCGAAGATCGGCGTCGCCGGCCGGTCGAGGCCGTGCGGCCGCACGAACGACTCGACGAACCGCCGGCGCCGTTCCGCGTCGGCCTCGTCCTCGCCGAGCACGCGGCGGAGTTGTGCGAGGTGCTCGTCGAGCGAGGAGGCGGCATGGAGGAAGCCGCCGTTCTCCTCGAGCAGATGCTGGAAGTGGAGCGTGTCCTCCTGGGCGAACTCCGGCTCGAGGATCGTCAGCACGCTCTTGCCGACGATCGCTGCCTCGATCATCGCCGTCGTGTTGATTCCCACGACGGCGGCGCTGTGGGCGATCGAGTCGTAGAAGTCCGCGAGCCCCTCCGAGGTGACCGAGTCACCGTGCCTCGCCGGCCACTGCACGGCGTTGCCGTGTGAGGCGAGGTCGACCTTCCGCCACTGCGAGCCGCGCGGGTACGGGCGGACCATCAGCCCGAGCCTGCACAGGCGCTCGTCGTCGCTGCCCCGCAGCGCCTCGAGCAGGCGCAACACGAACTCGACCTCGGCCGTCGGCTTGCGGACGACGAACGGGCTCGAGCACAGGTAGAGCACGTAGGGCTCGGCCGCGTCGAGCCCGACCTGCGCCATGAACTCCTCGCGAGAGCGGCTCGGACGCTGCTCGAACCACCTGTCGAAGAGCTGCCCGCCGGTCGCGACGGCGTGGTCGGGCGAGATCCCGTGCTGCTCGATCGCCTCCCGGCGCTGCGCCTCGTTCCAGACGAAGACCCGCTCCGGGTCGAACTTGAGCAGGCCCTTGTTGGTCAGGTTGTCCCAGCTCGCGACACAGGTCGCGGCGGGAATCCCGAGCCGCCGCGCGCTCTTCAGGTACTCGACCTCGTCGGACCCGTACTTCACGACCGGCGTGACGAGGACGGCGCCCGGGTGCTGCTTGCGGATGAAATCGTCGATCTCCAGGCTCGTCGGGATCGCGGCCTCCAGGCGCGCGCCGACGCGGATCACGCGCGTGGAGAGCGCCGCGTCGGTGCTCGACGCGAGCCGCCGGGCAATCCGGAACGCGAGCGCGCGACCGACCGGCTCGATCGTGGTCGCCTTCTGGATGCGGTGGAGGACCTTCTCGGTCACGCGGCGGCGGAGGCGAGGTGCACGCTCGTAGCGCGGGTGGGTGTAGCGGGCGAGGTCCGAGACTGCGCGGACGAGCCAGGCGACCCGCCGCCACCCGTCGGAGTCGCGGCGGTGGGGCGCGTAGCCGGCGGTGATGCCGGTGCGCTGGACGCCCTCCAGTCCGCGTTCGATCCGGTCCCACCGCGTCTTCTTCGTGAACGCGAGGTGCACCTCGTGGCCGCGGTCGACCAGCTCGTCGACCAACGGCGCATAGATGCGCTGCACGTACGGGAGCTCGCGGACGAAGAAGAGGATCTTCACGGGTGTTCAGCCCTCCGCGGGTGCGCCAATGCGGTGCGCCTGGCCGCGCTTGCGGCGGTCGCGGCGGCCCGCAGCGAACGCGCAGAGCGCGGCTTCGGCGGCGAGCGGAGCGCGCAGGAGCACCGCGCTCGACCGCACGCTCTCCACCGGGAGCGTGGCAAGCTCCTCGACCGCGTCCGCGAGGATCGGCGTCGCCGGCTTGTCGAGCCCGTGCGGCCGCACGAACGATTCGACGAACCGCCGGCGCCGCTCAGCGCCGGCGGCGTCCTCGTCGAGGACGTGCGCGAGCTGGCCCACGTGCTCCCCGAGCGAGGACGCGACGTGCAGGAAGCCGCCGTGCTCCTCGAGCAGGTAGTCGAAGTGCAGCGTGTTCTCCTGCGCGAACCCCGGGGCGATCACGGTGAGGACGCTCTTGCCGATGATCGCCGCCTCGATCATCGCCGTCGTGTTGATCCCGACGACCGCGGCGCTGTGCGCGAGCGAGTCGAAGAAGCCCGCTCGTGCGTCGTCGGTGACGGTGTGCACGCCGGCCGGCGGCCAGACCGCGACGTTCCCGAAGCGCGCGAGGTCGACGTTCGCCCACTCGCCCCTGTCGTTCGGGTGGGGACGGACCAGCACCCCCAGCGGCCGCAGCCGCTCGTCGTCCTGGAGCGCGTCCAGCCACGCGACCACGAAGCTCGACTCCGGCGTGTCCGTCATCGCCGGGTTCGAGCACGTGTACAGCACGTAGGGGCGGGCGGCGTCGAGCCCGACCTCGGCCGCGAACTCCTCGCGTGATCTGCTCGGCCGCCGCTCGAACCACGCGTCGAAGAGCTGCGCGCCCGTGGCGACGACGCGTTCCTCTGGGATGCCGTGCAACTCGACCGCCTCCCGCCGCTGGATCTCGTTCCAGACGAACACGCGCTCCGGCACCCACTTGAGGAGGCCCTTGTTCGTCAGGTTGTCCCAGCTCGCGACCAGCGTCGCCGCCGGAATCCCGAGCCGCCGCGCGCTCTTCAGGAACTCGACCTGGGGCGAGGCGCGGTTGACGACCGGTGTGGCGAGAACGACGTCGGGCGCCCGCTCGAGGATGAAGCGGTCGACGGCGGCACTCGTCGGGATCGCCTCCTCGAAGCTCCGCGCGATGCGAATCACCCGCTCCGCGTAGGACGCGTCCGTCCTCCCCGCGAGCCGCCGCGCAACTCGCAGCCCGAGCGTGCGCGTGAGCGGGTCGAACTCACCCGACTTCTGCAGGTGGCTCATCATCTTCGCCGCCATCCGGTTGCGTAGCACCGGCGCCCGCTCGTAGCGCGGGTGGGCGTAGCGCGCCAGGTCCGCGAGCGAGCGAACGACCCAGGCGACGGAACGCCACCCGTCGCGATCCCCGCGCACCGGCGCGAAACCGTGGGTCAAGCCGAGCCGGTCGAGGGCGCCGACCGCGTCCTCCGGCAGCTTGCCCTTCGCCGGCTGGAACGCGACGTGCACCTCGTGGCCGCGGGCGGCCAGCTCCTTGCCGAGCGACGAGTACTGGCGGAGGTAGTAGCGCGGACCACCCGAGAAGAAGAGAACGCGGAGCCGCTCCCGGGAGCTCATGTGGCCCACGATAGCGGGGCCTTCTCGAGCCGACCGGCGGCCGCGCGCTCGTAGAGATCCCCCGCCTGGCGCTCGATCGCGGCGATCGTCTCGCGGTCGAGCACGTCCCGATAGGCCTCCCCGCGCTCGCGGAGAATGCCCGTCCGGTCGACCGCCTCAGACGAGTTCGCCCGGATCGGCCAGCCGTTGAAGGTCGGAACGAGCAGCTCCGGCGTCATCGAGATCCCGACCCGGGCCGCCAGCGCCGACACGGTCCGCTCCGGGTCCTCGACCAGCTGCTCGTACGTGAGGACGACGACGCGGTCGCCGAAGCGCCCGGCGGCCTCGAGCGCGGACTCCGTCGACGCCCGCCAGAGCCCGATCGCCTGCTCCAGGTCGGCGTAGTAGCGGCGGTGGCGGCGGGCGGAGGCGTACCAGCCCCGGGGGTCGCGGACGATCGAGACCAGCAGGCCGTCCGGGTACGCAGCGAAGAAGCGCTCCACGCGATCGAGCTCCATCGCCAGCCGCGGCGTGAAGCCCACCACCGCGTTCTTCGGCCCGGTGTAGAGGTTGTGGTCGTCGAGCCAGGCGTTGAAGTACGAGGTGAAGTAGGCGTCGAGGACCTCGCGCTCGCTCGTCGCGCCGGCCGCGCAGCGCTCGAAGATCTCGCGTTGCAGCTTCAGCGAGAAGACGAAGGGGAAGACGTCCGGATCCCTGTCCTTCCGCAGCTCCGTCATGTCCTTGACGAAGCCCGACTCGACCCACTCGGCCAGCAGCGGCTCGTGCAGCGTCGAGAACCAGGTATCGGGGGCAGAGAGGTCGAGCGGCGGCCAGTCCCACTTGTCCGGCTTGCCGATGCAAATCTCGTGTGGGTGCGCGTGTACCTCCGGGTGGCCGTCGAAGAGCTGGCTGAGGAGCGTTCCGCCCGAGCGCTGGATCTGCGAGATCAGGACGAGCGGCTCGCGGACAGGAACGAGGTGCTCGAGCCGCATCTGGGCAAGCGCCTCGTACTCCTCGAGCTCGGACAGGCGCTCCCACGGGCGCTTGCGCCGGTCGGTCTCGAGCCGCCCGAACGGCGGCCGCGCCAGGAAAGTCTCGGCGACGAGCAGGTCGTCCGGGTCGGCGTCCTCGGCGCCGGTCGCCTTCGCCGGCTGCCCCGAGAGCACCGCGAGGTACGCCTCGACGCCGTACGGCCCCTCGTACGGCTCGCCGCCCGGCATCGTTGCGAACTCGAGCAGCCGGTGCTGGATCCGGCGGCCCGGGTCCTGGCGGGCAAGCTCGTGGCGCGCCTCGAGCACGAGCTGCGGGTCGAGTGTCTCCGCGCCGGCCGGCGCGTCCCTCCCGGCGCCGATCCCTGTGTACCACGCCTCGTGCTCCGGCCTGCGCGGGACGTGGAGCCGCTCGCGCAAACCGATGTTCGCCGTCTGCGCCCAGCGCAGGAAGGGGATCCAGTACAGCAGCTCGCCGATCTCGTCGCCCGCCCACGGGCCGGCCACGATCGGGCCGTCGCCGTGGGCGAGCCGGTCGACCCTGCGGCGCAGCTCCCTGGCCGGGCTCGTCCCGCGCGCCTTCTCCTTCGGCCGGCTGCCGGCGGCGAGTCGAGACGCGAGCGCCCGCACGGCGGGGGCGTACGCAGGCTCGCGCTCGGGCGCAGACGCCGACCGTGCCCCGAGCTCCTCGATCGCGCCGGCGACGAGCTCCGCCGCCGGCCGCTCGAGCCCGAGCGGGCGAACGAAGCGCTTCAGGAAGCGCTCGTTGCGGCCGTCGTCGCCCTCGCCGCGCAGCGACGCCTCGAGCTGGGCCGCATGCTCGTCCCAGGTGCGCCCGACGTGCAGCAGCCCGAACTCGGCCGCCTCCAAGTAGCGGAAGTGAAGCGTGCCCTGCTGTGTCTCTGAGAACTCCTCAGCGAGAATCGTGTGCACCGGCCGGCCCACGATCGCGCTCTCGATCTGCGCGGTCGTGTTGATCCCGACCACCGCGGAGGCGTGGTAGATCGAGTCGAAGTAGTCCCGCCGCGAGGCGTCGTCGTGCGGCGACTCGCCGAACCGCGGCCAGACGCGGACGCGCGGGCCGTCCAGGCCGGCCGCCACCCAGCGCTGCGCCGTGTCCGGGTACGGGCGGATCAGGTAGCCGGCCTCGGCGAGCAGCCCGCCTCGCGAGCGCAGGCGCTCGAGCCAGCGTGGGACGAACTCGACCTCGTTCGGCGCGACGAACTCCGACGAGCAGAGATAGAGCACGATCGGCCGCGCCGGGTCGAGGCCGACCTCGGCGCAGAAGTCCTCGCGCGACCGGCTGGGCCCCCACTCGAACCACGGGTCTCCGACGGGCGCCCCCGTGATGCGGATGCGACTCGGCGAGATCCCGTGCAGCTCCTCGGCCTCACGCGCCTGGAGATCGTTCCAGACGAGCACGAGATCGGGCTCGTCGCGGACGAGGCCCTTGTTCGTCAGGTTGTCCCAGCTGAGGACGGGATAGCCCGAGCGGATCCCGAGGCGCTTCGCCGCGCGCAACCAGTCGGCCTGGCGGGAGCCGAGGTCGACGAGCGGCGTGACGAGCAGCACGTCGGGCCGCTCCTGCCGCAGGTAGCGGAGCACGGGCTGCGGCGGAGGAAGGGAGCGCTCGACTGTGCGGAGCAGGGGCGTCGGAACGCGCCTCCAGCGTAGGGACGCAGCCTTCGCTGCGCGCGCGCGCAGCTTCGGGGAGTCGCGGTAGCGCGGCTCGAGGTAGCGGCGGTAGTCGAGAGCGAAGCGGATCTCCCGCGCGAGCTTCGAGCTCCCGCCGGACGGCAGCTTCGTGTACGTGATCCGCTCGCACTCGTCCGCGAGCGCCTGTAGCTCGTTGTGCGAGTGGCCCGACTTCACGCGCCGTGCCGCGAGGTGGATCGCGTGGCCGCGCTCGTGCAGCAAGCGCAGCGCCGGGACCAGCGGCCCGACCCCCGGATGCTCGAGGACGAACAGGATCCTCATGCGAGTGCGACCGCCCGCTCGTAGCGGTCGCCGGCGAGCGCCCCGATCCGCTCGGCGGTCTCCGGCGCGAGCGACTCGCGGAACGCCTCGGCGCGCTCCGCCAGGATCCCCTCGCCCGCGACCTGGTCGCTCGAGTTCGCACGCACGGGCCGCCCGTTGAAGGTGGGCTCGAGCAGCGACGGCGCCCACCCGATCCCGATCCTGTCGGCGACGCGGCGCATCGTCGGCTCGGGCGCCCGGACGAGCTGCTCGTAGATCAGGACCAGCAAACGGTCGCCGTGGCGCTCGGCGGCCGCCAGCGTCGCGTCGGCCGATGCGTTCCAGAGCCCGAGCGCGCTCTCGACCTCGAGGTAGTGCTCGGGCATGTGCTTGGCGGCCGACTCGTACCACGCGCGGGGGTCGCGGACGATCGAGATCAGGGTCCCCTCGGGGTAGGCGGCGAAGTAGCGCTCGAGGTTCGCGGGATCCATCGCCAGCCGCGGCGTGAAGCCGATGACGGCGCGCTTCGGCCCCGTGTACAGGTTGTGGTTGTCGAGCCAGGCGTTGAAGTACGACGTGAAGTAGGCGTCCAGGACCTCGCGCTCGTTCGTCGCACCCGGCGCGTGCGCGTCGAATACCTGCTTCTGCAGCCGCGGCGAGAAGAGGTAGGGAAAGACGCTGCGACCCGACTCCGGCCGCCGCGTCCGCTCGGTCCGCCGCAGCCGTTCGACCGTGCCGCGGAAGTAGAGAGTCTCGAACCAGCGGTCGGGCCGCTGGAGGTCGAGCGGCGGCCAGTTGTGCTTCTTCGGGTGGCCGATCTTGAGCTCGTAGGGGTCGACGTGGCACTCCGGATGGCAGTCGAGCAGCTGGAGCAGCAGCGTCCCGCCGGAGCGCTGGACCTGCGAGATCAGGACGAGCGGCTGGGCGACGGGAACGACGTACCGGAGCCGGGCGCGGACGAGCGCCCGGTAGTCGGCCAGGTCGTCGACCTCCCAGGCGCGAACCGCCGTGGCCATCCCGCTAGACCGCGGCGAGCGCGCCGTGCGTCTCGAGCAGCTGCGCTACGCGCTCCTCCGGCGTCCCCGCGTCGACCTGCAGGCGGCCGAACGGCGGCTCGCCGAGGAACGAGGAGACGACCTTCAGGTCGTGCTCGTCGGGCGGCTCGACCTCGGACGAGAATGCGGCCGCGTCCACGCCGCAGAGCACGGCGACGATCGCCTCCGGGCCGTAGGGGCCGACGTAGCCGGCGGAGCGCGCGAGCACCGCGGCCTGCGTCGCCCGGTCGTAGGGCTCGAGGTCGACGACAGGCGCGCGGAGGGCCTGGGCGAGACCGGACTGACCAACGGCGACGAACCGCTCCGGCAGCTCCAGCTCCGGCGAGGACGGCGACAGCGGCTCGAACTCGAGCAGGCGCTTGCGCTCGGCCGGCTTCTGCTCCGCGATCGCCTCGCGCGTCGCGGCCAGGAGCCCGGCCGGCAGCACCCGGAAGGCACGGCTGCCGAAGCCGAACGTCCGCGCGATCTCGACGCGCAGGGGGCCCTGGAGCTCCTCCTCGGTCACCTCGTCCGGCGGCTCGTCCGGGATCAGCTGCTCGAGATCGACCTGCCCGGCGCCGATCCCCTCGTACCAGGCGGCCCCCGCCGAGCGCCGCACCAAGAACAGCCGCTCCTTCAGCCCGGCGTCCATCCCCTGCAGCCGGCGCAGGAACGGGATCCAGTAGAGGAGCTCCTCGACCTCGCTGCCGAGCCACGGCCCGGCGACGACCGGAGCACCGATGCGATGCAGTGCACGCTTGCGTACAAGGCGCATCAGCTCCGCCGTCGGCGTCTGCTTGGCCGCGCGAGTCTCCAGCCGCCGCTCCGCGCCGCGCCCGGCGAGCCACGCGAACGGGGCCAGCCCCGCCCGCACGACCGGCGCGAGCAGCGGGCCACGGTCCGGCGCGGGCGCGGACGACCAACCGAGCCGCTCGATCTCGTCGGCGACGAGGCCGCTCGCCGACCGTTCGAGCCCGAGCGGCCGCACGAACCGCTTCAGGAACCGCTCGTTCCGGCCGTCGTCCCCGTCGTCGCCCAGCGAGGCCTCGAGCTGCTCCGCGTGCTCGTCGAACGTGCGGGCGACGTGCAGCAGGCCGAACTCGTCCGCCTTCAGGTAGTGGAAGTGGAGCGTCCCCTGCTGCGTCTCCTTGAACTCGTCGGCGAGGATCGTGTGCACCGGCCGGCCGACGATCGCACTCTCGATCTGGGCGGTCGAGTTGATCCCGACGACGGCGTCCGAGTGGTAGAGCGAGTCGAAGTAGTTGTCGCGCGACGCCTCGTCGTGCGGCGCCTCGCCGAACCGCGGCCAGACGCGCGCGCCCTCGCCCAGGTCGACGTCCGCCCACTGGGCGGCGTTCAGCGGGTGCGGACGGACGAGGAAGCCGGCGTCGGCGAACACGCCGCCGCGCGCGCGCAGCGTGTCGATCCAGCTGCGGACGAAGTCGACCTCGTTCCGGGCGACGAAGCCTGACGAGCAGACGTAGAGGACGATCGGCCGGTCGGCGCGCAGGTCGACGTCGCGGCAGAACTCCTCTCGGGTGCGGCTGGGCTCGCGCTCGAACCAGGGGTCGCACAGAGGCGCCCCCGTGAGCCGGATGTTGCCCTCGGGGATCCGGTGCAGCTCGCGTGCCTCCTTCGCCTGCAGGTCGTTCCAGACGAGCACCGCGTCCGGAGCGTCGCGGAGCAGGCCCTTGTTCGTCAGGTTGTCCCAGCCGCGCACCGGGAAGACGGAGCGGATGCCGAGCCACCTCGCGGCGCGCAGGTAATCCGCGTGCGTCGTCCCGATCGGGAGAAGGTGGGCGAGCAGCAGGACGTCGGGCTCCTGTTCCGCGAGGAAGCCCTGGATGTGCTTCGGCGGCGCGAGACAGGCTTCGAGCAGCTGGAACGAGCGCTTGAGCACGACGATCCCGGTGGGGCCGAAGAGCCTCGCGGCAGACGCGAGGTCGCGCGTCGCCCGCGGTGCCTTGCGAGCTGCGCGCGTCCGGAGGCGCGTCTCGGCCGGGTAGCGCGGCTCGAGGTAGCGCAGGTAGTCGATGCTGCGCCGCAGCCAGGCCGCAAGCGCGACCCAGCCGGAGTTCCCCATCGCGGGCAGCTGCATGAACTCGATCCCGGGACAGTCGTCGGCGAGGTCCTGCAGCTCGCGGTGCGACTCGACCGACTTCAGCGCCTCGTAGCCGAGCCGGAGCTGGTGGCCCCGCTCGTGCAGGAGCCGCAACGCGGGCATCAGCGAGCCCACGCCCGGATGCTCCATCACGAACAGGATCCTCAGCGGCTGGCCGCTCGGCACGGGCTTGATGGTAGCCGGGCTCCTGGCGGTGCCCCGAGTGTCAGACACCGGCTGAGCTCGCGAGACTGCTTCCGAGCCTCGAGTCTGACACTAGAGGGAACGTGCCGCCGCTTGCCCGTACAGGTCGCCGGCGAGCTCGGTCACCTTCGCGTCGGCCGCGGGCTCTTCGCGCCTGGCGAGGATGCCGTACTGCGCGACCTCCTCCGCCGAGTTCGCGCGGATCGGGCGGCCGTTGAAGGTCGGCTCGAGCAGGATCGGCGACATCGCGATCCCGATGCGCTCGGCGATCCGCGGCATCACCTCGTCGGGCCGCTCGACCAGCCGCTCGTAGGTGACGACGACCACACGCTCGTCGAGCGCCGCCTCGACCGACTCGCGCCAGAGCGCCAGCGCCGTCTCCACGTCGGGGAAGCGGCGCAGGCTGTACTTGACCGCGGACGCGTACCAGGAGCCAGGCTCGCGCACGATCGAGATCAGCGTCCCGTCGGGGTAGGCGGCGAAGAACTTGTCGCGGTTCGCCGGATCCATCGCCAGTCTGGGCGTGAACCCGGTGACCACCTTCTTCGGGCCGGCGTACAGGTTCTGGTTGTCGAGCCAGGCGTTGAAGTACGAGGTGAAGTACGCGTCGAGCACGTCGCGCTGGCTCCTCGCACCCGCCGAGCGGGCGTCGAAGATCGCCTTCTGCAGCCGGGGCAGGAAGAGGAACGGGAAGACGTCGTACGACGGGTAGGTCTTCCCCTCGAGCTTGGCGCCGCGCTTCTGGTAGCCCTCGACGAAGTGGGTCAGCGCCTTCTTCTCGAACAGGCGCCCGAACCACTCGCCGGGCCGGTCGAGGTCGAGCGGCGGCCAGTTCGCCTCGCGCGGCCAGCCAATCTTGATCTCGTGCGGGTGCGCGTGGCACTCGGGGTGGGCGTCGAAGAGCTGGCTGAGCAGCGTGCCGCCCGAGCGCTGGATCTGCGAGCAGAGGACGAGCGGCTCCCCGACCGGAACGACGTGCTCGAGCCGCTGGCGGACGAGCGCCGCGTACTCCTCCCCCTCGCCGAGCTGCTCCCACTGGGCGGCCTCGACCGCCATCACACCTGCGCGAGCTCGGGCGAGTCCGTGACCTGCAGTCGCCCCGGCAGGAAGGACTCGACGAGCCTGCGGTCGCGCGGATCCGGCGGCGTCTGCACGATCGCCGGCCGCCCGTCCAGCATCGCGAGCACCGCCGCGACGCCCCAGGGGCCGACGAAGGCGTCTCCGCCCGGCCCCGGCGCCGGGAACTCGAGCCGCCGACGCGAGAACGGCGCCGCCGGGTCGCCTGCCGCGAGCTCGTCGCGCAGCCGCTCGACAACTTCGGGCTCGATCGTCACCGGCCCCTCGAAGTCCTCGGCGTCCGCGTGCGTGGAGCCGATGCCCTCGTACCATGCCGCCGACGATGCCCGGGTGACCACCGCGAGCCGGTCGCGCAGGCCGAACGTCGCCGTCTGCGCCCAGCGCAGGAACGGGATCCAGTAGAGGAGCTCCTCGACTTCGCTCCCGAGCCACGGGCCGGCGACCACCTCGCCCTCGCCACGCTTGACCTTCCGCAGCACGCTCCGGAGCTCGTCGAAGGCGTCGCGCTCGGGCTGCTTGCGCGCAACGGCGCGCTTGCCCATGACAGCCGCGACCGGCGCGAGCGCCTGCCTGAGCAGCGGCGCCGGGTTGGGCTCCGGCGCTCGGCGTGGCTGCCCTCCGAACTCCTCGAGCGTCTCGACGTAGAGCGGCGTGGCGGCGACGTCGAGCCCGAGGGGCCGCACGAACGTGCGCAGGAACCGTTCGTTGCGCCCGTCGTCCTCGCGGCCGCGGAGCGACTCCTCGAGCTGGTCGAGGTGCTCCTCGAGCGTCCGGCCGACGTGGAGATGGCCGTCCTTCAGGTACTGGAAGTGGAGCGTTCCCTGTTGCGTCTCGCGGAACTCGTCCGCGAGCACCGTGTGCACCGGCCGCCCGACGACCGCGCTCTCGATCTGTGCGCTCGTGTTGATCCCGACGACCGCGGCCGAGTGGTAGATCGAGTCGAAATAGTGCTTGCGGGACTCACTCCCGAGCGGCTCCTCGCCGAGCTTCGGCCAGACGACCGCCAGCGGGTCGTCGAGCGACGTGCCCGCCCACTGGGCGGCGTTCCGCGGGTGCGGGCGAACGATCACGCCGGCATCGTTCCCCCGCCCGCGCAGGGCCGCGAGCCAGCGGCGGACGAACGCGACCTCGTCTCTCGCGACGAACCCGGACGAGCACACGTACAGCACGATCGGCCGATCCTCCCCCAGCCCGACGCGCGCACAGAACTCCTCGCGCGAGGTGCTCGGCTGCCAGTCGAACCAGTGGTCGTACGACCACGCGCCGAGCGCGCGCACGCGTTCTCGAGGGATGTCCTGGAGCTCGACCGCCTCCGTCGCCTGGATCTGGTTCCAGACGAGCACGACCTCCGGGATCTCGTGGACGAGGCCCTTGTTGGTCAGGTTGTCCCAGCTGAACACGGGATAGGCGCTGTGCACCCCGAGCCGGTTCGCGGCGCGGACGTAGTCGGCCTGGACGGAGTCGCGGGCGAGGTGGGTGACGACGACGACGTCGGGCTCGAAGTCCTCGAGGAAGCGGACGACGTGCGGCGGCGGCTCGAGGCTCCGCTCGGCGAGCTCGAGCGCGCGCTTCAGGCCGTGGACGGCCCGCGGGCCGACCGCGTGCGCGGCTCGACCGAGGCGGCGGACGACCGGGCCTGCGTTCTCCTCGGCCCTGGCGCGCAGGGCCGGCGCCCGCTCGTAGGAGGGCTCCAGATAGCGGAGGTAGTCGGCGTCCACCCGCAGCCGGCGCATGAGGTGCTGCCAGCCGACCGTCTCCTTCGTCCAGCCCGGGGCGCCGCGCGCCGGCAGGCTGCCGAAAGTCAGGTGCTGCATCTCGTCGGCGAGCCGCTGGAGCACCTTGTGCGCCTCCGGCTTGACGCCGCCGAAGGCGAGATGGACGCGGTGGCCGCGCTCGTCGAGCAGCCAGAGGACCGACGTCAGCGAGCGCACCGCAGCCGGGTGCCGCATGACGAAGAGGAACTTCACCGAAATCTGAGGGTACCGCTACGCTCCCCCGGATGACGGCGCCCGCGGAAACCCCCGCGTACAGCCCGTTCCTCGACGACGTGCAGGCCTTCGAGCAGGCGGTGCTCGCCCAGGAGCAGGTCACGTCCGAGGACTACGACGACGAGTACTTCGCCGCCGACTGGCGCGAGGGCGGGAACCGCTACGAGCTGGAAACGCGCCGCCGGGTCGAGGACCGCAACCCGGCGCTGATCAAGGAGGTCTTCGAGCCCGCGCGCGTGCTCGACGTCGGCTGCGGGCCGGGCTTCCTCATGCTCTTCCTCGCCGAGCTCGGGGTCGAGGTCAAGGGGATCGACTTCAGCCCGTCCTCGCACGAGCTCGCCCCGCGGGAGGTGCGCGAGCAGATCCTGATCGGCGACGTCGCCGAGCCGCAGGTCCTCGAGCGCTCGTTCGACCTCGTCATCTGCCGCGAGGTGCTCGAGCACCTGACCGTGCTCCAGGTGCGGAAGACGGTGGAGCAGCTCTGCCGCGCATCCTCGCGGTTCGTCTACGTGACCACGCGCTTCCACCCCGCGCCCGGATCGCTCCTCGACTTCACCACCGACTTCGAGACCGACCCGACGCACGTGACGCTGCTCGCGAAGGACTTCCTGCGCTGCCTGTTCGTGCTCGAGGGCTTCCGCCGCCGCGAGGACCTCGAGAAGCGGATGGACTGGGCCGGCAAGGGGCGTGTGCTCGTCTACGAGCGCACGTGAGGATCCTGCTCGTCCTCAAGCACGCCGGCTACTTCGGCGTCTACCCCCAGCTCGTCGCGGAGCTCGCCCGCCGCGGGCACCACGTGCACATCGGATGGCTCTCGGGCACCGCGGAGGACTTCGCCGCGCTCGACCGTGCGGCCGCCGCGCACCCAGGCGTGACGCACGGCCGCGCCCCGCGCCGCGGCACGCTCGACGGCTGGTCGTCTGTCGCGTTCCTGACGCGCGCCCTCGGCGACCTCGGCCGCTACTCCGACCCGCGCTTCGTCCAGTCGACTGCGCTGCGGGACCGGATGGCCGGAAAGGTCGAGAGCCACCTGGAGGGCGCAGCTGGGTTCGACCCGCTCACTCGGCGGCTCGCGCTGCGACAGGCGCGCGGGCTGCACTCGCGCAGCGACGCGTCGCTGGCGCAGCGGTCGATCGCGCGCAGCGCACGGCTCGAGGCCGGCGTCCCGCCCGGCGCCCGGATCACCGAGTACATCCGCGAGCAGCGCCCCGACGTGGTGCTCGTCTCGCCGCTGATCGAGCTCGCCTCGCCGCTGCTCGACTACCTGAAGGCGGCCCGAGCCCTCGGGATCCGCACAGGCATCTGCGTCGCGAGCTGGGACAACCTGACCTCCAAGGGGCTGCTCAGGTTCGTCCCCGAGCGCGTCTTCGTCTGGAACGAGACACAGCGCTGCGAGGCGAACGAGCTGCACGGCATCCCGGCCGAGCGCGTCGTCGCCACCGGCGCCGCCCGGTTCGACGACTGGTTCGCGCAACGGCCTTCGAGCTCGCGCGAGGAGTTCATGCAGCGCGTCGGCCTCGACGCTGCAGCTGCAAGCGTCGCCGGCGAAGCCGGCGACGCGCGGCCGGAAGAGCCTGGGCAGCCGTACCTGCTCTACCTCTGCTCGAGCGTGTTCGTCGCCCCGGACGAGGTCTCGTTCGTCCACCGCTGGCTGGCCGCGCTCCGCGAGCGGCTCGGCAACGTCGGCGTGATCGTGCGGCCGCACCCGAAGCGCGCCGAGCCGTGGACGGACGTCGACCTCGGCCCGAACGCCGTCGTCTGGCCGCGCCGCACCGGCGACCCCGATGCGGAGACACGCGCCGGTTTCTACGACTCGATCGCCCACAGCGCCGGTGTCGTCGGCGCGAACACGAGCGCGATGATCGAAGCCGCGATCGCCGGCAAGCCCGTGTACACGCTGCTCGCTCCGGAGTTCAACCAGTCCGAGACGATCCACTTCCACTACCTGCGCAGCGAGCAGGGCGGCTTCCTGCACGTCGCGGCAACGATCGAGGAGCACCTCGACCAGCTCGCCGCGGGAATCGCCCACGAGGCGGAGGAGTCCGACCGCGCCCGCTCCTTCGTCGCGTCCTTCGTCCGCCCCGGCGGGATCGATCGCAGCGCGACCGAGATCTACGCGAACGCGGTCGAGGAGCTGGCCGCGCTTCCTGCTCCCGAGCCCGAAGGCCCGGCTTTGGGCCCTCGGGCCGCGCTCGCCCCGCTCGCAGCGATCAGCTCACTCGCGCTGGCGACCAGGGTGGGCAAGGCAGCGCTGCGCAGCAAGCTGCGCACCACGGAGCAGCCCAAGCCGCGTGCAGAGCAGGTGCAGGGACAGGCCTGAGGACGGCGCTACGCTCCCCTCCGTGCAGCAGGAAGCAGACGTTGCGATTTCGTCACCTCTCGTCGCAGAGGCTCCCGCGCCGCGTCTGAGGTTCGTCTTCTCGCTCCTCCACCCCGGCTACCTGCGCCACTTCGGGCAGCCGATCCGGCTGCTCGCGGAGCGCGGGCACGAGGTCCACGTCGCACTCGGGCGCCTCGAGAAGGATCCGGGCGACTTCAAGTTGATCGAGCAGCTCGCCGCCGACTGCCCGACGGTCAGCTACTCGCACGCCCCCGCCCGCCGCCGCAGGGACGGCTGGCGTCGGCTCGGCTGGCTCGTCCGCGGGCTCACCGACCTCGCCCGCTACGGCTACCCGGAGTACCACGACGCGCCCGCGCTGCGCGGGCGGATCGTCGAGAAGCTCGATTGGCGGATCGACTACAGTCGCCTGCCGAAGGCGTTCAAGGGCCCGCTGCACCGCAAGGTCGCTAGCCTCGCCACCGGCGCGGACAAGGAGCTCGCGGACCGGACGATCGCGCGCCTCGCCCGCCTCGAGGAGGCGATCCCGCCGAGCCGGCGGATCACCGAGTTTCTCGCCGGGCAGAAGCCCGACGCCGTGCTCGCGAGCCCCGTGATCGAGTTCGCCTCCTCGCAGGTCGAGTTCCTGAAGGCAGCGCGCGCGCTGGGGATCCGCACCGGCATCTGCGTCGCGAGCTGGGACAACCTGACCGGGAAGGGCCTGCTGCGCTTCGTCCCGGACCGCGTGTTCGTCTGGAACGACATCCAGCGCCGGGAGCTCGAGGAGATGCACGGCATCCCCGCCGACCGGGTTGTCCTCACCGGCGCACAACGCTTCGACGACTGGTTCGACCGTGGGCCGAGCACGACCCGAGCGGACTTCCAGCGCACGCTCGGGCTGGATCCGACGCAGCCGTTCGTCCTCTACCTCTGCTCCTCGCCGTTCATCGCGCCGGACGAGGTCGCCTTCGTCCGGCGCTGGCTCGCAACCGTGCGTCGCTCCTTCCCGCAGGTCGGTGTCCTCGTCCGCCCCCATCCGCAGAACGGCGCCCAGTGGCGCGACGTCGAGCTCGACGATCCGAACGCGGTCGTGTGGCCGCGCAAGGGCCAGCAGCCCGACGCGGGCGAGGCGCGGGCCGGGTACTTCGACTCGCTCGCCCACAGCGCGTGTATCGTCGGCGTCAATACGAGCGGCCTGATCGAGGCCGGGATCGTCGGCAAGGCGGTCCTGACGGTGCTCGACTCCGATTTCGCCGCCACCCAGGATGGGACGCTCCACTTCCACTACCTTCGCTGGGAGAACGGCGGCCTGCTCCACGTCGCCCGCGACCTCCACGAGCACGTGGCGCAGCTCGGCCGCGCGCTCGCCCAGGGCGAGGAGGACGCCCGCCACGTGCGCGCATTCGTCGAGCGCTTTACCCGCCCCAACGGGCTCGATCGGCCGGCGGCTCCGCTCGTCGCGGCGGGAATCGAGGAGCTGGGCCGGCTCGGCCCGCTCCCGCCGCCCAGGCCGTCCGCCGGCACGGTCGCCCGCCGCGCCGCGCTCTACCCGGTCGCACTGACCATGACGGGCGTGTCCTACGCGCTCGGCGGCGCCCGTCGCGCGCGAAAGATCCTGCGCGGAGCGACAGCCCGCGCTTGATGCCGACCGACCACCCGGAGTACGTCCACCCCTCCGACCCCGGTGGCGCAGAGCGCCTCATCGGCGAGGCGACCGCCGCGATCGAGGCGGCGAACGGGAGCGTCGTCGTCGGGCCGTGGCTCGGCGAGGTCGGCTTCGAGGTCCTTTACTGGATCCCGTTCCTGCACTGGCTCTTCGAGCGGCACGGGATCGCGCCCGAGCAGGTCACGGTCGTCTCCCGCGGCGGCGCGGGACCCTGGTACGACGGGCTTGCCGGCCGCTACGTCGACGTCTTCGACCACATCACGCCGGACGACTTCCGCCGCCGCACGCTCGAGCTCTGGGCGCAGACGGGCGGCCTCCAGAAGCAGGTCGCCGTGCGCGAGTGGGACGAGCAGGTTCTCGACGCCACGCTGGGCGAGCACCGACACGACGGGGCGCTGCTTCATCCCCGGCTCCTCTATCGCCTCTTCCGGAACGTCTGGCAGGGCGCGCTGCCGCTCCGCGCTTTCCTCGACCGCGCCGTTCACCGGCCCTGGACGGGGCCCGAGCCCTTCAGCGCGCTCCCGGAAGAGTTCACCGCCGTGCGCTTCTACTTCCGCGACTCGTTCCCCGACTCACCGGCGAACCGCGAGCTCGTGCACGACGTCGTCGAGCGGCTCGCCGAGCGCGGCCCGGTCGTCCTCCTCAACACCGGCGTCGTCGTGGACGACCACCTCGACGCCGAGCCGCAGGCCGGCGAGCGTATCCTGCGACCACTCGCCGGGATCGACGCGGCTCGCAACCTCGCCGCCCAGAGCGCCGTCGTCGCCCGCGCCCGGCTCTTCGTCGGCACGTACGGGGGCCTCGCCCATCTCGCCCCGTTCTACGGCGTCCCGACCATCGGCTTTGCGAGCGACCCGCGCGAGATCAACCCGGTGCACCTGACCGTTGCGCGCCGAACGGCCGTCGTCTACGACACCCCGCTCGCCGTCGTGAACGCGGGTGCGTACGCACTCCTGGAGGCCGCGTGAGCCTGCTCGGAACGCTCCGCAAGCATCCGCGCGTCCGCGCCCTCGCCCGGCGGCACGTGCGCGTGCTGCTGGCGCGGGCGCGCACCTGGGCAAACGTGGACAGCGCGCTGCGCCTGCTCGCCGAGGAGCGCGGCCGGCCCGTCGCCTTCGGCCGCTGCGACGATCCGCTCCTCGACCTCCTCTACTGGCAGCCGTTCGTGCGCTGGGCGCAATCCAGCTTCGGCCTCACGGCCGGCGGCACCGGCGACACGGTCGCCGTCCCGCCCGGACCGGTGATGGCGCTGGTCGAGGAGTACCGCAGCGGCGAAGCCGCTCCCAGGCCGCTCCTCAAGCGCACGCGCTACGCCCACCTCGACGAGCAGGCCGCTGGCGGGGTCGTCGCGTGGTCCGCGGAGGCTCTTCGAGGCGTCCTCACGGGCGTGCCGATCGTGGCCGTCCTCCCCGCGAACGGCGCAGTCGAGCAGGACCTGGATCTCTCGCTTCGCGTCGCGGCCGAGCTAGGCGAATCGCTGACGATCCTGTCGAGCGACCACTTAACACGGCTTTTACACGCCCTTCACGGGTTGGGGCCGGAAGCCGAGCTAGAGTGGGACGCGGGTCCGTGACGTCCACGACTCCCGACAGCCTCGCCGCAGAGCTGCGCACACCCTCGCGCGATGTCTCCGCGACCACTGGTGTCGCCCCGACGGAGCCGGTCGAGGTCGTCGATCACTACCCGTCCATCTGGCAGACGCTGGGGGAGTCGTGGCGCTCCCGCCACCTGGTCTGGCACGTGGCGCTCACGGCGCTCCTCGCCTACTTCATCAAGTACCGGCTCGGCCCGACGTGGATCGTCCTGAACACGTTCATGGGCGTGATCGGGTGGAGCCTGATCGGCGGCAAGGTGGCGGGCTTCGCTGCCCCGAACGGGATGCCGTACTGGCTCTACACGCTGGTCGGCCTGATGGGCTGGCAGCTGTTCCAGACCACGCTGCAGATCTCCGCCCGCAGCTTCCTTCGCCTCCGGTCGCTGATCAAGGAGGTCTACTTCCCACTGATCCTCGTGCCGATCGCCGGGTCGTCGCAGGCGCTGATGCGCTTCGCCCTGATGTTGGTCACCTACCTGGTCGCGGTCGTCTACTACTGGCTCGCGACGGGCCACCTCTACGCGCAACTCGCGCCGAAGTACCTGTTCTTCTCGGCTGCTGGTCTCTTCCTGTGCGTCGCGTTCGCGTGGGGGATCAGCCTCTGGACAGCGCCGCTGACGGCCCACACGCGCGACGTCCGGATGCTGCTCCGCTACGTGCTGCCGTTCCTCTTCTTCGTCACGCCGGTCCTCTATCCGATCGAGCACCTGCAGGGGACGACGCGGCTGATCGCCGAGCTGAACCCGCTCTCGTCGCCGGTCGAGATGGCGAAGATCGGCCTGACCGGCGCCGGCTCGGTGCGCACGGTCGCGGCGATGTGGAGCCTCGGCGCGATCAGCGTGATGTTCGCGTCGGGCGTGTGGTTCATGAACCGCTACGGCGCGAGGGTCGTGGGGCTCACGCAGCGGGCGGACGAGGAAGACGACGAGGACTTCATTTGAGGCTGCGCGCCGCCCCCGTCGATCCCTCGACGCTACCCGCGGATCTCGGCGTCGACTGGTCGCGGTGGTCGGACGGGAAGGCCTACCGTCTCAAGAAGAAGAAGGACTTTCCGAACGTCAACCCCGGCCTCGCCAGGACCGCATGCGAGCAGGCGGCCATCGAGATGGGCAAGGTCGCCCGCACCGTCCGCGACAAGATGATCCCGGAGAAGCTGATCTGGGTGCAGTTCGCCGACGCCGAGATCCACGAGGGCGAGCCGTGCCCGCGGTGCGGCAGTCGCCGGATCCTCCGGCTGCACGGCGGCTTCGGCCGCTGCCCGCAGTGCAAGGCTCAGCTCCTGCTCGCGGACCCGATCCCGCAGGATGACGCCGAGGAGGGGGCGGCCCAGGCGGAGCCGGACGACGCGAAGCAGCGGCAGAAGTTCATCGACCGGCTGCACGGGCTCACGCGCGTGCACCTCGACCTTCAGCGCCAGACGACCGAGACGGACTACTACAACGGCTACGGGGAGCAGGAGGGGTTGCCGGTCTTCGTGATTGCGGAGTTCGACCACGTTCCCGACCAGGAACTCGCCAGCGACAACTTCCCCGAGCGCCTGACGTGGCTCGGAACGGTTCCGGCGAGCCGGCTCGAGGGGCTGGTCGACTGGCACGACCTCGCCGCGCGGCCGGAGTCCGACTGGGACCTCGTCCTGAATTAGGGCATCGGGGACAGGATCGATCCCGTCCCCGATTCAGTTTCCTATCCGCTCGACCAGCTGGTTCCAACCCCGTGCCCGCGCCGTCTCGCGCGCGCGCCGGCTGATCGCCGCGAGCTCCGCCGGGTCGAGCGGGAGCCGGCGCGTCTGGCCGATGTCCACGAGGTTGTCGAGGTGGACGAACTCCGGCGGCGAGTGCTCATCGAGGTTCGTGATCACGATCGCGCCCTTCTCCATCGCCGCCGCGATCGAGCCGTTGTTCGCCCGCACGCCGCCGAGGAAGAATGACGCGAAGAACGTCGACGAGCGCAGGTAGTTGTAGACGCCCACGTCCGAGAGGTTCCCGAGGAAGTAGAGCGTCGACGGGAAGATCTCGTGCAGCTCGTCGAAGATCAGGTGGGCGTCGCTCATCCGCGTCGTCTCGTGGTTCGCAGCCGAGAGGTAGACGGCGTAGCTGCGGCTGGTCGCGTCGAGCAGCTCGCGCAGCCTCTGGAAGAGGTCGGTGCGGATCTTGTGCGCCATCCCGAACGAGAAGACCGAGACCTCGCTCGTCGGGAACGGGCGATCGTCCAGGATCAGGCCCGGCGACCAGAGGGTGTCGGCCGAGCGTGCGAGCCCCTCGATCTGCGCGTAGACCTCGTGGTTGCCGGCGTGGACGTGGGCGGCGCCGCGGACGAGCTTCTCCTCGAGCTCGTCGCCGTCGTAGACATGGAGGAAGAGCTCCCAGTCGAATGGCTTCCTCTCGACCAGCTGCTCGAGGACAGCGAGCTCGCCGGGGGCGAGCTCCGCGACCTTGAAGGAGAGAAGCGGCCGGGAGCAGCCGGCGGTCAGCACCCTGCGGATGCCGATCACGGGCACCCGGAGCCGTTCGGCGAGCAGCTCGTTGAACCGCCCGACGCCCGAGCGGAAGCTGTCCCGATGGTGGGTGACTACGGCGTCGACGGGTGCTCTGGACATCGCGACGGTTCTACCAGAGCCTAGAGTTGAGCTTCGTGGTACCCAGGATCCTCCACCAGATCTGGCTCGGCGACCAGCCGCTCCCGGACGAGTTCGCGCGCTACCGCGAGACGTGGCTGCGCCACCACCCGGGCTGGGAGCACCGCTTCTGGACGGAGGAGAACCTGCCGCCGGACCTGCGGCGCCCTGAGGTCTACGAGCGGCTGCGCATGCCCGCGGAGCGTTCGGACATCCTCCGGCTCGAGGTGCTCTGGCACGAGGGCGGCGTCTACGTCGACACCGACTTCGAGTGCCACCGACCGCTCGACGAGGTGATCGACGACCACGAGTTCTTCACCGCGCCGCTGAAGCCGAGCGGCTGGGTGAACAACGCCTTCGTCGGCTCGGTGCCGGAGCACCCCATCCTCGACCGTGCGCTGAACGAGCTGCGCCCGCGCGCGTTCTACGGCTACGACAAGCATGGCACGGGGCCGCGCTTCCTCGACACGCTGCTCCGGGACTACCCTGACGCGGTCCGTCTCCCGGCGGAGCTCTTCTACCAGACGAGCCCCAGCCAACTCGCCGAGGCCGTGGCGACCCATCACGCGGCCGGGAGCTGGAAGAGCGTCGACTCCTACCGCCGCGCGGTCAAGCTCGCCGAGCAGCGCAACTACGAGCTGCGCGGCCGGATCGAGGAGCTCGAGCGCGAGCTCGCCGGCAAGCGGCGCTTCCTGCGGCGCTAGCGTCCGCGCGCCTCGAAGCGCCGCAGCACGTCGGTCGACGAGTCGACGACGGTGTCCAGGAAGACGATCTCGACGCCGTGCTCCCGGCAGACCTCGAGCTCGTCCTCAGGCAGGCGGCCCTCCCAGTCGGCCCCCTTGGCGAAGTAGCGCGGGCGGAGCAGGCGGAGCACCTCCGATGTCGCCCCCTGCTCGGCGTGGACGTAGTCGACCAGCCGCAGGGCGTCGATCAGCTGGATCCGCTCGCCCTGGGTCAGGAACGGCACGTGCTTTCGTCCCACCCAATCGTCGTGGGAGACGTTCACGAGCAGGGGCGCGCCCAGGTCGGCCGCCGACCGGAAGTAGGCGAGATGGCCCGGGTGGAGCGGGTCGAAGCCGCCGCTGACCATCGTCACGGTGCCGGCGAGGCCGCCGAGCTCGTCCGTCCGGACGATCACGGCCCGACCAGCTCGTAGGCGACGTCGGGGTAGGCCGCGCGGAGCACCTCGAGGTGGACGCCCTGGAACGCCTCCCGCGTGTACAGCGCCCGCGTCGGCACGCCGAGCAGCGGGCCGAGGTAGGAGAAGCCGCCGTACGTGGCGACGAAGGCGCGGGCCCTTGCGACCAGCGCGGTCTGCACGGCGAGGTTGTCCTGCGGCGTCACCCACGTCGACGACTCGCGGATGCGCGGCCCCGCGGGGACCCACTCGCGGTGCTCGTCGAGCTGTGTGCCGCTCGTCAGCACGACGACATCGGTCTTCTCCGCCAGCTCTGCGAGCACGCGCGCGGCGAGGTCGCGGCTCGCCGCGTCGTCGGGGAAGGAATCGCTGAAGTAGAGCTTGACCGCGACGTAGTCGGGGGGACAGTCCGGCGGCAGCGCCCGCTCGTCCACCGAGAGCCGCCGGTAGTCGCCGATGCGGGTCGCGTCCTCCGGCGACTGGAGCCCCTCGAGCACGAACCGCATGCGCGAGTACATGACGAGCGGGTGGACGACGGCCGCGTCGCCGACCCGCTCGAGCGCGCGCTGCGTGAGCCGTGCGTCGAGCCGGTCGGGGAAGTACTGCTTCGTGTCCCCCTCACGGCGCCGCCGCGCGACGAGCTCGTCGAGGTAGCTCTCGGGCGGGACGAGGTCGAGGACGTCGACACTCGCGGCCGCGAGGTCGCCGTACCATGCCCCGGCTCCGCCGCGGGCGAGCACGGTGACCCGCTCCCGGTCGACCCTGTCGAGCAGGCGGCGCAGCACGGGGATCCAGTACAGGAGCTCGAAGCCGACCTCGCCGAGGAACGGGCCGACGAGCAGCCTCCGCCCCTCCTCGAGCGCGCGCGCGACAGCGGCCTCGTGCCGACGCCAGACGAGCTGGCGGCGCGCCGCCCG
Organism: Actinomycetota bacterium; assembly: GCA_046734415.1. GTDB lineage: Bacteria > Actinomycetota > Thermoleophilia > Gaiellales > Gaiellaceae > DATBLE01. Next base: position 22,451 of record JBKPRD010000057.1, on the reverse strand, counting down.
GGCGACGACGGACGGCGAGCCAGTCCGGGCCAGGCGCGTCAGGCGTCGCCGAAGGTCGGGCGTCGCCGGTCCGCTGCCCGCGCTGCTCAGGCCGCACCTGCCGGCTGGGCGGGCATCCCCCGGCGGCAGAGCTCATACAGCTCCGCGTCGAGCCAGTTGTAGGCGAGAATCGTCTCGCGGAGAGCGGCCGAGATCTCCTCGGCGGGACGCACGGGGTTGACCTTGCTGCGCGGCTCGAAGACCTCCCAGCCGTACCGTCGCGCGAGCACGTCCAGGTAGTCGGCGAAGCGGTCCTGGACGCCGACGAGGTAGACGTTCTCGATCAGGTCGCGCAGGCGCCCGCGCCACAGGTCGGCGTCGGCGGACCCGCCGGCCGAGTGCTCGAGCGCCGAGGTGTCGTGGAACACCGAGAGCAGCGCGCGACTCTGCCAGTTGCAGAGTTGGTCCCAGAGCGCCGACCGCCGCTCGCCGTCGGAGCGGTTCCCCTGCAGCTCGTAGAGGCGGTCGAGTGGCTCCAGAGGGCGTTCGGGGCCGCGGCGGCGCTGCTTGAACCAGTAGTACGAGAGCGTGCGGTCGACGGGCTCGCGGACGAGCACGAGCGCGTCGGCCGGGCGGTCGAGCGCCGGGAGCAGGTAGCCCGCCCAGTGTGACATCACACAGCAGAGACGCGCGCGCCGGTCGTCGTCGAGCCCGCGGTACCACCGCTCGTGCCAGGCGAGCAGCTCGCGCGGCGTCTTCGCCTCCTTGTGCAGGTACGACAGCGTCTCGGTCCGGGCCGCTGGAAGGTTCGCCCGCACGACCCGGCGCAGCGACGTGCCGGCGGTCTTCTGGACGTGGTAGACGACGAGCAGCGGGCCCGACTCGCCGTCGGTCCGGAAGAACGCCTCGAAGTCGCCGCTCCGGCCCCTCACGCCGTCACCCGCTCGCGCGCCACGCCCGCGAACCGCTCCAGGTCATCGACGAGCAGCGAGGCGACCCGCGTGTCCAGCCCGCGCGGCCGGACGAAGCCGCGCAGGAACTCCTCGCGCCAGCGGTCGTCGCTCTCCTCGCCGCGAAGCAGCGACCGCAGCTGCCGGAGATGCTCCTCCAGCGACCGCGCGACGACCAGCGGCCCCCCGTGCTCCGGGAGCAGGTAGTGGAAGTGGAGCGTCTGCTCCTGGGCGCCGCGGAGCTCGGGCAGGAGGATCGAGTACGTCCTCCGACCGACGATCGCGGCGTCGATCAGCGCGGTCGTGTTTGCGCCGACGACGGCGGCCGAGTGGTGGATCGAGTCATAGAAGCCAGCGCGCCGGCCCTCGTCGGTGGGGTCCTCGCCGACGCGCGGCCAGACGGCGACGTTGGCAAACGCGCCGAGCGGGTGCTCGGCCCAGATCGCGCCGTTCGTGGGATGAGGACGCACGAGCACGCCGGTATCCGCGAGCTCGGGGTCGACGCGCAGCGCCTCGATCCAGGCGGCGACGATCGGCCGCTCGTCGGCGGCGATGAACCCGGACGAGCAGACGTAGAGGAGAAACGGCCGCCAGGGGTCGAGCCCGACTTCGAGGCAGAACCCCTCGCGCGGGCGGCTCGCCGTCCAGTCGAACCAGTGGTCGAAGGTGTGAGCGCCGAGGGCGGCGACGCTGTCCGGCTCGAGACCGTGGAGCTCGACGGCCTCGCGGCGCTGGATCTCGTTCCAGACGTAGGTGCGGTCCGGCCGGTCGAACATCACGCCCTTGTTGGTCAGGTTGTCCCAGCTGGCAACAGCCAGCGCGACCGGAACCCGCAGCGCCAGCGCACTGCGGAGCCAGTCGTGCTGGGAGGGGCCGTCGACGAGCGGGGTGAGCAGGAGAAGGTCCCAGCCGTCTTCGCGCAGGTGCTCGTCGATCTCGCGCGGGCGCGGGACCACCCGCTCGACGCGGCGTAGCACGCGCTCGAGCGGCCCCCTCAGCCACGAGACCCGCCCGAGCGCGACAACGAGCTTCGGCGTGCCCTTCGCCCAGCGCTGCCGCAGCTTCTCGGCGTCCCGGTAGGCGGGCGAGAGGTAGCGCAGGTAGCTGACGGACTGGCGCAGGCCGAAAGCGAGCCGCCGCCAGCCGTCGTCGCGCGTCGGGACGAGGCCGTGGTCGATCGCGCGTTCGGTGTCCTCGCGCAGCCTCTCCGGCAGGTCGAAGCCGCTGCGCCCGCGCTCGATCCGCTCCTCCATCCCCTTCGCGCGGCCGCGCTCGAACCCGAGCTGCACGGTGTGGCCGCGCTCGGCGAGCAGCCGCAGGACCCACTCGAAGTTGCGGACGTAGCCGCCGTGGCGCATCACGAACAGGACGCGCATGGCCTGCCCGCCTACGCCAGTGCGGCGCGGGCGTCCGCCGAGAGCTCCGCGTCGCGGCCCTCGAGGTCGACCTCGAAGCGGTGGCCCTTCTTCTCGGCCCCTGGGGAGACGTACGACCAGATCGAGAGCACCCTGGGTGTCGTCCTGGCGAACCCGCCGCGGTGGAAGCCGCTCGTGTCGCAGAAGATCATCGTCCCGGCCTGCCCCGTCATCGTCACCTGGTCCTCGGCCGGGGCGGCCGCCGCCATTTCCTCGTCGGTCGGCTTCGCGTTCCCCTCGCCCCAGGGCCACAGGTGCCCGTGGCGGTTGCCGGGCGGGCTGCCCTTGACGTACTCGAACGGCCCGGCGTCCTCGGCCACGTCCGAGAGGTAGAGGAAGACCTTGACCACGTGCTCCTCCTCGGGATCGCGGTGCCAGCGCTGGGACGCGATCCGCTCCTCGGCGCCTGCGTACGGCGGCGTGAACCAGTTGTCGAGGTAGAAGAGCCGCGTCTGCAGCCCGCGGTACGCATTCACCACCCCGAGCGACGTGTCCGAGATCCCGATCCGCAGCCACGGGCTCGCGAGCGTGAACGGGATCCGCGGCTTCTGCCGCATGTAACGCCGCACGATGAACTCGTCCTTGTTCTCGGGCTTGTCGGCCAGCGAGGCCATCTCCACGCGCTGCTCGTCCACGAACGGCGCGACGTCCGCCTGCGCCTCCGCCCAGAGCTCCTCGCCGTGCAGCTCGCGGAAGTCGACCGTCGCGATCCCCTCCTTGCGGAGCGAGTCGAGAATCTGCTGCTGGAGGGCCGTCAGGGACGGAGCCTGGACGCTCACGCGCGGGATGGTAGCGATCAGACCCGACTGGGCCGGTAGGCGAGGACCTGCCCGCGGATCCCGCCGGCGTCGAGGCCGTGCGCGCGGAGCGTCTCGTCGTTCCCGCCGCTCTTCGGCACCTCGGTGACGCCGATCTTGTGAACGCGGGCGGCAGTCTCGGAAGCATCGAACGCGAGCGCCGCCAGCACCGCGTCCCCCTGGCCGCCGGTAACGTAGTGGTTGTCGAGCGTGACGATCTGTGCGCCGCCGGCGACCTCGGCGAGCCAGGCGCCGTCCACGTCGCGCAGCCACGGAAGCGCGACGAGCCCGGCCTCGACGCCGTCCTCCGCCAGCAGCTCCGCGGCGTGCCAGCCGGCAGCGACCATCACCGGGCCGGCCGCGACGAACAGCACCTCTCCGGCGGGCCGGAGCACAGTGCCGCGGCCCGGGACGACCTCGTCGATCAGTGGCGGGTCGAAGCCGAGCGCCCACGGCACGCTGACGAGGCGCAGGTAGACCGAGCCGGGCGCGCGGTGGACCGCCCAGTCGAGCGCCGCCTCGAGCTCGGCCTCGGTGAACGGCTCGAGCAGCGACATCCCCGGGACGGCGCCGAGCGCGGAGATGTCGCGCACGGACTGGTGCGAGTGTCCCGGCCCACCGGGGACGAGCCCGGCGAGCGACCCCGCGTAGATGATCTTCGTGCCCTCGGTCGCGTTGTTGTAGATCTGCTCGTTCGGCCGCGTGGACAGGAAGCAGGCGAACGAGTGGACGACGGGCAGGAGCCCGGCGAGCGCCATCGCCCCCGCCTGCGAGACCATGTCCTGCTCCGCGATCCCGCACTCGTAGAAGCGCTCCGGGAACCGCTCGCGGAACGTGACGAGCCCGCAGTCGAGCCGCAGGTCGGCGTCGAGGACGACGAGGCGCGGCTCCTTCTCCGCCTGCGCGACGATCGCCCGCTCGTAGGCGCCGCCTTTGACGAGCATCTGCCGCGCCTTCGGCGCCGACCGGTGCTCCGGCGGCTCCGCGTGGACGAGCGCGACGGGCGCCGCGCCGAGGCCCGTCAGGCGCGCGTTCAGGCGCGCCTCGATCTCCTCCACCCCGCGCACGTACTCGTCGGCGCTGGGTGCGCCGGAGTGGTAGCCGTAGAGGGCCGTCTCGGTGCGCGGCAGGGTGTCCTCGGGCTCCATGAACGAGACGCCGCCGCCCTTCCGCGTGTGCGCGATCACGACCTTGGGCCGGTGCTCGAGCTCGAGCGCCGACAGCGTCTGCGCGAAGGCGCGCAGGTCGTGCCCGTCGCAGTGCGCGACAGCCCAGCCGAAGGCGGAGAACTTCTCCTCCAGGTCGCCGAGGTCGCTGACCTTGTCGACCCAGGTGTCCGACTGGACGAGGTTGCGATCGACGATCGCCGTGATCTCGTGCAGCCCGAGGTTCGCCGTCGGCTGGAGCGACTCCCAGACCTGGCCCTCCTGCAGCTCGCCGTCGCCCGTGAGCACGAAGACGCGACCAAAGCGCCCGAGGGCGCGGTCGGCGAGAACGAAGCCGCGCGCCTTCGAGATCCCCATCCCGAGCGAGCCGGTGCTGGTCACGAGCTCCGGTGTCGCGGCGACGTCCGGATGGCCCGGGAGCCCGTCGAGCCGGCGGAGCATGTGGATCAGGTCGAAGTCGAGGCGTCCGAGCGCCGCCAGCACCGCGTAGAGGCCGGGCGCGTCGTGGCCTTTCGAGGAGAAGTACCGGTCGCCTCCGCCCAGCACCTCGAGGTGCAGCCACGAGACGACGTCGAGGCAGCTGAGGGTCGTCCCGGGATGGCCGGAGCCCGCGCGCTCGATCATGTAGAGCGCGTTCAGGCGGCAGGCGTCCGCGAAGGCGGCCGCGCGCTCGAACGGGTCGCACTCGAGCGTGCGGATGCGGTCGAGCTCGGCCGCGGGGACGTAGCGGAGCATCGAGCGCCGAGCCTAGCGGCTATCCTCGCGCGCGTGACGCATGTGCTCACCGGCGGCCTGAGCAACGTCCAGGAACGCGCCCTCGGCCAGCTCCGCGAGTCCGGGCTGGCGATCGTCCCGTTCGCCGAGCTGATCGGCGACGAGGCGTTGTGGCAGCAGCTGAGGGCCGAGATGGACGTGTTCGTCGCCGCCGCGGAGGCCGACCTCGAGGACAGCGGGGGCGCGAAGCGAAAGAAGGACTTCCTGATCCGGAGGTACCCGCGCGGCAAGAAGAAGCTGCCGAAGGAGCCGGCGATCCTCCCCTCGGACGGGCCGTGGCTGCGCTACGCCGCCGGCGACCCGCTGCTCGGGATCGTCAATGCCTACCGCGGCGCGCAGGTCAAGCTCGTCGACTTCGACCTCTGGTACACGATCCCGGTCGGCGACGATGCCGAGCGCGTCGCATCGCAGGAGTGGCATCGCGACCCGGAGGACCAGCACGTGGTCAAGGTCTTCCTCTACTTCTCCGACGTCGACGAGGACGCCGGGCCCTTCGAGTACGTCCGCCGGAGCGCCGAGGGGTTCGAGTACGGCCACCTCTGGCCCTGGGGGGAGAGCGAGCGCTACCCGCCGACCGAGGAGCTCGAGGCGGCGATCCCCGCGTCCGAGCGGGTCCTCGCCACCGGCTCCGCGGGCACCCTGGTCATCTGCGACACGAGCGGGTTCCACCGCGGCGGCTACGCGCGGACGAAGCCGCGGATCCTCTCGACGCACACGTACGTGAACAAGAAGATCACGCCCGAGCGCCCGGAGCGGCGGAAGTTCACGGTCGACTGGCGCGACGGCGAACTCTCGGACTCGTCCCGCTTCGCGCTCACCTAGCCGTCAGGGCCCCCAGTCCTTCTCGCCGACCCTCGCCAGCTGCCGGTACAGCTTGCCGGCGTGCGCTTCGATGTAGTCCACGTCGCCGGCCGACAGCTCGTCCTCCGCGCGCTCCAGCGGCTTCGTCGAGACCTCCGTCGAGAGGTCCGCGAAGCTCGTGTTCGCCCTGATCGGCCGTCCGTTGAAGGTCGGCCGGGTCAGCCCGGGCCGGAACTCGATCTCGAGCCACGCGGCGACGCGCCGCATCGTCTGCTCCGTCCTCGTCAGCAGGTCCTCGAACGTGAGCACGCGAACCTCGCGCTGCTGCTTGCCTCGCTGCCGCCGCCACTTCATCGTCCCGAGCGCGACGCTTCGCCAGTGCGCGAGCGCCGCCTCGCGATCCGCCCAGCGCGTCTCCCAGCGCCGTGCCGAGGCATACCAGCTCCACGGGTCGCGCACGATCGACACGACCCTTCCATCCGGGTAGATCTCGCGGAGCGCGGTCCGCCGGCTACGGCTACGGGCGACGCCGGGCTCGAAACCGACGACCCACCGCTTGGGGACCTCGAGGTTCGCGTAGTCGCGCCACGCGTTGAAGTACGAGGTGAAGTAGCAGTCGAAGTAGTTCCGAAGGGTCGGATTCGTGTGCGCGGCCGCAAAGGCGTCGAAGATCCTGTGCTGCAGCTCCGGCTCGAGCTCGAACGGAAACACCTCCTCGTCGTCGAGGACGTCGTGCTTCCGCTGGCGGTGGCCGGCCTCGTAGCGCCGGGCCAGCTTGGGGTCCCAGAGCCTCCGCCACGCCTCGGCGGTCGTCGCCGGAGGGTTCTTGGCAGCCGCGTCCAGGCCGCGGAGCTGGAACGGGACGACGTAGCACTCGGGATGGCCGTCGAGAAGCCGAAGCAGCAGCGTGCCGCCCGAGCGCTGCACCTGGGAGATCAGGAGCAGCGGCTGGTCGATCCGGACGGGCTCATCCCTCACGAGGCGGGCTGGAGTATCGACGGGAGCGCAGCATCGCCCCTCGCGAGCATCCGCTCGGCGAGCTCGACGTCGGCGGGGTAGTCGATCGAGAACCCCTCGGCGCCCTCGGTGAAGAAGGGAGCCACCCGCCGGCCGGAGATGGTCGGCACCGCGTCGTCGAGGACCCGAGTCCACGCGAGCTCGAGGCTCGAGTTCTGCGCATAGACCTTGGGCAGTGCCTGGTACTGGCGCGAGTGGAGCGGCGTCTCGCCCTCGGGCTGCGGCAGCAACGGCTCGAGCAGGTCGCCCGCGAGCGTCCACATCTTGCCGGGGTGCTGCCGGACCGGCTCGACCGCTCGGATCGAGTCCGCCCTGTCGCCGAGCTCGAGGAGGCGGTCGTAGGCGCGCCGGATCGTCTCGCCGGTGCGGAAGGGGCTCGTCGGGCGGAGGATCGCGAAGATCTCCTCGTCGCGGTCCCGCATCAGGTGCAACACCCACTCGATGTCGAACGAGGTCGCGGTGCTCATCTCGGCCGGCCGCAGCCCGGGCACCTCCGCGCCGTGCCGGCGGGCGATGTCGGCGATCTCCTCCGAGTCCGTCGAGACGACGACCGCGGTGAAGATCCCCGCCTCCTGCGCGCCCGCGATCGAGTACGCGATCAGCGGATGGCCCGCGAGCGGCAGGACGTTCTTGCCCGGGACGCGCTGCGAGCCTGAGCGGGCGGGGACGAGCGCGACCGCGGACGGCACTACACGGCCGACGGGTCGTGCGTCACGTACACGGTCTTCCAGTCCGAGTAGACGTCGAGCGCCTCGGTCCCAGGCTCGCGCCAACCCGTTCCGGAGTCGCGCTGCCCGCCGAAGGGGACGTGCGGCTCGAAGCCGTACGTCGGGCCGTTCACCTGGACGCCGCCGGCGACGATCCTCCGCACGAACTCCTGCGCGCGGTGGACGCTGTCCGTCCAGATCGCCGCAGTGAGACCGTAGGGGCTCGCGTTCGCGACCTCGAGCGCCTCCTGGAAGCCGCCGACGCGGTGCAGAGTGGTGATCGGGCCGAAGAGCTCGGAGCAGGAGATCTCGGAGTCGGGCGCGGCGCCCTCGACGATCGTCGGTGCGACGTAGAAGCCGGGCTGTGGCAGGCGCTCGCCCCCGGTCAGCACGGCCGCGCCGGCCGCCCGGGCGCGCTCGACCGCGGCGAGCATCTTCTCGAGCTGCCGCTCGTTGATCACGGGCCCGAAGTCGTGCTCGTCGTCGGGTCCGACCTTCTGCGCGCGCGTCCGCTCGAGCAGCAGCTCGCGGAACCGGTCGTACACCGCGTCGAAGACGATCAGCCGCGACCCCGCCGCGCAGCGCTGCCCGGCGTTCGAGAACGCGGAGAACGCAGCTGCCTCGGCGGCCTGCTCGAGGTTCGCGTCCTCGCAGACGACGAGCGGATTCTTGCCCCCCAGCTCGAGGCAGATCTTCGCGAGCCGCTCCCCAGCGACCCGCGCGATCATCCGCCCGACGGCGGTCGAGCCGGTAAAGGAGATCACCGGCACGCGTGTGTCCTCGACCAGCGGCTGCCCGGCCTCCTCGCCGTAGCCCTGGACGACGTTCAGCGCTCCGGGCGGCAGACCCGCCTCGGCGGCGAGCCTCGCAAAGACGAGCGCGGTCTCGGGCGTGTCCTCGGAGGCCTTCAACACGGCCGCGTTCCCGCACAGCAGGGCCGGAAAGACCTTCCACGCCACGTTGGCGATCGGCGTGTTCGCGGCGATGATCAGCCCGGCGACGCCGAGCGGCTGCCGAACGGTCATCGCCTGGCGGTTGGGGGTCGCGCTCGGCATCGTCTTGCCGTAGAACCGCCGCCCCTCGCCGGCGATGAAGTAACCGAGCTCGATCGCGCCGCCGGTCTCCCCGAGTGCGTCCTTCGGCGATTTCCCGGTCTCGGCCGACACGACAGCAGCGACCTGCTCGCGGTCGCGTTCGAGCAGCTGGGCGATCGTCCGCAGGATGCGGCCCCGAGCTTCGACCGTGCGGGCCGCCCAGGCAGGTTGCGCCTCGGCCGCCGCGGTGATCGCGGCGTCGGTGTCGGTCGCGTCCGAACGGGCGACGACGCTCAACACCTCGCCGGTCGCCGGCGCGAGCTTCTCGAAGATCGCCCCGCTTGCCGCCGGACGCTCGTCGCCGGCGATGACGTTGCCGACGGTTCGAACGTCGATCGCCACGGCCACGCGACCATCCTAGCTCGGCAGCTCTAGTCTGTCCGCCGTGGGGAACGAAGGGACAGCGCGCGCCAGGAGGGAGTTCCTGCAGCGGGCACGATCGATGACTCCGATCGTCGCCGCCGAGTACGAGGGAGCCGTCTTCCTGCTCCCGACGGACGCCGACGAGCGGCTCTTCGTCAACCGGAACCGGAAGGATCTCCGCATCCTCGGTCGCGCCGTCGCGACGGCGCGAGCGGCCGGCCGGGTCGAGGGGGACACCTTCGTCGACGTCGGCGCTCATGTCGGGACGACGACGATCGCGGCGGTGACCGTTCACGGCTTCTCGCGAGCGGTCGCGATCGAGCCCGACCCGGCCAACGTGCGGCTGCTGCGGGCGAACACGGCGCTGAACGAGCTCGAGGAGCGAGTCAGGGTCGTCGCCGCGGGGATCTCGGATGCGCCTGGCTCGGCCTGGTTCCTGCCGGGCGATCCCGAGCGCGGCCCGGCCTACTGGACGAAGGGAAACGTCGTTGCCGAGCCCGCCGACGGCGCGCTGAGAGTCGACCTCGTCACGCTCGAGCAGCTCGCGGGGCGCGGCGAGCTCGTCCCGGAGGAGACGGGATTGCTCTGGCTCGACTGCCAGAAGCGGGAGGAGCAGGCGCTTCGTGCTGCGTCGCCGTTCCTGGAGCGGCGCGTTCCGGTCGTCTTCGCGCTGCGGCGGATGCATCTCTCACCTCCTGCCTCGCTTCTCGACGTCCTCGCCGAGCGCTACGACAGCTTCGTCGACCTTCGCCGCAAGGATCCGCTCGACCGGCGGGCGCCCTGGACGGCCGTCGTCGAGCCGCTGGACGAGCTGGTCGAGCGCCGCGCGGCCAAGAAGGCGCTCACCGACGTGCTTGCTTTTTGAACTCCAACCAACGGATCGGCGACCGGCCGAGGATGAACGGGCACTCGACCGGCTCCCACCGCCGGGACAGCACGAGCCCCACCTCCGCGAGCGACTCGACCGGTACCGCCGGGCGGGGAGACGTCAGCAGCCGACCGCCCTCGGACAGGACTCCGGCGAAGCGCTCGAACACGGCCGGGCGCAGTCGCTTCGGCCGCACCCGCCGAGAACCGTTGTAGTCGACGATCCAGTCGAACGCGAGCCCGAAGTGCGACAGCGACAGGTCCGCGTCCCAGAGCAGCCGCGGCCGCTTGCTTTCAAGCTCGTGGAGGGGGATCTCGTATGTCGCGGCAGCTTCCAGGCTGGGGAGGTGCGCGTCCACGCCGAAGTAGTTCCCCTCGTCCAGGTAAGGGATCAGCCACTGTCCGAAACGAAGGGCACCGCACGCGAAGTCGAGCAGGCGGTGCCCCGGACGGACACCGGCTACGACGAGCGACTCGAACACGCACTTCCCGAGCGCCCAGGGCGACGGGGCCTTTGCAGATCCGTACTGCCCATGGTGCTCCTCGTGCAGGAATCGCTCGTACTGGGCTCGATGTGCCTCGTCGACGAAGCGTTCGTCGAGGTCGCCCGCCTGCGCGTCGGGCTCGAAAGCTTCGACCGTGCGCGTGAGATCGTCCACGGTCTCGATCGTGATCGTCGCCGTCCGGTTCGTACGGGCGAGGCGGCGCAGCGCTTCTTCGTGCGAGGGCGAGCCGAGGTCCTCCCGTTCCTGCCACCACTTTCCGGCGGTAGCCGCCACGATGCGGGCGAGGCTACCACCCTCGTGGGACGCGCTCCCCGTCGTAGAGAAGGAGGCGGCGGCGTCCCGCCAGATGGCGTAGCTCGCCTTCCGGCCTCGGGACGGGCCCGCGCGCCGGGTCCGGCTTCCTGCCCGCCGCGTCGATCCAGACCCGCCGGGGCCAGTAGAACCTCTCCATCGCGGCGCGAAGCGCCTGCGACTCCCGGTCGACGCTGTAGATCTCGGGCACCCCGAGCTCGTGGAGCCGCGCGATCAACTCCTCGAGCTCCTCCTCGGGCAAGCGGTCGAAGAAGCCGACGCTGAGCGCCACGTCCGCCGGACGCAGCTTCGCGGCCCCGAGCTCGTGCACGTCGGCATCCCTCTCGAGCAGGGGCGCGGACTCCCGCGGCGCCGGCTCGGGGGGAGGTTGCCGAAGCCCGATGCGCTCGGCGGCGTGGCGGCGGCGCCACCGCCAGCTGCGCCGGGTCCGCTCTCGCCTGCGGGCGAACGCCGTCCGTGCCGACTCCCGGACGAGCGCCGCCGCCAGCGCGGTCGAGCCCGTGGAGCGGGCGAACCGCGCCGGGTGGGTGAGCCACCAGGGCACGTACGCGGAGAGCGGCGCTCCCCGTGGGAACGCCGCCCGGCGCTGGCGCGCGTTCGACATCTTCACGCCGACGCGGAAGCGCCGGTACCAGAGCTGCTCCCGCACCTGCCGGAACTCGCCCTCGACGGCGAGCCGGACGAGGTAGAGCCGGTCGGCGAGCACCGTCAGCGGAAACGGCCCGCACTCCTCCATCGCGGAGCGCCGGATCAGCCCGTAGACCAGCTCCCCGGCCCCGCGCAGCTCGCCGGCGACGAGGCGGACGCGCTCCCGCGGATCCGTCACGCCTGCGGTCTCGAACAGGCGCTCCCGCGTCGGATACTCCGAGCCCGCGTCGTCGATCCGTACTGCCAGCGGGTAGGCGAGGACCGCCTCGGGGTGCGCGTCCAGCTCCGCGGTCAGCCGCTCGAGCCAGCGGGCGGCCCAGACGTCGTGGTCGCTCGCCCAGGCGAAGTAGCGAGCGCCGGGATGGCACTCACCGGCGAGCTCGAACGCACGCTGCCAGTTGCGCACGAGCCCGAGCTGCTCGTCGTTGCGCGAGTACGAGATCCGCCCGTCGAGTGCGGCATACCTGGCGCAGATCTCGGGCGTCGCGTCCGTCGAGGCGTCGTCGACGATCACGATTGCGAAGTCGCTCCGGGTCTGCGTGAGCAGCGACTCGAGCGCCTCTGCGAGGTGCGCCTCGCCGTTGTGGGCGGCGAGGCCGAACACGGTGCTGGGAGCGGCGGGTTCCACGGGCCTTGAACTATCATCGCCCCGCCGCATGAGGGCGAGCGAGACGCAACGAGCCCCGGGGGCCGACGCAGGCGCGTACGGCGACCTGCATGCGTTCTGCCTCTTCATCGGCTACCCCAAGAGCGGCCACAGCCTGGTCGGCGCGATGCTCGACGCCCATCCGGAGATGGTGATCGCGAAGGCGACGAACCCGCTCGCGCTCGTCGCCGTCGACGGGATGCCGCGCGACGAGGCGTTCGCGCTGCTGCTCGAGAGCTCGCGGGAGGAGGCCCTCCGGGGCCGCAAGCAGAACAAGTACCGCTACGCCGTCGAGGGCCAGTGGCAGGGGCGGTTCCGCGAGGTGCGCGTGCTCGGCGACAAGTTCAGCGACCGGACGACGAAGCGCATCGCCAAGTCGCCGGAGGCGCTCGCCGTCTTCCGCCGCGAGGTCGGCGTGCCGCTGCGCCTGATCCATGTCGTCCGCAACCCGTTCGACATGGTCGCGCGGATCGCGAAGCAGAAGATCCGGGAGGGCAGCGACGAAGAGCGCCGGGCCCGCGCAACCGGGTATGTCGGCCGTCTCGCCCGGATCAACGACGGCCTGATCGCATCCGGCGAGCACCCGGTGTTGACGGTCCGCCAGGAGTCCGTGATCGAGAGCCCGGAGCGCGAGTTGTCGCGAATATGCGAGTTCCTGGGCGTCGAGGCCGACCCCGCCTACCTCGAGGCCTGTGCCGCGATCGTCTTCCGCTCGCCGCAGCGAACGCGCGACCTCCTCGACTGGAACGCCGCCCAGATCGCTGCCGTCGACGACGTGATCGCAGCGCACTCCTTCTTCGGGGGTTACTCCTTCGCCGAGTAGCCCCGGGGGCGGCGGGACCAGGGCCGATGCCGATACCGCGCGTCTTCCACCAGATCTGGCTCGGTCCGGACCCGCTTCCGGAGGAGTACCGCGGCTACCAGCAGACGTGGCTCGACCGCCACCCAGGCTGGGAGCTGGAGCTTTGGGCCGAGGACCGACTGCCGGCCGAGCTGCGCAGGGCCGAGGCGACCGAGAAGCTTCGCGCGCCCGCCGAGCGCGCCAACATCCTCCGCCTCGAGCTGCTTTGGCGGTTCGGCGGCGTCTACGTCGACACGGACTTCGAGTGCCTGCGCTCGATCGAGCCGCTGATCGAGGATGCGGAGCTCTTCATCACGCTGGCGAAGCCGGACCGCGTCAACAACGCACTGATGGGGTCGGTGGCGGGGCATCCAGTGATCGACGAGGCGTTGAGGCAGATCCGTCCCGTCGAGTTCTACGGCCACGACAAGGCCGCGACGGGTACGAGGTTCCTCGACCGGCTGCTGCTCGACCGGCCGGGCGTGACGCTCCTCGACCACGAGCTCTTCTACCCGCAGACCGACGAGGGGCGGCAGCAGGCGTACGCGATCCACCACATGGCGCGGAGCTGGAAGAACGCCGAACAGCTCCGGCTCGACCTGGACCGGGCGGAGCGCAGGATCGCGGCCCAGAAGGAGATCGGCAAGAAGCGCAAGCTTCGCTACCAGCGGGCGGAGGCCGAGCTCGACCGGATTCAGCGGACGTGGCCGCGCCGCCTGCAGCGCGGCGCAAAGCGGGCGGTGCGCCTCGAGGAACCGCGGACGTTCTGTCTCTTCATCGGCTACCCGCGGTCGGGGCACACGCTGGTCGGGTCGCTCCTCGATGCCCACCCCGATGTCGCGATCGCCAACGAGGTCAACGTCCTCCGGCTCGTCGCGGACGGCGGGATGACGAGAGGGCAGCTCGTCGAGACGCTCCTCACGACCTCGGAGGAAGACGCGTCGCGCTCGCTGGGCAGACGGGCGACCGGGTACTCCTATGCGGGCCCGTTGCAATGGCAGGGACAGGTGCGCAGGCTACGCGTGCTCGGTGCCAAGGCCGGTGAGAAGACGACGACCCGCGTCGGCCGCGATCCCGCCGAGCTGAAGAGACTCAGGCGCCTGATCAGAGCGCGCGTCCGAATCCTGCACGTCACGCGTAACCCGTTCGACATGATCGCGCGCATGGCGCTGATCGAGAAGGCCGGCCGCCCTGAGCGTACGCTGGCCGGTGCGACGAAGTTCGTCGCACGCCTCGCGCGGATGAACGCGCGGATCATCGCCGAGAACGAGCGCGCCGTCCTGACGGTCCGGCACGAGTCCCTGATCGACGACCCGCGGGAAGAGCTGCGCAGGATCTGCAGCTTCCTCGGTATCGAGCCCGACCAGAGCTGGCTCGAAGCCTGCGCCGGGATCCTGTTCGAGGCGCCGCGGCGCTCTCGCGACCTGATCGAGTGGACCGACGAGGAGCGTGAGGCGGTCGAGCAGGTGATCGCGAAGCACGACTTCTTCCGGGGCTACGGCTGGACGGACGAGTGACGATCCCGCGCGTCTTCCACCAGATCTGGGTCGGCCCGGATCCCTTCCCCGCGGAGTACGAGCCGCTTCAAGAGAGCTGGCGCCGCCACAACCCGGGCTGGGAGCTCCGCTTCTGGCGAGACGGCAACCTCACCGAAGGACTACGACGCCCCGAGGTCTACGACACCTCGCGCACGCCGTGGGAACGCGCGGACATCCTGCGGCTCGAGGTCGTCCTCCGCTATGGGGGCGTCCACGTCGACGCGGACTTCGAGTGCCTCCGCCCGATCGACTCCCTCCTGGACGACTCGATCGAGTTCTTCATCGGCTACCGGAAGCCCGGGCACGTGAACGGTGCGCTGTTCGGAGCCGTGCCGGGACACCCGCTGCTCGAGGAGGGGCTCGCAAGGATCGAGCCGCGAGCGGACGGCACCTACGACAAGGACGCCACGGGGCCGAAGTTCCTCGAGGAGCTGCTGACAGAGCGTGAGGGCGTGACCTACTTCGACCCGCCCGTCTTCTACCCACGCACGGCCGACGAGCTCGACAAGGCCTATGCAACGCACCATCGCGCCCGCGGCTGGAAGGACGAGGAGGGGCTCCGCCGCTCACTGGCGAAGGCGGAGAAGCGGCTGCTCGAGGCCCAGCGCGAGGCGGGCGAGTGGCGCCGCAAGTACGAGGAGCTCGCGCGTCGGCTCGGCGAGCAGTAGGGACAGGCTTCAGCCTGTCCCGACGAACTACCAGAGCGGATAGACGGTCGGGTCGTCCTCGTCGCCGGGCAGCTCCTCCTCCTCCGGCCAGTCGTCCTCGGGCTGCCCGTCGTCCTCGTCGTCGTCCCTACCGCGAAGCCAGTCGAAGATCCTCACCGCACGACCACCTTCTCCAGCATCGCAGCTGCCGTGTCGTGGCCGTGGTCGGTCATGTGCACTCGGTCGACGAAGCACCAGCCTTCGTAGTCGGCGCGGGAGAGGTCTACGAACGGGATGCCGGCGTCAGCGCAGCCCTCCTCGAGCGCCGCGGCGTAGTCGCTCCAGTGCGCCTCCAGGAGCCGCTTCAGCTGCGGCCAGCGGCGCGGCTGGAGCACGTCGAGCGCCGCGAAGAGCTCCTGCTCCTCCGTCGAGAGCCGTTTGCCCGTGTACAGAACGAGCGGCTGCAGCGCGAAGACGACCTTCGCCTGGGTCGGGACGAGCCGACGCAGCAGACGCAGGTCGCGGAGCTGCCGCGCGGCGGCCTCGGCGAAGGTCTTCGGAGTGGGATCCTCGGGCAGCGGCCGCGGCGCCGTCTCCTCGGGCGGCCCGGAGAACCGGCCTCGGACCCGCTTCTCCAGCTGCCGATACGGCCTGACCCGCCGGGCCAGGCGGGCACGCCGCCGGCGCGAGAGCTCGCGCTTCAGCGCACGGTCGCCGAAATGACCGAGTGGATCGCCCACAAGCCCTGCGAGCCGCGTGATCGGCACGCTCGCGAGCCGCGCCATGTGCCTCTCGTGGTGCATCGGCCCGAAGAGCGGGTCGAGGCCGGGCCCGCCGCGGGCCGTCGAGAAGTTGTTCAGACCGCTGCACACGACGAAGGTGGTCTCCCGCTCGACGAACGGCAGCGCCGAGACGAGCTCCTGCGCCGAGTTCGCCGCGCGCAGGCCGAGGTTGACGAACGGCACACCGGTCCGCCGCCAGAGCGCGGCCGGAACCGTGCCCGCGTCGTCGGAGGCCCCGACCCCGAAGGCGTACGAGCCGCCGAGCACGAACCCGGCCTCCCCCGGAACCTGGTCGCTGCGCGCCTCCTCGTCCCCCAGCCGCGTCACCCGGTGCCCGCGGGAGTCGGTGGTCAGCGCGGGCCGCGAGAACCCTGCCTCGGCGGTGGCGGTGACGATCGGCCAGAGCACACGCTCGAGGGCTCCGTAGGCGCGCAGCTGGGGCACGAGCTCCGCGCGGCGGGCCTTGGCCTCCCGCTCGTTCACGGCGTGGTCTTGCGCACGACGAAGTCCTCGAGCACGAGCAGGTCGAGCCCGCTGCGCAGGAAGGTCGAGAGCGCGTCCTCGGGGCTCGTCACGATCGGCTCCCCGCGCAGGTTGAACGACGTGTTCAGGAGCACCGGCATGCCACCGACGTCGCCCCAGCGCTCGAGCAGGTGGTAGAAACGCGGATTCCACGGCTCCCGCACGGTCTGCAGCCTGGCGGTGCCGAAGTGGTTCACGGCCGCGAGCCGCGACGCGAGCTCAGGCTCGAGCCGGCAGATCAGGAGCATGAAGCGGGCGGGATGCTGCCGCGCCTGCGCCGGCGAGACCAGCGTCTCGGCGAGCTGCTGGGCGGCCGCGGGCGCGAACGGCCGGAACGGCTCGCGGAACTTGATCTTCTCGTTGATCCGCTCCTTCATCTCCGGCCGCCGAGGGTCGGCGAGGATGCTCCGGTTGCCGAGGGCGCGCGGGCCGAACTCGAAGCGGCCCTGGAACCAGCCGACGACGTCGCCCGCCGCGAGCGACTCGACCGTCGCCGCCAGCACCTCCGCCTCACCGTCGAGCTCGCGGAACTCGATCCCCTCGGCCTGCGCGAGCGCGGCGGCGATCTCGTCGCGCGAGTGGCTGGAGCCCCAGTAGGCGTGCTCGAGCGGCACTCGCTCCTTGCGGCCGAGCACGACGTGCTCGACCCAGAGCGCGGCCCCGAGCGCAGCGCCGGAGTCGCCCGGGGCGGGCGGGATGAAGAGCTGCTCGATCTCGGTCTCCTCGAGGATCCGCCGGTTCGCGAGCGCGTTCAGCGCCACGCCCCCGGCGAAGCAGAGGTTGCGCGAGCCGGTGCGGCGATGCGCCGCCCGGGCGAGGTTGACGATCGCCCGCTCGGTCACCTCCTGCACGCTCGCCGCGATGTCGGCGTACCGCTGAGATCGCTCGTCGTCGGGATCGAACGGCTCGTCGCGCTTCCGCGGCCCGGTCCCGAGCAGCGCGGGCAGCTCGTCGGTGTAGGCCTTGCGGGCCGAGTAGTGGAACGAGAAGTAGTCGAGGTCGAGCCAGAAGCTGCCGTCCTCATAGGTGCGGAGGACGCGCGAGAGCTCGTCGACGAACCGCGGCTCGCCGTACGGGGCCATGCCCATCACCTTGTACTCGCCCTCGTTCACCTCGAAGCCGAGGAAGTCGGTGAAGGCGGAGTAGAACAGGCCGAGCGAGTGCGGGAAGTCGACCTGTGCGGCGAGCTCGAGCGTGTGGCTCCCGTTCGCGGAAGCAGCGCTGCCAATGGTCGCCGTCGCCCACTCCCCGACGCCGTCCACGGTGATCACCGCAGCCGACTCGAACGGCGACGGAAAGTACGCGCTGGCGGCGTGCGAGAGGTGGTGGTCGGCGCAGTGCACGCGGTCGCGCGACACCCCCGCGAGGCGCGCGAGCCGGCGCTCGATCCCGCGCCGCTCGGTCAGCCACTGCCGCATCGAGTGCACGAAGGCGTCGCGGGCCGGCCTTCCCATCGTCGCGGCGGTCGTGAGCACCCGGTTGAACTTGACCCGCGGGTTCTCGTAGAAGGCGACGTGGTCGACCGGGCCGAACTCGAGGCAGAACTCGATCGCGCGCTGCGGGAACGACGCGTCGTGCTTGATCCGCGTGAAGCGCTCCTCCTCCGCCGCCGCGACCAGCGCACCGTCCTCGACGAGCACGGCGGCAGCGTCGTGGAAGTAGCATGAGACTCCGAGCACGCGGGCCACGGCTACCCCTGGAAGGGGTGCCAGTTGCTGGACTCGGGCCGGCGCAGGACAAGCGGGTCACGCCGTCTGACGAACACGCCCACGGGGCGGATCACGGCGGCGAAGAGCGCTCGGAGCACGAGGTCCACGTGCGCCAGCCTAGCGTCGTAACGCGCGGGCCCGCAGCGTCCCGAGGACATAGCGGATGCGCTCCTTCGGCACACGCCGCACGAAGAACCTACGCGTCCGCAGCGCCGTCGCCTGTCCGCGCCGCGCGTTGCGCACGGCCTCCAATTCGGCCTGGGCGAGGCGGTAGCGCTGCTCCGTCTTCGCGAACTCGTCCTGGACGATCGCCAGACGCTGTTCGGCGCGAATGGCGTCGAGCAGCAGGTCGGCGGGCTCCTTCCAGCTACGTGCCGCGTGGTGCACCGCGTACGCGCCCTCGATCTCGGCCGGCGTCCGCGGGTAGAAGAGCTGCTCGGGGAAGATCTTCACGCCCGGCTCGGCCCCGACCAGCCGGTCGAAGAAGAGCGGCCCCGTGCCCTCCTTGTCGACCGGGCCGAACGTCGTGCGCGGGCGCAGCTCCCGGATCCCGCGCTCGAGCAGCGGGTGCCCCGGCACCGACCCGATCAGCGCGTTGTTCACGCGGCCGGGATCGATGTAGGCGCAGAAGAAGTCGACGCCTTCGAGCAGCGGCTCGATCGAGCGGCGGCACTCGAAGTCGGCGTCGACGTAGACGCCGCCGTGGCGGCGCAGCAGCTCGAGGCGGAGCATGTCCGAGCGCTCGGCCGGCCGCCGGAGCAGCTCGTAGATCTCCTTGCGCTCCAGGTCGTCGGGGAGGTCGTCCTCCGTCCAGAAGCGGAGCTCCCACCCCGGATGCCGGCGCGTCCACGAGCGCTGGTAGTCGGCATAGTCGCGCGGCAGCGGATCCGGCCCCAGCCAGATCTGGTGGAACACGCGCGGGATCGCGCTCACGTCGTGAAGCCGCCGTCGACCCGGAGCTCGTGCCCGGTCACGTACGCCGCGGCGTCCGAGACGAGGAAGAGCAGCGGCCCCACCAGGTCGTCCACCTCCGCCATGCGGCCGAGCGGGACGCGCTCGGAATACTTGCGGACGAACTCGGCGTCCTGGTCGGCGCGGACGCCGCCGGGAGAGAGCGCGTTGACGCGCACGCCGTAGGGGCCCCAGAGCCGCGCGAAGTAGCGGGTCAGGTTGACGACCGCGGCCTTCGACGCCCCGTAGGCCGCCGGCTTGACGAACGGCGGGTCGATGTGGTCGTAGAAGGCCGGGACGGGCGCGACCGACGCGTAGAGCGAGCCGATGTTGACGATCGACCCCCGGCCGGCCCGGCACATCGCCTCCCCGAAGACCTGCGTCGCGTTGAAGACGCCGGCGACGTTCACCTCCAGCGTCCTCAGGACCGAGGCGTCGCCGGACGCGCCGGGCGGCGCGTCGATGCCGGCGTTGTTGACGAGGATCGACGGCGTCCCGACCTCCTCGAGCACGCGCTGGAGCGAGGCGCGGTCGGTGACGTCGGCCTGTCGCGCTCCCTCGCCCTCGCGAACGTCGATGCCGACGACGATCGCGCCCTCGCCGGCGAGCGCGCAGGTCCAGACTGGACCGAGGTTTCCGAGCGCTCCGGTGACGACGGCGACGCGGCCCCGCAGGCCGTCAGCGCTCATCGTCGCGCTCGCGCGCGCCGGCGTGCGCGGAGCGAACGTGCGCCGAGGCATAGCCCTCGGACCGTTCTGCGTGCGGGAGAAGCTCCTCGAGGTGCTCGAAGGTCAGCGCGGAGTCCTCGCCGAGCGGGTGGCGCAGGGCGCGCCCGACCACGTTCTCCAGCTCGTAGGGCGGCAGCCCGTCGCCCGGCGACTTCAACGCCAGGTCCTCGCGGCGAAGCACGTGCCCGGCCGGGAGCGTCGCGGCGGCGACGATCTTCTTGCCCATCTTCGTGATCGGGTCGGCCTCGCTCGGGTGCGGTGTCTTCGTGCCGTCGCCGAGCGCGAGCCGCGTGCGGTGGAGGTCGCGGACGAGCTTCCGCAGGCCGACCGGCTCAAGCGAGAAGCGGTGATCGGTGCCCTTCATCGCGCGGTTCAGCGTGAAGTGCTTCTCGACGATCCGCCCGCCGAGCACGTATGCGGCGACCGGCATCGCGATCCCGTTGTCGTGCCCCGAGAACCCGACGATCGTCTCCGGGAAGACCTGCCGGTACGTCTCGATCACGCGCAGGTCGAGCTCGTCCCACTCGGCCGGATAGCCGGCGGTGCATTGCAGGAGGGCGATCTGCGGATTGATCTCCGCGATCGTGTCGTGGGCCCGGCGCACGTCGTCGAGCGTCCCCCCGCCCGTCGAGATGATCATCGGCCGCCCGATCTCGGCGACGACGCGGAGCAGCGGCGTGTTCGTCAGGTCGCCGGAGGCGATCTTGTAGGCCGGCATGTCGAGGTCGGCGAGCAGCTCGGCGCTCCTGAAGTCGAATGCAGTCGCGAAGAACGTGATGCCGAGCTCGGCGGCGTACGCCTTCAGCTCCTGGTACTCGGAGCGGCCGAACTCGAGCGCCTCGCGGTGGAGGCCGTACGTCGGCCCGTAGCTGTTCTCGTTGTCGTAGGGCCTGTTGTAGGCCTCGTGCGTGTACAGCGACGAGTTGTCGCGCTTCTGCAGCTTGACCGCGTTCGCGCCGCAGGCAGCGGCCTCCGCGAAGAGCTGCTTGGCATGATCGAGCGACCCCTGGTGGTTGTGGCCGATCTCGGCGATCACCCAGCAGTCGGTGTCGTCGGCGATCCGCACGCCGTCGATCGTCAGCTCCCGCGCCCTCACGACCGCCCTAGGTTAGCCGAGGCGTCGGGCAGGGCGTCCCGGTACGCGGTGACGGTCAGCGACACCGCCCGCTCCCAGGAGAAATGCTCACGCGCCCGTTCGCGCGCGGCGGCGCCGAGACGGCGGCGGAGCTCCCCGTCGGCCAGGAGGCGCTCGAGCGCCGCCCGGAGCGCGCCGACGTCCCCCGGTGGG
The DNA here is from genome assembly GCA_046734415.1 of Actinomycetota bacterium. Taxonomy (GTDB): domain Bacteria; phylum Actinomycetota; class Thermoleophilia; order Gaiellales; family Gaiellaceae; genus DATBLE01. The sequence goes on along the minus strand of JBKPRD010000057.1, from coordinate 1,403 downwards.
ACGGTCAAGCCGGTCTCGCCGTCGACGACGAGGTCGCGGAGGCCCCCGACCGCGGAGGCGACGACCGGCCGGCCGTGCGCCATCGCCTCGGCGCACGAGACGCCGAAGCCCTCGCGCAGCGACGGGCAGGCGACGACCGCCGCCCGCTCGTACAGCCTGAGGAGCTCGTCGTGCGGCACCCAGCCGAGAGCCTGCGGAACGCGCTCGCGCAACGGCCCCTCGCCGGCGACGACGAGCGGGAGCCCGCGCGCCGCCTCGACCAGCTCCGCGACGCCCTTCTCCGGCGAGAGGCGGCCCGCGTAGAGGACGTGCGGCGGCTCGTCCGGCTCCGCGATGGCCGCAGGGACGTCCACGCCGCTCGGGATCACGCGCACGTTGCGCGCGCCGAGCTCTCGCGCCGCGGCGGCCAGCTCCCGCGAGGCGCAGATCGCGAGCCGCGCGCGGCACAGGATCGCACGGGCGAGCGACGGCGCGCGCCGGGCGAGCTCGACGTCCGTCCCCCAGAGCTGGACGACGAAGGGACGGCCGGTCAGCACCGCGACTGCTCCCGCCGGCAGCCAGTGCGCGTGCACGAGGTCGGCGTCGCGGCCGGCGGCGCGCGCGGCCCTGACGAACGCGAGGAGCATGGCCGGCAGCGCCGCGACGAGCCACGGCCGTCGTCGGAGGTTTCCGACCACGCCGTGGCCGTAGGCGATCCCGAAGTGGCGGAACGAGAGCGGCGAGACGACCTCGACCGTCACGCCGTGTGCACGCAGGTGCTCGACGGCGTCCGCGACGAACCGACCCGCCACGTCTTCCGGCGTGCGGGGGTACGACGTCGTCAGGACGACGACCTTCACCGCGGCCGCCGCAGGACGAGCGGGCCCGTGAAGCCGCGGCCGTACCGCTTTCCGAGCTCTACCAGGTCGGGGAGGGGTACCAGTTCCGGCTCGGGGGCCGGCGTGTGCCGCGGATCGACCACGTGCGTGTAGTGGCGGGCGAGGAGGGCCACGAGCGGCTCGAGCTTTCCTTCACGGCGCAGGGCCCGCGGGACGAACTCGATCACGATCGGGGCCGATCGCTCGAGGAAAGTCGTCGCGCCCTCGGGCCCCTCCAGTGGCGCTCGACATCGAGCCGGAGCAGCCCCGTCCGCTCGGGGTCGAGGCTGCCGTCGCGCGCGGCCGCGTCTAGCGTCGTCAAGGCGCCGCTCGGCGGACGAACCCGGCCTGCCGCTCCATCTAGCCGAGCGCCGCCCGCCGCCGCGAGAAGACCACCGGCGCCGCGAGTACGAGCGCTGCGAGGACGTAGAAGTAGTAGAAGGTCATCGTCAGGTAGAAGAAGTTCGCGGCGATGGTCCCCGCGAGCGCTGCCGTCAGCCCCCAGGCCAGCGGGCGGAGCCGCGACGCCGCCGGATCGTGCGCGAC
>JBKPRD010000056.1:0-7155 GCA_046734415.1 Actinomycetota bacterium | reverse complement strand
ACGACCCGACGGTGGACGGCACGGCCACGGCACGCTCCGTGGACTCGGCTGCGCTTGCGGCAGGGAGCTACACGTACAAGGCGATTGTCGCCGATGACCCGAACTACGTCGGCGATGACAGTCCCGACGAGCCGCTGACGGTGGACCAGGCGCAACTGGGCATCACGACGAAGATCCACAACGCCAGCCACACCGACATCACGAGCACCATCGCTGCCCAGGGCTCGGTCGTTCACGACACGGCGACTGTGACCGGCGCCGTGGCGGGCTTCGCAATTCCCGCCGTCAGCTTTACGCTGAACGCCAACGCGGTGAACAACCTCGCTGCGGGGGAGAGCGGCTACACGGCACGAACCGTGGACTCGGCTCCGCTGACAAGCGGCGGCTACATCTACAAAGCCACGGTCGCGAGCAACTCCAACTACATCGGCGCGACCAGCGCCGACGAGCCGCTGACCGTCCTGGGCACCCAGAACGGGCTCACGCTCGGTTACTACTCGAACCAGAACGGCCAGAACGACTTGACCGGCTCGAGGACGGGCACGACGCTGAAGACCGCTATCAAGACCTGCGTCTTCGGCCCGCTCGCGAACGGAACCAATTCGGTCCTGGTCGATGGAAGTGGTATCTACAAGACCGTTGCGTTCTTCGGGACGTACGCGAACGTCAAGAGCTACCTGCTCGGCGCCAGCGCCACCAACATGGCGTACATGCTGTCGGCGCAGCTGCTGACGACGGAGTTCAACGTCTGCCTGGGCAAGGTCAATGCGACCAAGTCCATCTACGTGCCCGCGGTGAGGATCCCAGCCACGGGTCTGTCCATGAGTGCGACCCTGCAGAATGCGCTCAGCGCGCAGCCCGCTGGGGCAAACCCATGGACACAGGTGAGCTTTGCTGGTATCGCGAGCATTCAGGCCATTCTGAATGCCTCGATCGCCCAGCTGAAGGCGAACCCGAACACGATCGCGGCGGGTGGCAACCGCACGTACCAGGAGGCGCTCAAGGACCTGCTGGACGGCATCAATAACAACCAGGCGATCTTCCTGCCGTAACGCTGCAGGCAAGTCTCTGGACGCGAGAGGGGCCCGAAAGGGCCCCTCTCCCCGTTGCGGGGAGGTGGGTGCGGTGACGGTGATGGGTCACCCAAAACTGTGCGCGAGCCCGCTCCGCTGCCCGGCTAGACTGGCCGCGAAGCCCCCATCGACTAGCGGTCAAGGTCACAGCCCTTTCAAGGCTGTAGCGCGGGTTCGAATCCCGCTGGGGGCACCTGACCCTCCCGTCCGTTGTACGTCCTACGCTTCACTGCGGTGGCGGTGGAGGAACATCGCGGTGCCTTCGGCGCCGACACGTTCGGCCGCATCGCAGAGCGCATCGCCCGCTTCTTCGGGACGCCGCAGTACATCGTCGGACAGACGATCGTCGTCATCGCGTGGGTCGTGCTCAACGCGTTCGCATTCGCGGGCCGCTGGGATCCGTACCCGTTCATCCTGCTCAACCTCGCGTTCTCGCTCCAGGCCGCGTACGCCGCGCCGTTGATCCTGCTCGCCCAGACGCGCCAGGCCGACCGCGACAAGCACCTGGAGGACCGGGCCGAGATGCACCACGAGGAGCAGGTTCGCTACGCGGAACAGCGGGTCGCGGCGGTCAAGGCTGAGACCGACAAGCTCACCGGACTGCTCGAGTCCAACACGAAGCTGACCCGTGAGGACAAGGAGCTGACCGAGCAGGTCGCCCAGCTCACACGCGAGATCCACACGCTTCTGACGAGCCGCTAGCGTCGGGACGCTACAGCCGAAGCCGTTTTCTTCCGATACCTAAGCCAATGCAGCCAGCCGCAGCCGCTTCGCCTTTCTTCGGCGCGGAACCAGCCACCCCCGAACGCGAAGCCCTCCTCGAAGCAGGGAGGCTCAGCTCGCTCGGAGAGCTCGTCCGGGGGCTCGCGCACGAGATCAACAACCCGCTGTTCGGGATACTCGGCCTCGTCGAGATCCTGCTCGCCGACCTCGAGCCCGGATCGCCCGAGCACGACCGGCTGCTGCTCGTCCGGCAGAGCGGACTCGAAATCAAGGAGATCACGCGCGCGCTGCTTCGGTCGGCCCGGGTCGACACCGACGACGCCGGAACCGTGTCGCTGCACAGGATCTCCGAGGACGCCGTCGAGCTTGTCCGTTGCACGAGCGCCGACAAAAACTTCGAGCTCCGCGAGGACTACTGCCGCGCGCCGCTCAACGTCCACGGCAGCCCCGTCAGGTTAAGCCAGGTCTTGCTGAGCTTGCTCGTCAACGCGCAGCAGGCACTGCCCGCAGGAGGGACCGCGACGGTTCGGCTCGAGCGCGACGGCGACTGGGCCATTGCAAGCGTCACGGACGGCAGCGCCGGGCAGGCGGCCACGAAGCAGGGCAGGAGCCTGGCCCTCGCGGCGAGCCTCGAGATCGCCCGCATGCACGGCGGCGACCTGAGCGCCGTGTCCGCGGTCGGCGGCGGAACGACGTTCGTGCTCAAGCTTCCGCTCGCCGGAGAGAAATCGTGACCAAGGTTCTCGTCATCGACGACGAGGCGGTCGTCCGGGAGGTGATCACCGCCATGCTTTCGAGCTCGGGCTACGAGGTCGTGTGTGCCAAGACGGCCGCCGAGGCGCTGGAGCTCTTCTCCGACGAGAGCATTCGCATCGTGATCACCGATGTCTTCATGCCCGACGGGTCGGGCTTCGAACTACTGGAGACGATGCGCATCCGGCGGCCGAACCTGCCGATCGTGCTCGTCACCGGCGCGACCACCCGCGACGATTTGAGTGAGGCCCTCGCCCGCGGCGCGGATGGGTTCGTGGCCAAGCCGTTCACCCACACCGAGCTCGAACTGGCGCTGACGAAGGCGCTCGACCGGGCCGGCAGGAGTGAACGGGATCTGCGCGAGCGACTGCTGACCCCGACGCTGACGAGCGCCCTCGCGGGAGCAATCGAGGCCCGTGAAGAGGGCATGCGCGGTCACGCCGAACGCCTGACCCGGCTCGCGATGCGCCTTGCCGCCGAGGTCGGTCTCCGCGAGCAGGAGATCGAGACGATCCGGCTGGGCGCGCTCCTCCACGACGTCGGGAAGATCGGGATCCCGGACAGCGTGCTGCTCAAGCCGGCCGCGCTGACGTCTGAGGAACGTCTCCTCATGCGTGCGCACACCGAGATCGGCGACCACCTGCTCGAACCGCTCGAGCTGCTCGCGGCGGTTCGCCCGATCGTCCGTCACCATCACGAGCGCTGGGATGGGCTCGGCTATCCGGACCGGCTGAAAGCCGACGCGATCCCGCTCGGAGCCCGGATCATGGCCGTCGCCGACGCGGTCGACGCGATGTCGGCGAGCCGCGTCTACCGCGGCGCGCTGCCGAAGAGCGAGATCGTCCACGAGCTCGAGCGCGGCCGAGGCTCGCAGTGGGACCCCGCGATCATCGACCACGCGCTAAGGCTGATCGAGGCGGGTGCGGTCACCTTCGCGCGGGACGGGCTCGAGATCGCCGACTCACCTCCGAGCGCCGAGGTGCTTCGCTTCCCGGGGCCGGAGGCTCGCCGCAACCGGCGCAGGCGCCTGGGGGAGGCCGCGCAGTGAGCCGCCCGTACCGCTGCCTCGTCGCGGACGACCATCCGGCGCTTGTCGCAGCCGTGTCGGACTTCCTCGAGAGCCAGGGCTTCGAGGTCGTGGGCCGTGCGCGCGACGGCGTGGCCGCGGTCGCCGTGGTGAAGGAGACGACGCCCGACGTCGCGCTCGTCGATTACCGGATGCCGCACCTCAGCGGTGTCGACCTCCTCGAGCAGATCCGGAGAGCTGCTCCGGAGACGCTGATCGCGGTCTACACCGCGGACACCGACCAGAGCATCGTGGGCGCCGTCTTCGACGCCGGAGCCCACGCGCTGATCCTCAAGGACGCGCCGCTCACGGACCTCGCGCACGCGCTGCAGACGATCTGCGCCGGACAGCGCTACGTCGATCCTGCGCTCGCACCCGTCATGCTCAACGGCGCCGCGAGCAAGCCGCTGCTGACGCCGCGCGAGGCGGAAGTGCTGGTCCACATCGCCGACGGGCTGTCCCACGAGGAGATCGGGAACCGCCTCTCGATCAGCCCCGAGACCGTCCGCACCCACGTGCGCAAGGCCTGCGAGCGGCTGAACGCGCGCACCCGCACGCACGCGGTCGCGACCGCGCTCCGTCTCGGCCTCTTCCAGTAGCTGCGACAGCGTTAAGGTTCGCCCCTCGTGGCCTCACTCGAGGACAAAACGGCTGTCGTCACCGGCGCCTCGAGCGGGATCGGCGCGGCCACTGCGCATGCCCTCGCCGACGCAGGCGTGCGCGTGGCCGTCGGGGCCCGCCGCGTCGAGCTGCTCCCGGACCGCGACGGCTTCTACGCGTTCGACCTGGACGTGACCGACCGGGAGAGCTCCGAGCGCTTCGTCGAGCGCGCTGTGGCCGACCTCGGTGGCATCGACATCCTCGTCAACAACGCGGGCCTCGGCCTCGGGCGCGACCCCTTCTGGGAGTCGACGGACGAGGACGAGTCGACGGTGATCGAAACGAACGTCTCCGGGATGCTGCGCATGACGCGGCTCTGCCTGCCGCACATCCGCGACGGCGGTCACATCGTCAACCTCGGCTCTGTGGCTGGCCGCGAGCCCTACGACAACGCCGCCGTCTACATCGCCTCCAAGTTCGCAGTGCGGGGCTTCACCTACGCGCTCCGCCAGGACCTGCTCGGCCGCCCGATCCACCTGACGACGGTCGACCCGGGCCTCGTCGAGTCGAACTTCTCCAAGGTTCGCTTTCGGGGTGACGAGGAGCGGGCGCGGAAGGTCTACGAGGACGTCGACGCGCTCCAGCCCGAGGACATCGCCGACTGCGTGCTCTTCGCGGTCACGCGGCCGCCCCACGTCAACATCGACGAGCTCGTCGTGAAGACGATCGACCAGTCCACTGCAGTCAGGATCCACCGGCACTAAGTGCCCCTCCCAGTAATACATGCCGGCCCCTGGCCCGCGATCACGCGGCGCCAGAGCCCACCCTCGCTCTCACCACTACTTCGCTCGGTATTGGCTTCGAGCGAGTGCAGCCTCTGGACTGAGACGTCCGTGCCGGCGAAGCCGGCACGGCCTATTCAGGTCGGCGCCGACGAGTCGGCGCCTCAGGCTCGCGAACCAGGAGCTCGGCGGCATGACTGGGAGGGGCACTGATGGCGATCACGATCCTCGAGGGATCGAACTTCTGCATCAGCGACGAGAACGGGGACTTCACGTTCACGGCGAGCGGTCTGTTCGCGTTCGATACGCGCTTTCTCTCGAGGCTCGAGTTGACGATCAACGGCGTCAGGCCTCTGCTCCTCTCGGCCGGCAAGGCGGAGTACTACTCCGCGGCGTACTTCCTGCGCAACCCGCCGGTCGAGGGGCTGCGGCAGGACTCGGTTTCGATCGCGCGCCACCGCTTCGTCGGCGAGGGCATGCAGGACAGGTTCATCGTCCAGAACCAGACGCGGAAGCCGGTCGCGCTCGAGCTCGCGCTCGCCTTCGGGAACGACTTCGCTGACATCTTCGCCGTCAAGAACTACGACTTCGCGCTCGGCGACCCGGACAAGGCGAGGGCGCTGCCGCCCGAGGTCGAGGCCGTCTACGAGGGGGACGAGAACCAGTTCGTGCTCGTCGACGACGGCGGCCTCGCGCGCACCCAGATCGTCCTCACGCAGCGCGGGCTCGTCGAGCAGGACAGGGTGCGCTTCTGGATCGAGCTCGAGCCGCGCGCGTCCTGGGAGCTCGGCTTCGACGTCGTGCCGTCCCTCGACGGCGGCGAGCTCGGCCCACACGTCGTGCAGCAGCGGTTCGGCGAGGAGCGCGACCGGATCGAGGCCTCGCTCGCCGCGTGGAACCTCCGCGTTCCGAGGCTCCGCGCCTCCTGGGACGACCTCGACCACGTCTTCCCGCGCTCGGTCGCCGACCTCGCCTCACTCCGGCTGCACGGCGTCGGCGGCTTCGGGAATCTCCCGGCCGCCGGGATGCCGTGGTTCATGACTGTCTTCGGCCGCGACACGATCATCACGTGCCTGCAGACGCTCCTCTTCGGCCCCGAGCTCGCGTGGAGCGCGCTCGAAGTCCTCGCCGATTTGCAGGCGGTCGAGGACGACGCGTCGATCGACGCCGAGCCGGGGAAGATCGTTCATGAGCTGCGCCGCGGGAAGGCGGCGCGCAACTGGTTCGAGCGCTACTACGGGACGGTCGACGCGACGCCGCTGTACCTGATCCTGCTCTCGGAGGTGTGGCGCTGGACCGACGATGCTGCTCTCGTGCGCCGCTTCAAGGAGCCGGCGCTACGCGCGCTCGAGTGGATCGACGAGCACGGCGACCGCGACGGCGACGGCTTCGTCGAGTATCAGCGGCGCAGCGAAACCGGCCTTGCGAATCAATCATGGAAGGACTCCTGGGACTCGCAGCGCTACTCGGACGGGTCGCTCGCGGAGCCGCCGATCGCTCCCGTCGAGGCGCAGGGCTACGTCTACGACGCGAAGCGCCGCTTGGCCGAGCTCGCGCGCGAAGTCTGGCGCGAACGGGACCTCGCCGAGCGGCTCGATCGCGAGGCGGATGAGCTGCGTACGCGCTTCGACGAGGCATTCTGGAACGAAGACCGCGGCGGCTTTTACGTGCTCGCGCTCGACGGCGACAAGAAGCAGGTGGACTCGCTCTGCTCGAACATCGGGCACCTGCTCTGGAGCGGGATCGTCCCGCCCGCGAAGGTCGACGCCGTCGTCGACCGACTCATGGGCCCGCACCTCTGGTCGGGTTGGGGCGTGCGGACGATGTCGGCCGCGGATGGGGGGTTCAACCCGCTCTCGTACCACAACGGCACCGTCTGGCCACACGACAACTCGCTGATCGCGTGGGGCTTCGCCAACTACTCGCGCTGGCCCGAGGCGCAGCGGATCATCCGCCGGATGCTGAACGCCGCGGGCCATTTCGAGTACCAGCTGCCGGAGGTCTTCGCCGGCCTTCCGCGTGCCGAGACGCCGTTCCCGATCGCATATCCGACGGCGGCGCGGCCGCAAGCGTGGGCAGCGGGTGCTCCGGTGCTGCTGCTGCAGATCCTGCTCGGGCTGCGACCTGACCGCAGAAACCACCAGCTCCGCTCGGTGCT
>JBKPRD010000055.1:0-7212 GCA_046734415.1 Actinomycetota bacterium | reverse complement strand
GGGTGGCTCGGGATCAAGGAAGCCGTCGGTGCCGTCATCGCCTCGCAGGTCCTCACGGAGGCGGTGAAGAACTTCATCCGTCGCAGGCAGCTGTCGCGAAAGAAGATCTGGGTGCTTTCGCTTCTGCTGCTGTTGTTCGAGCTCGCGCAGCGTGCGTGGGCGGCGGTTTGCAAGCGGTTCCGGCCGAAGCGCGGCCGGCAACGCCCGACGCCGCCGGGTTCGCGCGCCGCGGCGATCATGTCTGCGACTGTCGCGGTCCTGACCGTCGCAGCGATCACGGTCCCCGAGGTGGCGGTCGGCCACCAGCTCGTCGGCCACCGGCACACGACGTTCTTCTCAAGGGAGCAGACCGGCGCGTCCGTCTCCGCGCTCAAGCTGTCGCTGCCACAACCCGAGACCGTCGAGGCGAGTGGAGCCGACGGTGCCCGCGTCACGTACTCCGCAACCGCGAATCGAGGCGCCGTAGGCTGCTCGCGGGCGTCCGGCTCGATCTTCCCGATCGGTACGACCCACGTCCGGTGTGTGGCACGCACCCTGAAGGCGAGCCTCGCCGGGAGATTCACCGTGCGTGTGGTCGACAGCGAGGCGCCAACGCTGCGGCTCCCAACCAGAATCGACCGGAAGATCCTCGGGAACTCGATCGCGCTGGCGTTCGTGGCGAAAGCGCACGATCGTGTGGACGGCAGCGTGCCTGTCCGCTGCTCACCACCCTCGGGCGCCGTCTACCGGCTGGGCAAGACGACAGTCCGATGCCGGGCGGTGGACACGCACGGCAACCGTGCGAGCCGCAGCTTCGTCGTCCACCTCCGCCGCCCGCCGCCCGGCACCGTCGTCTTCACGCTGCCCTCCAACCCGATCGTCGAGGCGACCGGCCCGAACGGCGCCGTCGTCACCTACAACGCGTCGGCAAAGGATGCGACGGGCCGCGCGCTGCCCGTGACGTGCTCGCCGCGGTCGGGCTCCGTCTTCGCGATCGGCACACACACGGTCACGTGCTCCGCGAGCCCCAGCGGGTCCGCGCAGCAGGAGAAATTCTCGGTGAGCGTGCGCGATACGACCGAGCCGACGTTGCAGGTTCCCAGCAGCTTCTCCGTCGAGGCGGATTCGAAGAGCGGCGCCGTCGTCACGTACAACGCCACTGGAAGTGACAAGGTCAGCGGCACGGTGAAGGTCGGCTGCGACCCGGCCTCCGGAACGCAGCTCGCAATCGGCTCGCATTCCGTCACATGCACGGCAACAGACGCAGCCAACAATGTCGCGCGTCGGTCATTCGGCGTGAAGGTATTCGACGGAGCCCCGACGCTGACTGTGCCCGCGAACATCACGCGCGATTACACGAAGCCGCCGGGGGCGACCGTCAGGTATCGACCGGCAACGGCGACGGACAAGATCGACGGGACGCTCACTCCTGAATGCTCGCCGCCATCCGGATCGTTTTTCCGCGTCGGCACGACAACCGTTACGTGCGACGTCATCGACTCGGGCGGAAACCACGTCTCGAACACCTTCACCGTCACGATCGTCGATCGCGTCGCGCCGGTCCTGCGCGTGCCCGCGGCTGTCATCGCGTACGCTCCCTTCAGGGGCAATACCGCCGTCGTCACCTTCACCGTATCCGCGTACGACGCCATCGACCAAGTCGTTCCGGTCTCATGCGACCCGCCGTCCGGCTCCGTGCTGCCGATCGGGCAGACGACTGTCACCTGCAAGGCGACCGATCATTCGGGCAACACGGCGACGAAGAGCTTCGTCGTGACGGTTCGGCCCGGCATCGAATGACAGATGACGTTTCCGGGCGTTTACCGAGCGGTTGTGACCGCCGCGATGGACCCGACGCAGAGCGGTCGCGTCAAGGTCGAGATCCCCGCCATCCTGGGACAGGAGCAGGTTTGGGCGCGGTTGCTCGTGCAGGGCCGCAGCGCCTTCTCCGTCCCCGAGCCGGGCGACGAGGTGCTCGTGGCCTTCGAAGCCGGCGATCCAAGGAGCCCCGTCGTTCTCGGATCGCTCTGGGACGATTCGGATCGGCCTCCGGAACGGCGCAGCGCCACGTAGCGCAGTCGGGCACGGATCCACGGGCCGGACCGCTTCGGGGACGCCACATTGCCGTCGCAGCGTTCATGCTCTTGTCTCTGCTCGTGGTCGGTGGCGCGTCGGGTGGGCTCGGGACGCCGACGGTCATCGCGATCCCTAACCCTTCGCCCGCCGCCGGTGCGGCCTTCGGAGTGGGAGTGGCGTCGCTCAGCGACCTCAACGGCGACGAAGTCGGCGACCTCGCGGTCGGCGCCCCAGGCGCCGGAAGGGTGTACGTCCTCTCTGGGTCGGACCGAGCTGTGATCCGGACAATCGACGACCCCGGGGCGGTCCCGGAAAGTGGATTCGGGTCCGCCGTCCTCGGCGTCGGTGATGTGAACTCCGACGGTGTGGAGGATGTGGCGGTGGGAGCGCCTGGCTCGTGCTTTGACACCTTCTGTCCGCTCCCGATTCCCTGTCCGGTTGAGAGCTGTCCTCCCCTTCCGGATGCGGGACGCAGCTTTGTCTTTTCGGGTGCGACCGGTTCTTTGCTTCGAAACCTCGCGCCCACCAGTACGTTCGACGGCTGGCACCACGGATTTGCTCTCGCCGGCCTGGGCGACGTGAGCGGAGACGGCGTTCCAGATGTGGCGGTTTCGGCCCCGATGGTCAATTTCTCTGGATACGGGGAGGTCCGCGCGTTCTCAGGTGCCGACGGCAGCGAGCTCTGGGTGACCCGAGAGCCGCCCTTCCCGGCCGCAAAGCCGCCCAGGGGTTCGTTTGGGCTGTTCATGAGCGCGGTCGACGACCTTGACGGTGACGGATACGCCGACCTTCTCGTCAGCGCCCCCTTCGCGGACGGCACTGGAAAGGCATACCTCCTATCCGGGGCGACAGGAACAATCCTGCGCACGCACCAGGACGTCTCCGGCGAGTTCTTCGGAGGTGACATCTCCGGTGTCGGCGACCAGAACGGGGACGGGTTCGAGGACTACGCCGTCGGTGATCGAGGCCAAGACACTGTCCGCCTCTTCAGCGGGAAGGACGGATCGCTGCTCGACAGCATCGCGATCGCCCCAACAGCCAGCACATACTCGGTCGCGCACGCCGAGGACTGGGACGGCGACGGCGTGGACGACATGTGGGTCGGCGCAGTCGGCACCGGAGTTGTCTATCTGACGACCGGCACCGGAACCATCCTCTCCTCGGCGGTGGATCCGATTGCCGACCCGGCGACGACGGCCCCTCAGGACGCGTTCGGGTGGAGCGTGGCAGTCACCGACGACATCGGCGCTGACGGACAGCGAGACCTGATCGTCGGCGACGGCGGCGAGGCCAGGGGTCAGGAAGCAGCGACAGGCTCCGCATACCTCGTCCTACTCTGTGCAGATCAGCAGGCGCCCACACTGTCGGTGACGGTCACGCCGAGTGTCCTTTGGCCGCCGAACCACAAGTACCAGACCGTCGAGGCGACGGTGAGTGTCGCCGACAACGTAGACGCAGACGTCGAGGCCACTCTCGATTCCGTGACCTCGAATGAGCCGGACCAGGGCGCCGGGGATGGCGACACGGCCAACGACATCGTCATCGTGGACGACCACACATTCCGGCTACGGGCGGAGCGCTCTGCAACCGGCTCGGGTCGCATCTACACGATCGCGTACCGCGCCACGGACAAATGTGGGAACGAAGCCCTCGCAACCGCCACGGTGACGGTGCTACTCACCGGCCCGTAAATCGTGCGGTCCAACCTGAGCGTGTGGGTCCCAAATGCAGCAGTCGACTGAGGTCGTCTGATGGTCGGGGCCAATCCCTCAACTCGGCAAGGCTCGCAGGGCGAGTCAGTTCATGAGCGGGCGAAGTCGGCTTCCCTCGTCGTTGCCATCGTGACGATCCTCGTCGGAGCCGATCCGCTCGACATTCGCAACAGCTCGCATCTTTTCCGAGCGGTGGACTACTTCGCGATCGGGTTCTGGATCCTCGCCATCTTGTTCTTTCTCGCCGCGCAGGCAGTTGCCGAGGGCAAGCGAGGGCACAGGTTCGACTACGGCAAGGCTTCGCTTGTGGCCGCGGTAACCGCCTCGTGCGTCGCGGGTGCGCTCACCGGCAGCGCGGTCGTCGCCAAGGCGCTCGGGAAGGCAGACGACTCCGACCTCGTCATGCTCGAGGTCACGCCTTCGGAACGTGCCTCGTTTACGCGATTGTGCGGAAGTAACTCATACCTGTACGGCACGATTCGCACGGCCACCTTCAACGACGAGCTGATCGTCTTGAAGCTCTCCAAAAAGCTCTCGTCGCCGCCACCGGGCTGCGATGAGATCAGGCTGCCACGGAGCGCGATCGTCACTGTTGTGGAGCATCCCTGCGACCTTCTCCGGCCGAGGAGGCCCACGTTCTGTCCCCCCAAGTAGCCGTAGGCCGCGATGCGTGACCCTGGTGCGATGTCGTCCGCGGGTGCCTCAACCCCGGCTCTGGCCCTCGACGCGTCAGCCTAGGGAGGAGCGTGCGTAGTCGATGGCGTCATCTAGTGTCATCGCGCGGCCCTCGCTCCAGGCTGGCTCGATCCGAGCTGGGAGTGGTCGATTCGGATAGGGGCGCGCCAGCGCCGAGCCTTCTGCAAGCTGTTCCGCTGCTCCCGCAACCCGTGCCGCAGCAACCGCCTCACCTCGCTCAGCCAAGACCGCGGCGATTGCATCTAACGCGTCAAACAGCATCGACTCGTCCTGCGCGGAGGCAGCGCCGTCGAGCAGCCTCACGAAAAGTTCCAGCGCTGCTCGCTCCCTACCCGCGCGTCGCGCCACTTCGCCGAGCCCCTCAAGTGCTCGCAGGTGGGGGAAGAGTTCGACGTCTGCGTCGTACCCGACGAGGCTGTCCTCGAACAGCGCACTTGCCCGCGTCAGGTCGCCTCGCGCGAGCGCGATCTCCGCAAGCGCCTCGAGGGCGCGACCGGGCACACCGGATGCAACTTCACGCCGGAGCGCGAGGCTCTCGCTCGCGAGCGCCTCGGCACGCGTGAGATCTCCCCGCATACGTGCGACATCGGCGAGGGTCGTCAGCTGTGCGGCGACCCACCGCCGGTCCCCGTGCGCACGAAAGAGCTCGAGCGCACGCTCGAATGCGCGCTCCGCGGCATCGAAATCGCCCTGCAGATACGCCGTGCTTCCGAGTGCGGAGAACCCATGGGCGAGCTCGACGCCATCGTCATCATTCGGTAACGAGACAGCGTGCTCAAGCCAGCGGCGGCCCTGCTTCGCGTACCCCCGACTCAGCCAAAGCGGCCAGATCCCCGTAGCGATTGCGAGTGCCACCCCGGCCTCCCGCTTCTCAAGCGCGCGAACCAGCGCGGCGTGCAAGTCTTCAATCGCGGCTAGCGCGGCGGCTCGCCACTCAGAGCGCGGAGCAAATGCTTCCATCCAGCGGTTGTCGGCGAGACGCGCGAAGTAGGCGCCATGGCGCCCGCGAAGTATCTCTGCTTCTTCGCTCTGCTCCAGCTGTTCGACGGCGTACTCCCGGATCGTCTGCAGCATCGCCAGCCGCCCGCTCGGCGAACGCCGGAGCAAGCTCTTCTCGACAAGGCTCTCCAGGGAATCGACGTCCGCCTCGCACACCTCCTCCGCGGCCTCAAGCTCGAAGCCGCCGACGAAGACCGCGAGATGGCGGAACAGCCGCTGCTCATCGCTGGTCAGTAGATCGTGGCTCCACGCGATCGTCGCAGTGAGGGTCCGCTGGCGCGCCGGAGCGTCCCTGGTTCCAGCCGTCAAGAGCGGAAGTGCCTTCGTCAGCCGCGCGAGCAGCTTCGCTGGCGGGAGTACGCGCGTACGCGCTGCGGCCAACTCGACCGCCAGCGGCAGGCCGTCGAGGCGGCGGCAGATTTCCTGGACCGCCTCCTCCGGATCGGCGTTCGCCGCCCGCTCACGGAATAAGACGACTGCGTCCTCGAGCGGCAGCGGCTCGACGACGTACTCACGCTCACCTGCGATGCGTAGGAGCGCCCTACTCGTAACGAGCAGATGCAGATTCGGGCAGGCGCCGACGAGGTCTGCGAGCGTGTTTGCGACGCTGGGGAGGAGCTGCTCGACATTGTCGAGTAGCAGCAGCATCCGCTTCGTAGCGACATGCGAGGCGAGCTCGTCCGCGGCGCCGATCGTTCGCGCGACCGTGGGCAGAACTAGCTCACCATTGCTGACCGCATGAAGCGGCACCCAAAAGACTCCGTCTTTGAAGCGGTCGACTAGATCGGCCGCCGCCTGCAGCGCCAGGCGTGTCTTGCCGCTCCCGCCGGCGCCCGTCAGCGTGGCGATGCGGACCCCGAGCACGAGCTCGTGCAGCTCGTGGAGCTCGCGCTCCCTGCCGACGATCGGCGTCCGCTGCACGGGCAGGTTCGCCTGGTGGAGCGTCCGCAGCGGCGGGAACGTCCCCTCTCCGAGCTGGAAGAGGTGCTGCGGCGCGCTCAGGTCCTTGAGGCGGTGCTCGCCGAGGTCGCGCAACTGCAGCTCACCGTCGACGAGATCGCGCGTCGTCTGCGAGAGCAGCACCTGGCCGCCGTGCCCGGCCGCCATGATCCGTGACGCGCGGTGCACGTCGATGCCGACGTAGCCCTCGTCCGTGGCGAGCGGCTCGCCGGTGTGGATGCCGATTCGCGCGCGCACGGGCGTTGCCTGTAGTGCTTGCTGCGCCTCCCGTGCGGCCGCGAGCGCGTCGGCGGCGCGCGCGAAAGCGTAGAAGAAGGAATCGCCCTGGGCGTCGACCTCGACGCCGCCGTGCTGAGCGAAGGTCGCGCGCAGCAGGCGTCGGTGCTCGCCCAGCAGGTCGGCGTAGGCCTTGCCAAGCTCGTGCAGCAGCTTCGTCGAGCCCTCGACGTCCGTGAACAGCAAGGTGACCGTGCCGGACGGAAGTCCCCCCACGGCCTGATGATCGCGCCCCGAAGCGAGCTTGCCAACACCTGCACCCCGCGCCCAAGCCGATGTGAGAGCCCAGGGGTGAGCTCAGCGTGGAAAACCCGGCGATCGCTTCTCCTGGTGGGTCGGCCCTAGCGTTCTCTGCGCAGGCGAACTTTTGACTGAACTTTTGCCCACGTGAGCCCACGTGAGCTGGTCTTAGGCGATCGAACGCCGCCGAGGAAAGCGCGCTCGTGCGTTGCATGATGTGGCAACGTATGTCTCATTAACCCGGAGGTCGCAGGTTCAAATCCTGCCCCCGCTA
>JBKPRD010000054.1:0-3933 GCA_046734415.1 Actinomycetota bacterium | reverse complement strand
CCCACAATCCGATCGTCCGCACCCTCGCCCCCGGGCTACTGGGCAAACGGCTGATGCTGGTCTACCTGACCGGCCGCAAGAGCGGCCGGCAGTACCGACAGCCGATCAGCTACATCCAAGATGGCGAGACGCTGCTGCTGACGAGGTCGAACGCCTCCTCGGCGTCATGTCTGCCAAGAACCCGATGGTCGGCCGCTTCGTTCCCATTCCCAAACGTGAGGGCCACTACGACCGCGAACGGCTCGAGCTCGCGATTCGGCACGGCTTCTGCATCGTTCGCTGGACGCCTCAGGACGCATCCGCGCGAGAGACGATCATGCGCGAGAGCGGAGGGCGATAGATGACCGACGTTGCAATCCGGGTCGAAGGACTGACGAAGCGGTTCGGCGCTGTGACGGCTCTCGCTGGGATCGACCTCGAGGTTCCGGCGCGAACGGTGTTCGGGCTGCTCGGGCCGAACGGCGCGGGCAAGACGACTGCGATCCGCGTTCTGTCGACGATCCTGGAGCCGGACGGGGGGCACGCCGAGGTTCTCGGCCTCGACGTCGTCCGTGAGGCAAAGGCGGTCAGGCGCCAGATCGGGCTGGCCGGCCAGTACGCAACCGTGGACGCGAACCTGACCGGACGCGAGAACCTCCGTCTGATCGGACGGCTCGTCCACCTCCCGCGCGCCGAGATCGCGCGTCGCACGGACGGTCTCCTCGAGCGGTTCGAGCTCACCGGAGCGGCCGACCGGCCGGTGAAGACCTACTCGGGCGGTATGCGCCGCCGCGTCGATCTTGCCGCTGCGCTCGTCAACCGGCCGCCGGTCCTGTTCCTCGACGAGCCGACGACGGGTCTGGATCCCTACAGCCGCAACGAGGTCTGGGCAATGATCGGCGAGCTCGTCGACGACGGAACGACGGTCGTGTTGACGACGCAGTACCTCGAGGAAGCGGATCGACTCGCGTCGCGCGTGGCCGTCGTCGACCAGGGCCGCGTGATCGCGGACGACGCGCCCGCGCAGCTCAAGGCGCGGCTGGGCAGCACCGTGATCGAGATCGGTCTCGCCGATTCGCCCACCGCGAGCCGGGCGTACGACGTTCTGGCACGCGCCGGCACTCCTTCGCCCGAGCTCGAGGACTCGACCGTACGACTGACGGCACACGAGGGTGCGCGCCTGCTCGTCGACGCGCTGCGCGCGCTCGACGGCAAAGGAATCGTTCCCGTCTCGCTCACCGTTCGCGAGCCGAGTCTCGACGATGTGTTTCTCGCGTTGACAGGGCATCACGCGGAGGCGGTGGCATGAGTACGGGCGAGCTCGTAACCACCGCGCCCGGCGGCTACCGGCGCGTGATGCCGACGCTCGTCTCGGACACGCTCGCAATCGCGTGGCGAGGGGTTATCACCTATCGTCGCGTTCCCCAGCTGCTCGTCTTTTCGACGATCCAGCCGGTGGTGTTCGTCCTGTTGTTCACGTACGTCTTCGGCGGCGCGATCCACGTTCCGGGGGTCGACTACGTCGACTACTTGATGCCGGGGATCTTCGTGCAGACGGTCGTGTTCGGTGCGATCGCGACCGCGATCGGGCTCGCGACCGACGTGCAGAGTGGGTTGCTGGAGCGTTTCCGCTCACTGCCGATGGCCCGATCGGCGGTGCTGACCGGACGCACGATCGCTGACCTGTTCCGAAACGTGTTCGTCGTCATCCTGATGGCGGCCGTCGGGTTCTTGGTCGGCTTCACCGTCCACACGAACGCGGCGAAATTCGTCGCGGCAATGTTGCTCGTCCTGCTCTTCGGCTACTCGATGTCGTGGGTGTTCGCGACCGTCGGGCTGTTCCTCGGAGATCCCGAGGCGGCACAGGCAGCCGCGTTTCCGGTGATGGCACCGCTCGTCTTCGCGTCGTCGGCGTTCGTGCCTGTCTCGACGATGCCGGACTGGCTGCAGCCGTTCGCCGAACACCAACCTGTGTCGGTCACAGCCTCGGCGGCGCGCGCCCTCACGCTCGGGACGCCGGCGACCTCCTACATCCTGCAGAGCCTCGCCTGGGTGGCAGGCATCCTCCTGGTCTTCGTGCCGATCGCCGTCCGCCGCTACCGCCGCGTCGTATAGGGAAGCGACACTAGCGAGATGAGCGCACCGCCGCGGACCGATCGAACGAGGTGCTGTTCCGGGACGGCGACGCCGACTACGACCCCATGGTGAGGCTGGAAGGTCGAGTGGCGGTCCTGACTGGGGCGGCGCGGACGCGCGCGAGCTGGTCAGCGCGATTGCCCTGACGAGACCTGAACCCCGCTACGCCGTCGATTCGTATGTCACTGCCATGGCGCCCGATGCATACGGCGTGGCGTGGCACTCACGAACTTGAGCCCCGTGCGCTTCGGAAAGATCGACTTACCGGCGCCCAACGCAATCGGGCAGACGTCCAGCCTGTATTCGTCGACCAGGTTCCGTTCGATCAGCGTCTGGGCCGTCTGCACTCCGCCGTACAGCAGCAGATAGCCGGCCGTCCCATCCTTCACCTCCTGGATCTTCCCGGCGAGGTCGTCGTCGTCTCGAACCAAGAGCTGCTCGCAGTTGTCCCAGGTGAGCTCTTCCGGCTTTGTCGAGATGACGATCTTGCGCATCTCGTTCATCAGCTTGCCGAACTCGGCCTCGTTGTCGGCGGCATCGGGATTGGCAGCGGCCTGTGGCCAGAATGCGGCCATGCCCTGATAGACGTTGTGCCCGATCATCGCGGCGTCCGCACGCTCCGCGAGAGCGAAGTGCGCCTTCCCCATGACGGGGTCGTTGTCGATCCAGTCGAGCTCGTCGTTCGGTCCGGCGACGTACCCGTCGACCGTCATCATCATCTGCAGGATGATCCTGCCCATTGGAGCCTCCTCTTCGAAAGCAACTTCACGAGCTTCATTCTCTTCCGAAGCCAACGCGACTGATTCGGCCATAGACGAATCGGAGCGCCGACCTCACCCTACGACATGAATTACCTGCTCCAGAACTATCCGGGCAGCTCAAGGGAGGAGTTCAAGCGGTGGCAAGATCAGTTGCAGGAAGGGGGACGAAGTTGTCGGCGCGATCAGGCACACCTTCGATCGCGTCGAGCGACCACGATACGTGGCAAGTCTTCGAGGGCTCCATCTCGCGGCGGCGCTAGCACGGCGGCGCAGTCGAACCCGCCGTCCGCCGTGATCGCCCCTGCTGCTTCGCTGCGGTGGGTCCGTCGAAGTCGTCGAGCTGCCACCGCAGCCTGCCGACCGGGGGAACCTCGCCGTCGGGAGCCCGAACGAGCTCGGTTACTCCATCTCGGACGCCCTGCTGGATCCCATGAGCGCCTACAGAGTTGCGTTTACCCCTGACTACCTCCAGGGACGGCGCTCTTCCGGACAGCTCTACTAGTCAGCCCACCAATCGCGCTGGCCATCGACGTCTTCGCGCGGATCCTCGCCGAGATTGGGCGCGCCGAGGACGAGGATCTCGAGGCCCTCTGGCCCGGCCTCGTAGCCTCGCCACGTACCGGGCGGGACGCGCACCGCGTCCCATTCCTTGAGCTCGACGATCTCGTCGTCGACCTTCATCCGCCCGCTCCCGCGCACGACCAGGTACACCTCCTCTTGCGTCTTGTGCGTGTGGCCGTACGGAAAGCGATAGCCGGGCGGGACGCGCTGGTAGCTCAGGGCGGATTGCTCGAGGTCGAGCGCCCTGGTCGCCGCACGGAACTCCAGGTCCGGCGCGCCGTCGAACCTAGGGCCGATGTCCTCCAGATCCTCCTTGATGTTCCTGAGCGTGAACGGCAGGACGAAATCCTATGGCTCCGCGCAGGGGTGCTATGCGCTACCTAACGTCGCCACCGGCCGCGCGGCTCCTTCAACCGAGTTCTAATCCGTACTTACGGACAGCTCTACTAGGTCCGGCGTCTGGCGTCCGCCTGGTAACTACAGAATCGTAATTATC
>JBKPRD010000053.1:0-4645 GCA_046734415.1 Actinomycetota bacterium | reverse complement strand
TCGCGGCGCCGGCGATCGTCGACGCCGTCGGAGCGCGTCCAGCATTTGTCGTCGTCGGGTCTATCCTGCCGATACTCGCGCTCGCGACCTACCGTCGCCTCGCCGAGATCGATAGGACTCACGCTCCGGAGCGCACGCTTGACCTCATCGATGGAGTGCCGATGTTCGAGCCGCTCTCGATCGTCATGAAAGAACGCCTCGCGGCGACGCTGGTACCGGTTTCGCTTGCGGCGGGCGACGTTGTCATCCGCGCGGGAGAGATTGGGGATCGCTTCTACGTTGTGGACGACGGCGAACTCGACGTCGACTCCGCAAGCCGACATACGGTTGCCTGTTCGGGCGATTACTTCGGTGAGGTCGCGCTGCTGCGCGACATTCCTCGGACTGCGACCGTGAAAGCGGCCGTCGACTCGCACCTGTACGCGCTGCGACGCGATGTCTTTCTCGCCGCCGTCACGGGTCATCCCGCGGCGCATGCCGCGGGGCGCGAGCTGGCCGAAGCACGTCTCGCGCAGGTCGGGCGCTAGGTTCTCAAACGCGGGCACTGCGATCCTTTGTGGCTTGCGACCGGTCGGCGGCGTCGTTCCTTTTGCCACCGATGCGACCCATGTGGGTCCTACATGCCGCCTCGCTTGCGTTCGAAGCTGATTTCAGCCACAAGATGACCGCGCAAACCGTCTTAGCTCCATCAGGGCCCCAGGCTCCATCAGCCCCAACCCTTCGCAAGGACGGAGCCTCGTTCTCATGATCCGTCAGCCAGGGCGGAGGGTGGTTGAAAACGACGTGAACCATGTCCGGTTCGTCCTCTGGTCAGGCGGCAGAGCTCATGTCCGAACGCATGACCGTGGCGCCCCACCGACGCGACCGATTTCCACCCAGAAGCGCGCGCGCCCGGCTCTGGTGGTGAAAGTGAACGCCGGCGACGATCTCGACGGCGATGATTCAACTCGATTCCAAGGCGTGACCGGCCTACGGCTCGACGTTGAAGCTGAACATCATCCCGCTCTCGTGGTGCTCTGCGATGTGGCAGTGAGCCATCCAGCGACCGGGGTTCGTGACGTCGAGCAGGATGTCCACCGTCTCACCCGTCCGGACGAGCACCGTGTCCTTCCAGACCAGGTTCGGCTCGACCACGTCGTTGCGCGCCAGGATCAGGAATCGGCCGGCGCCGTGGACGTGGAACGGATGCGGCATCGGATGATCTGAGTCCATCTCGTTCACCAGGCGCAGCTTGACCTGATCGCCGACCTTGAAGGTCCAGTCGATCTGCGCGTTCTCAGCACCGGTGTCGCGGTCGACGAGCTTCCAGCGCATGTTCGCCGGGGTCGTCATCCGATTGACCTCGACCATGTCGTCTTCCCACTCGATGCCCTGGGCGGCGTCGTGCGCCTGCTCTGGCCCGCCGTGGTGGTCGTGGTGCCCGTGTTGGCCGTGGCCGTCCTTCGCCTCCTGACCCTCGGCCGCTTCTGCATCGTCGTGATGACCGTGGTGGCCGTGGCTCTCGTGTTCATGGCCGTGGTGGCGATGTCCGTGGCCCTCGTGCTCGTCATGTCCGTGATGGCCGTGGTGGTGCTCATGGCCGTGGCCCGCGCCTGCCGCGACGGCGCTCTCGGGAAGCAGCTTCATGCCGCACTTCGGGCACTTGTCGGGTTTGTTACTCGTCACCTCCGGGTGCATGGGGCAGACGTAGGTGATCTCCTCTGCAGCCTGGGCGAGCAGCTTCATCCCGCACTTCGGACAGCTGCCGGGTTCGGCGCTCACCACGTCTGGGTGCATCGGGCACACGTAGACGACTTGGGCGCCTTCGGGCACGCCCATGTCCATCTCCGCCACGAACGAAAGCGTCTTGTCCGGCGCGCGCTCGAGGAACGGCGCGATCTTCTCCCGTAGCTCAACCGTGTCGTCGTTGGTTCGCAGGCGCGCGAACTCGTCCGTGTAGGCGGGGTCGGCCTGCTCATCGACAACGGTGATCGACGCCAGCCGGTAGGTGCGCTCGGGAGTTCGATGCTGGAGCTCGAGCTCGCCGGGGTCTGGGAAGAGCACGTCGACGACGACCCGCTCGGAGGGCGCGAGCAGGACCTCCTCGACGAGCTCCTCGCGCTCGTAATGGCCGGCGTCGGCGCCGACCAGCTTCATCTGGGCGCCCGGCAGTGTCACGTTGAACACGCGCGTGTTCGCCGTGTCGGTGAAGTAGAAGCGCACGACCTCGCCGCGCCTCACCTCGAGCTGTAAGTCGGGCTCGCCCGCGACGAGCATCACGTTGCCGAAGCGGCCCATTGCGACATGCGTCGTTTCTTCCTCACGGAAGGCGGCGATCTGGCCGTCCTCGATCAGGATGTCGTCGAGCGTGAGCACGAGCTCGCGGTTGGCCGGCGGCCAATAGTCGGTCTCACTCGGCGTGGCCAGGATGTTCCCGTACAGGCCTAGCTCCTGGCCGTAGTCCTCGCGGATGTGCGGGTGGTACCAATAGGCGCCAGGGTCGGGCACGTGCACCTCGTAGGTGAAGGTCTCGCCGACCGGGATCGGGGCCTGGGTGTCGTGCGTGCCGTCAAAGCGGTTTTCAAGCCGCAGCCCATGCCAGTGCACCGTCGCCTCGATGTCGCCGTGGTTCATGACCCGGACCTTGATCGTCGCGCCCTGCGGCAGCTTCAGGGTCGGACCGGGCACGGAGCCGTTGTAGGTCAGCATCCGCACGGTCGAATCGCCGATCCGCTTCTTGACGGGGATGATCTCGAGCGCGAACTCGTCGCCGTCTGAGAGCTCGATGATCTCGGTCTCGCGCGCGTCTGGCAGCCCTTCCGTCTCGCGGGGCAGTTCGGTGATGTGCTCGTGGTGATGGGAGCCGTGTTCGTGCATGACTAGCTCCTTCCGGTCGATCGAACTTCGGTGGTCGTGCCGGCGCCGACCGATGTGCCTGCCTGTGCCGGCGCGATCGATTGCTGGTGCTCGGCGATTCTCTCAGCAGTGAACTCGGCGTCGTCTCTGACAAAGCCGATCAGCGCCGAGCCGCGGGTGTGCTGCCAGGTCAGCCCGAGGAAGTAGAGGCCGGGAACCTCGGTGACACCGCGCCGATGGCGCAGGCGGCCGTCCTCGTCGAAGACCGGCAGCTTGATCCAGGAGTACTCTGGCCGGTAGCCGGTCGCCCAAATGACCGCGTCGACCTCGAGCTCGCTGCCGTCCTCAAAGCGCGCCCGCCGGCCGTCGGCATCCACGAGCCGGGGCTTGAGCTCGACGCCGTGACGCTTGGTCATCTCGCGTGGGCTCGAGCCGATCAGCGTGTCGCGCATGCTGAGCTTGCTTCCCAGCCGCGACTCCACGGTTGTGTTGAGGATGTGCGCCTTGGTCAGCCACCAGAAGAGGTCGCGCCCGAGGACGCGCTGGGGCAGTGGCTTCTGGCGCGAGCCGATCGAGAGCACAACCTTGTGCGTCGCCGACAGCTCCTTGGCGATCTGAAAGCCGGTGTTGCCCCCGCCGACCACGAGCACCGTGCCCTGCGGGACGTCGCCGGGCCGGCGGTACCCGACGGCATGCGTCTGGAAGATCTCGGCAGCGAGCTTCTCGGCGAGCTGGGGAACGTACGGCGTCTGGAACGGGCCCGTCGCAACCACGACCCCGTCGGCGGTGATCTGCTGGTCGTGCACCTGGAGGCGGAAACGCCCGTCGCCAGTGCGCTCGAGCTGCTTGACCTCGCTGCTGAGCTCAATCGGCAGGTCCAAGGTCTCGGCGTAGCGCTCGAGGTAGGCGATCACCTCGTCACGTGTCGGGTAGCCGTCGGGATCGCCTGGAAACGGCAGCCCCGGTAGCGCGCTGAAGCGGCGGGGCGTGAAGAGCGTGAGCGACTCCCAGCGCTCACGCCAGGCCGGGGCTATCTCTCCGGTGCGCTCGTAAATCACGAACGACTGACCTTGGCGCTTGAGGAAACAGCCGATCGCCAGCCCGGTTTGGCCACCGCCAATGACGGCTACGGCGAGGTGCTGCTCGCTGCCCGCGCCCGAGTGGCTTGATTCCGAGCTCGCCGAGGGACCCACTCGCGAATCATTCCGCGGTTTCGCTCCGACATAAACGACTACGTTGTGCCCGTGCAAGGGGATGCCAAAGCAACCTTCCTGTTTGCCGACATCGCAGGGTTCACGGCGTTGACGGAGGCGCATGGAGACGAGCGCGCCCTCCAGCTCGTCGAGGACTTCGCCAGCGCGGTTCAGGCGGAGCTTCCGCATGTCGCCGGCGAGCACGTAAAGACGATCGGCGATGCGCTCATGCTCCGAGTGCCCGACCCTGGCGATGCAGTCCGCCTAGGCCTGTGGATCACGCGCAATGCGATGGGCGGCCACCAGGCGCCCTCGGTACGAGTCGGCTGTAACCATGGCTCGGCCGTCGAACGCGACGGCGACTACTTCGGGGCGACGATCAATGTTGCGGCGCGGGTTTCGGCGCTCGCCGGCGGCGGCGAGGTGCTCGTCACGGGTCACACGGCAGCGCTAGCTCCCGACCTCGAAGGTGTGCTCTACGAGTCTCGTGGGCGGCAAGTCCTGCGCAACGTCGCGGAGCCCGTCGAGATTTTCGCCGTCGTGCGCGTGGACGAGAACGCCGACCACCTGGCGGTCGACCCCGTCTGCCAGATGGCTGTCGATCCAGACCATGCGAT
>JBKPRD010000052.1:0-3312 GCA_046734415.1 Actinomycetota bacterium | reverse complement strand
ATCCGAAGGCTGCCGAGGTCGACTCCCGGATCACCGACTCCGGCCGTCTTCCAATCGATCAGCGCGACGCAACGGTCGCCCTCCCACAGCATGTTGCCGCCCCAGACGTCGCCATGCACGAACACCGACACGGCCGCGGGCACGCGATGCGACCTGACCCGCTCGTCGGCCTGCTTCAGTAGGGGTGTCGTCGGCATCCGGCCCCGCCGGCGGTCGGTGGCGCGGTCGTCGACAGCAATCGGCCGGGGACGGTACGGCAGGTCGGCGTGTGACTCCAAGACGACGGCGTTGACCCTCGCGATCGCGGCTCCGGCTTCCCGGAGGCGGGCGGCAGAAGCCGTCGGCGTGAGATCGCTGCTGCCGGACAGAAAGGTCTCCAGGGTAGCCACGGTTCCGCTGGCCCTCCCGTCGAGATCGGCGGCAATCAGGCGCGGCGCGACCAGGCCATAGGCCTCGGCCAGCCGAAGGGCTCGGGCGTTCGTGATCACCATGCCGTCGGTGATCCAGCGCGACACCGAGAGCTTCAGGATTAGGTCAGCGGCGCCGGTCGACGTTCCTTCGACTCGGAGGCGGAAGGTGCCAGAGGGACGGTGGGTGCTGCGGGAGACGTTCTCGACCGAAAGGACGCGCATCCCGCCGACCACTCCCCCCACCCAGCGCAGAACCTGCTCGCTGGGCAACGCTGCTGTGTGCGCTCCCCCATCGCCACCCATAAGTCGCTCAATCGCAGCAAAGCTTAAATCCGCGATGAGCCAACCACGATCAAGCGGTGCGCTGACGACATTGCATGGGCCAGCGTTCGGGAATGGTCACCCGAGCTCTGCTAGAAGTCGATGCGCATGACGGCGCGGCGGAGGCTCGGGCGGCTGACCTCCGTGAACCCGGCGGCGGTGAAGATGCTGACGTGGCCGACGTGCAGCTCGCCCCATGGAACGTCCTTCCCACGCTCGGGGATCATCGAATAGCCCTCCAAGGCACGGGCACCGCGCTCGCGCGCGAAGTCCACGGCGGCGCGTGCAAGCGCGTAGCTGAGGCCGCGGCGACGGAACCCTGAGCGGGTGATAAAGCACGGCACGGCCCAGATGCTGGCGTCGGTTCTGTCCTCGTTTCGCTTCCGCCACGGGACGCTGCGGAAGTACGGGTACGCGGTGCGCGGCTCCACGTTGCACCACCCGGCCGGCTCACCGTCGACATAGGCGACAAGACCGCTTGTCGTGGGCGATCTTGGATGCCCGCAATCGGTCTGCTCACGCAGCAGTTGGGCGTGTTCGAGATCGTCGCCCGGCCAAAGCGTTCCATGCAGCTTGAAACGCTGGCAGTAGCAGCTTCCCCCGTGACAGCGGGTGCCGCCGAGAACTGCCTGGAGGTCATCCCAGGATGCCTTGTTGGCCGGGACGATCCTCGCCCCCAACGCCGAATCGCTCACGGCGACATCCTGCCTCAAGTCAGGTGGCGAGACCAAAGTCGATCCCGACGCTCGGCTGGGCCAGCGTTCCGGAATGACCCCTGAGCGGCGGGCGACGCATCGGGTATCCGCGTAGCCCCTACGGAGGTTCGGGGCCGAGCGGCAGCACGAGTGAGCGGTAGCCCTTGATCAGGGCGTAGCCGCTGTCGGCGTAGAGACGACGGGCGGGGTCGTTGTCATTCTCGGTCTGCACGACCAGGCGCAGTGCGCCCGACTCGATTGCAGCCGCTCGGACGGAAGCGAGGAGGGCGCGACCAACTCCGAGCCGTCGGTGTGTCGGCAGGACGAACAGGTCTCGGATCTGCCAGTAGTGGGCGAGCCGCAACGAACCCGGAACTTCCATAGTGATCGCAAAACCGACGACCCTCCCGTTGTCTTCGGCGATGAACGCGCGGAGGCGGCTCGTTCTGAGGTGTTCGTCCAGCCAGCGCGCTGATCGGGTGGCATCGGAGTCTTCGCCGTAGTGAGCGCGATAGTGATCGAAGATCTCGGCAAGTGCTTCGATTTCTCCGCGCGTCGGGCCAGCGAGAGTCCGAACAGAAACACGATCGTTGGCGGCTGTAGGGCTGAGATGGGTGTTCCGACTCACGGCTCTCTCTACGAGAACGGTATCGCCAGTCGGCGTTAACCTCGCCTGGGCGAAGGCGCTCACGGGCCATTCGAGCCCGGACACGACACAGCAGTACACCGACGACGTTGCGCTCGATGAGCTCGCGGAGGCGTCTGAGCAAGCCGCGGCCAACCGGAACGCACAAGCGTCGCCTGATTTGGCGACGCTTGAGGCAGAGCTCACAGGTGAGCTCGAACGGCTGAGGTGGAGGCGGCGGGAATCGAACCCGCGTCCGCGGACGCACCGGTCAGAGCGTCTACAAGCGTAGTCCGCCGTTGAATCTCGCCCGACGGCCGGAGGCGGACGCCCTACCGGCGGGCCAGCCATCCTTGGAAGTCGCACCTCCGGCGATTGGCTCTCCTTCGGTGCCGAGCCCGTTCGTTGGCGCCGCTACCCGAGCCACGGGCCCAGCTCGGGGCGACGTCGTTACCTAACTAGGTTAGGCAGCGAGTGCGAGGTTGTCCTTCGCACTTACGTGTTTGCCGGTGGATTTACGAGGCCTACCGGCGACCTCGGCTTGCAGCTCAGCCGGAGAATCGACCACGTCGAAGCCAGGTCGCCCCCGTATGTCACGCGTATTGTAGCTGCGGTTAGCGGCGGGTTAGGGCCGCGGCAGACCCTCTCTCCAGCGGAACCTCCATCCGGATGAGAGGGGAAGACCATGAGGAAGGGGATCATCGCGCTCGCGCTCGCCGTCACCGTGTGCGCCGCGTCGTCGGCCCAGGCGGCGCCGGGGGAGCTCGACCCGAGCTTCGGCTCGGGCGGGCTCGTCACCACCGATTCGGCGGCCGAGGCGACTTTGGGCTCGGCGTCGCGATCCAGCCCGACGGCAAGATCGTCACGGCCGGAAACTCGTCCGCGACGGGCACGTTCTCGGTCGCGTTCGCGCTCTCGCGACACAGTCCCGACGGGACGCTGGACC
Source organism: Actinomycetota bacterium (assembly GCA_046734415.1). Taxonomy (GTDB): domain Bacteria; phylum Actinomycetota; class Thermoleophilia; order Gaiellales; family Gaiellaceae; genus DATBLE01. The sequence goes on along the minus strand of JBKPRD010000052.1, from coordinate 315 downwards.
CGACGTTCGGGAGCGGCGGCACCGTCCTGACCAGCTTCGGGCCGCCGCTGTCGGCAGCCGCCGACGTCGCCGTCCAGCCCGACGGCAAGATCATCGCGGTCGGAGTCGCGGGGAGTGACTTCGCGGTCGCACGCTACAACGCCGACGGCACGCTCGATGCAAGCTTCGGCGTAGGCGGTCTCGTCACCACCGACTTCGGCGGATCCGACCAGGCCAACGGGCTCGCGCTTCAGCCCGACGGGAAGATCGTCGTCGTGGGCCTGCTGTTCGGTGCGGTCGGCGTCGCTCGCTACAACCCGGACGGCTCCCTCGACT
>JBKPRD010000051.1:0-5433 GCA_046734415.1 Actinomycetota bacterium | reverse complement strand
GCTCACAGGCCAGCGGTCGGGCCGCTCCTCGCCGGTGTGATCCGGGGTCGCGCCCTTGAGCGCCATGCAACCCGCGTTATCGCCGATCGAGCGGATCTCCGCGACCTGCTCGGCGCTCAGTCGCTGCTCGGCGGGCAGGGCGGCCAGCTCGGCGCGCTTCTCCTCGATCGGACGGGCATCCTCGCCCGCCTCCTGGATCAGGGTCGGCACGACGCACTCGACCGACTCGTGGGCGAGGTTCCACTGACAGGCCAGCTGCATCGTGGTGAGGCCGGCCGCGTCGGCGATCGGCCGGACCCGCTCGAGCTTCGCGCGACCATCGGCGATCCACCCCTCGGGACGGAATGACCGGTGGTCTCCCTGGGGCAGCTTCGTCTCGGGCGTAACGTCGTCCCAGAAGATCCCGCCGTAGTCGACCACGCGGGTGATCACCTTGACGTCGTGGCGAGCGGCCGCCTCGAGGCAGAGCTCCCCCGGCCACGGCTCGAGCGGGTTGAGGATGATCATCGCCCAGTCGATCTCCTCGCCAAAGCGCTCGAAGCAGTTGATCAGGTCGAGAGTGAATCCATTGGCGGGTCCGGGTGCGATGCCGATCGCGCCGGCGATCCCCTCCTGGCGGAGAGCCGCAAGGCCCGTCCAGACCTCCTCGCTCTCGTAGCCGGTGCGATCCGGGTTGTGGAGGAGCATGAGGTCGAAGCGCTCCTGGCCGAGCCGCTCGAGGCTCCGCTCGGCGGCCATCCGCAGGTAGCCGGCGTACTCGCCGGGGCTGCGCAGCGAGGGGTCAGTGAAGCGCGGGAAGCCCTTCGCGCCCTGGCGTTCCCCCTCGTAGAAGTCGTGACCGACCGCACCGACCAGGCAATAGCTGTCGCGATCGACCCCCTCAAGCGCCCGGCCGAGCAGCGAGTCCGCCTCGCCCGCGCCGTACGCGTCTGCGGTCAGCACGGTGTCGATGCCGTCCCCCGGCCGAACCAGCGCCTCGAGTCGCTCGGGCTCGATCTGCTCACCGAAGCGGAGGTAGCGCCCGCCGCTCCAGGTGCCAATCGCCTTTTGTCCGGGCTCGCGCATCGCCCGGAACGCTAGCGGTCGGGGGTGGTCACCCTCGGGCGCAGCGAGGGCAGAGGCCGACCATCGGGAATTGTGTGAAGCCGACCTCGTACCCGAAGCGCTCCTGGATGTCCTCCCGCACCGAATCGAGCTCGCGGCGGTCGATCTCCTCGATCGCCCCGCATCGATCGCAGGCCAGGTACTCGGGAACGCCGCTGCGATTGAGCGCGTAGCGGCCGGGACCGTGGCCCGCGTGCAGGTGGCGAACGACCCCGACTTCCTCGAGCTTCTCGAGGTTGCGGTACACCGAGGCGAGATCCAGCGGAGTCCGATCCAGGCCGATTGCGATCTGCTGCGCCGACACGGGCCCGCTCGCTTCAAAGAGGAAATCCACGATCATCCGGCGCGCGGTGGAGATGCGCAGGCCCGCGGCCCGCAGGGCAGCGAGCACCGCATCCGCGCTCTCGAAGTGGAGCGAGTGGACTGTCGATTGGGAGGTCAAAACCGGACGAGTTCTCTCACCCTGAACTGCGCCGCGACCCTCCAGTCGGATCAGTCCAGACCCTCCAGTGCCCGCTGCGCCCGCGGGCCGTAGAGAGGATGAAACTTTGGGCTCTGCGCGACCAGGCGGCCCAGGAGCGAGCGCGCCCGCTCCGGTTGTCGGGCCCGCAAGGCGACGATCCCCGCGTGGTAGAGGAAGAGCGGATCGCGGGAGCCGAGTCGCATCGCGTGCCTCGACATCACCAGAGCCTCGCGGTCTCGGCCGGCGCTGCTCAGCGCCCACGAGTACGCATCGGCGGCGCGAACGCTCGGCGTGTAGTGCCATGCGAACTTGGCGAGCTCCACCGCTCGGGCTGGATCTCCGTGACTCGCCTCGAAGACGGCCCTCTCCGTGGCGGTGTTGGCCCCCTGGGCCGCCTCGGCGTCAAAGGCGTCGCGAGCCGCCTGGTAGGCGCGATCTGCGGCCGCCCGGTGGCCGGCCGCCTCCTCGGCCTCGCCGAGCAGGAAGGCGTGATCCGGCGCCGCGATGCGTCGCTGCACCTCGCGGTAGAGGTCGAGCGCGGCCTGGGTGTGACCCCTGCCGAACTCGATCGCCGCCAAGCCCAGCATCGAATCGGGAGTTCCGGGCTTGAGCGCCAGCACACGATGGAATTCGCGTGCCGCCGTCGCGTAGTCGCCCTGATCGGCGTGGAGCTTGCCGAGCAGCGTGGTCGCGTACACCGCATTCGCGGAGCGCTCTCCGCCGGCAGCCGACGCCGCGAGCTCCATCGCCCTCGTCGCCCCACTCGCATCGCCATGCAGCTCCCTCAGGTAGGAGATGCGGGCGTACGAACCGAGCTCGGGCCGGCGGTCGACGTAGTGCTGCAAGGTGTGAGCAGCGGCGCCGTAACGGCCCGACTCGACCTGGCCGTCGGTGATCAGGCTGTCGTACTGGACGTTGTCGGGGTTGAGTCTCCTGGCGCGCTCTGCCAGTGCCAGGCCCTGCGGGAACTGATGGCGCGAGAGCTGGAGCTGCGCCATGCCCGCCAGCGCCGATGGGTCATCGGGCGCCAGGCGAAGCGCGGTCTGGAATGACTCCTGTGCCAGCGGGTAGAAGCTGGGGTCCTCCGTCTCCCCGAACCGCGTCAGGTAGGCGTGTCCCAGATCGACATGGCCCTGCACGTCGGAGGGCGACTGCTGGACGTGCGCCTCGAGCGCGTTGATCCTCTCGGCTGTGCTGGAGGAGGGCCGCAACCCACCGCTCAGGTCGCCTGAGCCGGCGTCGATCCCCAGCTGGGGACCTCCGGAGTCGATGGCGCGAACCACGCCGAAGGTCGCCAGGAAGGCGAGCGCGGCGGCGGCCAACCTGACTGCGATGTGCTCTCTGACCAAGTTCATCTCGTCTCCTCTCCACGCCCTGGCGAGGGACCGCCGCCGACGCGGCGGCCCCTCGCTGGACGTTGGGCTCATGTCGTGGCGACTCGCTTGCGCCGCGTCAGGCGGAAGACGAGGGCAGCCAGCAGCAGTGCTCCGGCCGCGATCGCGATCCATCCGAGCGTGCTCGGGCCACCACCACCGCCGCCGCCGTCGCTACCGCCCGCGCTCGTCCCGGAGTAGGACGGGAGCGTGTCGGTCCCATCCGCGTTGGCGATCGCCTTGAGCTGCGATCCATACGCGGCGTCGGGGTTCGCGCCCGGCTTCGGCGGGGCGACATAGGGGAACTCGCTCAGGTACCGGACGTCGTTCTGATTGACGCCGTCACCGAGCGGAACCTCGTTCCCCTGCAGCGCTCCGGCGACCACCTGGAGGTCGATGTCGACCACGTCGTCGGTGAGACGGCGTCCGTTGGGATAGCCGGCGTTGTCACCGGCCAGGACGCCGAGTCGGTTCGGCGAGGCGGTCGGGGCAGTCCCCAGGTTGATCTTGAGCGTGTCGGTCGCGTTCTTGCCGGCCTCACCCGGGAAGGCGTTGAGACCGGGCACGCCCTGCAAGACCGCCTGGACGATGTCCGTGCGGTTCTTCTCGGGCGCGTTGACCTGACCCGGGAAGAGGGCGTTGAGCGCCGCGGCCAGCTCCGGCTCCAGCACGTACTTGCCGTAGTTGGTCGCGTCGTCCTTGGGCTGGGTCCGGTTGAACCTGTCCTTCTGACCCAGCGGGATGATCACCTCGTTGACCAGCGGGTTGCCGAGGCGTGAGATCTGGGTGTACCGGCCGTGTCCCTTTCCGGTCACCGAGATCGCCTGTCGCTCCGTGGACGCCCAAACGCCGACCACGGCGTTGCCGGCCTTGTCGCTGGCAACGGACTTGCCGTCACGGGTCACGTCGGACTCCGGGACCTGGAGCACGATCGACTGGACCGCGTACCCGGCGAGGTCATCGACGCCACCGCCCTGGTCGCCCAGGCCGGCACCGGTCAGGTTGACCGTGTCGAAGATCCGGCCCAGCGCCGCGAAGAACGGGTCCTCGCGCTGGCCGGCGAACACCTTGCCGCCATCGGGCAGGTTCTTGATCGCGCCCGCTTGCGCCTGCTCGTAGTTGGGGACCGTCTTCGGCCCAACGTTGCTCGGGGGCGTTGGAACGTTCCGAGCGATGACCTGGGAGCGGCCGTGGGCCACGCGGGTCACCGAGTAGGTCTGAACGACGTTCCGGTTCGGGCTGTCGACCGAGTCGACCGGCTGCCCGTTCGTGTACAGGAAGGAGTTCGGGTTCCGAACCTTCGTGTCGAAGTCGAACAGGTACCGGACGTCGGCGACACCATCACCGGTGTTGTCGATGTTCAGGTAGTAGTGGGCGTTGTCGTCGAACTTGTAGAAGTTCGGGCCACCGGCCGGATCCTCGAACGGCACCCAATTCCCGACGATCGTCAGCGAGTCCGGAGCATCCTGCGCCGTGAACGCGTAGGTGTCCGTGTCATCTCCCGTCGGATCGATCGAGGTCAGGGGCGCCTCGCGATGCGAGGAGCCAATGCTCAGCGGCGCCGCAATCGCCAGCGCAACCAGCGCGGCGAAGAATGCGAGCTTCCTCATTTCGTCCTCCTTGCGCGGTCGGCAATCCGTTCAACCGCGCCCTCGATTACTGATCCGTCTACGCCGGACCCGCGGAGGGCGGATCAGAAAATCCCTGCAAACAAGGGACTAATGAGGTTGGGTCGCAAGTGCGACCCGATCGCGCTGAGGCTTACTCGTCGCTCGGCTTGGAGTCGTCCGAGGACTCCGGCTCTCCGTCGTCGCCGTCCTTCTTGGCGCCGACGCCGACCTTCTCCGGCTCGGACTTCTTGGCCGGCTTCTTGCGCGGCTTGACGATCTTCAGCTTGAGCGGGTGATCCTCTTCGTCGCCCTTGGCGTCGCGCTCGACCTGGACCGTTGAGCCCGGGGTCATCTGACCCGCCTTCAGCACCTCGTCGGCGAGCGGGTCCTCGATGTAGCGCTGGATGGCCCGGCGCAGCGGGCGCGCGCCCATCGCGGGATCCCAGCCCTTGTCGACCAGCAACTCCTTGGCGTCGTCCGAGAGGTCGAGCTGCAGCTCGTGCTCGGCCACCTGCGTCCGGACGCGCTCGACCATCAGGTCGACGATCTCCATGATCTCGTCCTTGGTCAGCTTGTGGAAGACGATCACCTCGTCGATCCGGTTCAGGAACTCAGGCCGGAAGACCTTCTTCAGGTCGCCCATGATCCGCGACTTCATGTCCTCGTAGGTCACGCCGGTCTCGTCGGAGACGGCGAAGCCGAGCGGGGTGTTGCGGGCGATGTCCTGCGCCCCGATGTTCGAGGTCATGATCACGATCGAGTTGCGGAAGTCGACCGTCCGCCCCTGGGCGTCGGTCAGCCTGCCGTCCTCGAGGATCTGCAGGAGGATGTTGAAGACGTCGGGGTGGGCCTTCTCGATCTCGTCGAGCAGCAGCACCGAGTA
>JBKPRD010000050.1:0-18396 GCA_046734415.1 Actinomycetota bacterium | reverse complement strand
GCGTGGATCGGCTCACCGTCCGAGGAGATCCCCGCGCCGCGGGCCCCCGCGTCCACCGCGCCTCGGGGAGCACGCGTCAACGCCTCCCCGATCGCGAAGCGGATCGCGCAGGAGCGCGGGGTCGACCTGACCGCGGTGCAGGGGACCGGGCCGAACGGGATGATCACGAAGGAGGACATCGAGCGCGACGCCGGCGCCGTAGGCAGCGTCCCGGCCGCCGCCTCGGCCGGGCCGGGGCCCGAGCCGCTCACGCGCGTGCAGCAGGCGGTGGCGCGGCACATGGTCGAGGCGGCGGCCGTGCCGACGTTTGCGGCCGAGGTCGAGATCGACATGACCGCGTGCGCCGAGCTCCGGCGCTCGCTCCACCCGCAGCCGTCGTTCAACGACCTCGTCGTCAAGGCGTGCGCCCTCGCGCTGGGCGAGCATCCCCGCGTCAATGCGTCGTACAGCGACGACGGGTTCCGCTACGCGGCCGAGATCAACGTCGGGATCGCGGTCGCCGCCGAGGACGCCCTCCTCGTTCCCGTCATCCACCGCGCCGACGAGAAGTCGCTCGCCGAGATCCGCACCGCGTCCCGCGAGCTGGCGGAGAAGGCGCGGGCTGGCAGGCTGACGCCCGCCGAGCTCGACGGCGGCACCTTCACGGTCTCGAACCTCGGCATGCACGGCGTCCGCCGCTTCGAGGCGCTGCTGAACACCCCGCAGGCGGCGATCCTCGCGGTCGGGGCGGTCGAGCCGCGGCCGGCCATCGGCGCCGACGGCGGGCTCGTCGTTCGCCCGCTGATGAGCGCCACTCTGGTCTGCGACCACCGCATCCTTTACGGCGCAGAGGCGGCCGTGTTCCTCGCCCGCGTGCGCGCGCTGCTCGAGGATCCCGCCTCGCTGTAGGCGTCCGTGGGCGCCGTGTGTACAGCGGCCATAAACACCTCTGCAGCCGCGTTCGTCGTCGGTTGACACTCTTCGCCGGAAATGCACAAAATGGCCTTCTGGCCGCGGCTAGCCCTCACCGTCGCCCCCGCCCCCGAAAGGGCGGCCCATGACCTCACGTGTGAGGACGCTGGTGGCGAACGCCACCGTCGCCGCACGGTTCCTGCCCATCTGGCTCGCGACCGGCGTGCTCGTCGCCGTCGCGGCGATCATCGCGCCGCGGGCGATCCAGAACACGTCGTGGGCGTACATCCTCCCCTACATGACGATCCTCGCGATCGCTGCGCTCGGCCAGATGCTCGTGATCATGCAGGCGGGGATCGACCTCTCGACGCCGGGCGTGATCTCGTTCGGCGGCAATCTGATCGTCGGCGTCAGCCTCGGACAGGACGACCGGCTGGCGCTCGGCCTGCTCGCGTGCCTCGGTCTCGGCGCCGGGGTCGGGCTCGTGAACGGGATCCTCGTCGGCCTCGTCAGGCTGAACCCCCTGATCGTCACGCTCGCCGTCGGCCTGGTCGTCGGCGCCTGGAGCCTGCGGTACGCACGCGAGAACACGAACTCACTGCAGGTTCCGCCGGCACTCTCGTCGTGGGCGGCGGAGAAGCCGCTCGGCATCAGCTCCGTCTTCTGGATGGGCGCCGGGATCACCGTGGCCCTCGCGCTGCTGCTCCGTTACACGGCCCCCGGCCGCCGCTTCCAGGCGGTGGGCGCAAACCCAAGAGCGGCCTGGATGGCCGGGCTGCATGTCCGGACGCACGTCGTCTTGGCCTACACCGCGGCAGGGACGCTGTACGCCATGGCTGCGATCCTGCTCGCCGGGATCCGCATCAACATCGACCCGGCCTTCGGCGCCGGCTATCTGTACCTACCGATCGCGGCGGTCGTGATCGCCGGGGCGTCGCTCTCCGGCGGGCTGGCGAGCGCGACGTCGACCTGGGTCGCGGCGCTGGCACTCACCTTGCTGACGCAGATGCTCCTGATCCGCGGGCTCTCGCCGGCGCTCCAGTTCATCGTCTCCGGCGGTGCGATCATCGCCGGACTGCTCGTCTCCGGCGACCGGGTGGCGTCACTGCTCGGCCGCATCCTGCGACCGTCGGAACCATCGAGCGGGCAACCCAGCATGGGCACCAACCCGAGCTGAGGCTCGCGAAAGGAGGGAACGATGCACGTTCGGAAAGCGATGGGACGGAGGAAGGCCATCCTGGTGGTGCTTCCGCTCGTCCTGCTCGTGGCGGCGCTGGTCGTCGCCGCGACGAGTCTCGGCGGCACCGGCAAGACGCACGCCAAGACCGCGAGGCCAGTGTTCATCGGCAAGGGTGGCGGCTTCGGCGAGGTCTATCGGGCGAGGGCGAGCACACTCGCAAAGACGCTCTTCCAGGCCAGGCTGCTGCCGGTGAACCCGGTCGCGCGCAACATCGCGCTGGCGGGCCTCGGCCGCTCCGATAGAAAGGTCAACTACAACCTGGCGCTCCAGTGCTGGAAGAACAACGGGTGCAGCACCGGCACCGGCGGCAAGCTGACCGTCGCCTACATCGAGCAATTCGGGGAGAACGTCTACCGCCAGATGTCGAAGATGGAGTTCATCCTCCAGGCGCTGACGTATCGTGACGTCGGCAGGATCATCTACAAGAGCGCCCACTCGGACCTGAACCAGGGCATCGCCGACTTCAAGGCGGCGATCGCACAGAAGGTCAGCCTGATCGTCAGCTATCCAGACTACGGCGACGCAATGCTGCCGGTGATGCGGGAGGCGACACAGGCGGGCATCCCCGTCGCCACGTACGCGTGGGGCTTCGTGACCGGGCCGGGCACCAACTACCTAACGGTGGTCGGTGAGGACACCTGCAATCTGGGCAAGGCGTACGCGCAGATCATGAACGCGCAGGTGAAGTCGGGCGAGATCGCCTTCCTCGGCGGCTTCCCGGGGAATCCTCTGTCGGCCGGCTGGCAGAAGTGCGAGCTGCCCAGGCTGAACCCGAACATCAAGGTCGTTGCGCAAGAGCCGACGAACTGGGATCCGTCAAAGGTGCAGTCGGTCGTCGCCGGCATCCTCGCCGCGCATCCCAACATCAAGGGCTGGAGCTACGAGTACGGGCTCGGGATGGCGCAGGGCGCGGTCGCGGCGTACAAGGCCGCCGGCATCCCGTTCAACACGGTGCTCACGCTCAGGACAGACGACGTGGGCATGGGCTGCACGTTCGACCAGATGAAAAACCCCAACCTGAAGATGTGGTACTACACGTCAGGGAACACGCAGATCCGCGTTGCCTTCACCGCGGCGATGATGAAGCTGAAGGGCGCGAAGATCCCGCCGCGGATCGTCTTCCCGATCCAGCTGCAGAACCAGCGCGTGCGCGACTCGTGCGTCAAGGGCTATCCGCAGGAGGCCTCGGCGACGTCGCTCATCCCGCTGTCCCTGCTCAAGCGGATGTATCCGTAGAGAAAGGAAGAACGCTCTAGGTCCCGAGCAAGGAGAACATGTCGAATCCCGGGCCCGTTCTGTCGCTTCGCGACGTGTCGAAGTCCTACGGAGCGGTACAGGCGCTTCGCGACGTCAGCTTCGAGTGCCGCGCCGGCGAGGTGCACGCGCTCGTCGGGGAGAACGGGTCCGGGAAGTCAACATTGCTCGGGGTCGCGAGCGGCTTCGTCGCTCCCGACGCGGGAGAGATCGAGATCGGCGGCCAGCTGCGCCGGCACGGCTCTCCAGTCGAGGCGCGGGCACTCGGCCTCGGCATGGCGTACCAGACCTACTCGCACATCCTCGACCTCTCGGTCGCGGAGAACCTCTACCTCGCCGCACCCTGGGGCGAGCAGCCGGCGTGGGGACGGATGCAGGAGTGGGCGGCGGCGAAGCTCGCAGAGTTCGGCCTGGACGTCCCGGTGACGGCGGCAGTCCGGTCGGTGTCGCTCGCAAACCGGCAGTTCCTCGAGGTGATCAAGGCGCTGCTGGCCCGCCCGAAGGTGCTCCTCCTGGACGAGCCCACGACGGCGTTCGGGCCGGAGGACGTCGAGCGGCTCCACGCGATCGTGCTCGAGCAGAGCCAGGCCGGGGTCGGCATCGCCTACGTCAGCCACCGCCTCCCGGAGGTGCTCGGGATCGCCGACCGCATCACCGTTCTCCGCGACGGAGTCGGCCAGGGGACGTTCGAGGCGGCCGCGATGTCCGAGGAGAGCCTCGTCGAACGGATGATCGGCCGCCCGCTCCAGCTCGCGTTCCCGGAACGGCATGACGCCGCCGCCGATGGGGAGGTTCTGCTTTCCGTCTCGGGCCTCCGGGGCGAGCGCTTCGGGCCGATCGACCTCGAAGTCGCGAAGGGCGAGATCGTCGGGATCGCGGGCGCGGAGGGCAACGGGCAAGTGCCGTTCCTGCGCGCGCTCGCCGGTGCCGAGCGCGCGACCGGGAGCGCGACCTGCAACGGCCGCGAGCTGGACACGCGGTCGCCGGTCGGCCCCCTTCGCGCAGGGGTCGTGCTGCTCAGCGCCGACCGCATCGGGGAGGCGCTCTTCCCGGTGCTCAGCGTGCGGATCAACACGACGATCCAGATCCTGCGGCGGCTGGGACGCATCGGTCTTCTGAACCGTGGGCGTGAGCGTCGCATCGTCGACGAGCAGGCCCGCCGCCTGAGCATCCGCATGGCGTCGGTCGAGCAACCCATCCAGTCCCTCTCGGGCGGCAACCAGCAGAAGGTCTCGCTGACGCGCCCGTTCCTGCGTGGAGACGTCAACGTCATCCTGGCCGAGGAGCCGACACAGGGGGTCGACGTCGCCGCCCGGTTCGACATCTACGAGGCGCTGCGCGGGAAGGCGAGGGACGGCGTCGCGATCGTCGTCAAGTCGAGCGACCCACTCGAGCTGGCGGGGCTGTGCGACCGCGTGGTCGTCATGTCCCGCGGGAAGATCGTCGACGAGATCCGCGGTGAGGACCTCGGCGAGCGCCGGATCGTCGAGGCGATCGTCGGCGCGCGGGCGGCGACCACCGAGCCGCTGGCCGTCGACGGCCCGAGGCCGGCATGACGTTCGGCGCCCGGGTGGCGGCGGCGGTCGCCGGGATCAGGTTCCGCGGCGTCGTCCCGCTCGTCCTGATGGGCGCGCTGATCCTCGCCGTGGGCGCGTACACGGCAGTGCGCCAGGACGCGTTCCTGACGAGCTACAACCTCCGCAACCTCCTGCTCGCGACGATGCCGCTCGCGCTCGTCGCGCTGGGCCAGACGTGCGCGCTGCTCGTGGGCGGCTTCGACCTCTCCGTCGCCGGCCTGATGACGCTGTGCGTCGTGGTTGCGTCGTACACGATGACGCTGGAGACCTCGAGCTGGGCACTCGTCCCCGGCGCGCTCGCATTGGTCGGCGTCGGGGTCGCCACGGGCATCTTCAACGCAGTCCTGATCCGGGTCTTCCGCCTGCCGTCGTTCATCGCCACCTTCGCCACGCTCAGCATCCTCCAGGGCGCCTCGTTGTGGCTACGCGACCATCCCGAGGGACCGATCTCGGGCAACGCCGTCGACGCGCTGACGACGAGCTGGAGCTTCGTGCCGCTCGCGTTCATCGGGGTCGTCGTGCTCGCGCTGCTCGGCGACGTGTGGCTCTACCGCACGCGCTCGGGCATGGCGCTGCGGGCGGTCGGGCTCGACGAGACGTCCGCGCGCCGGATCGGGATCAGAACCGGCCGCGCGGTCATCCTCGCGTTCATCGCCTGTTCCGTGATGGCGTCGATCGCCGGCTACTACCTCGCCGCCGAGGTCCAGATCGGCTCGCCGTTCATCGGGAACTTCGCGCTCGAGAGCATCGCCGCCGGCGTGCTCGGCGGGGCAAGCCTCGCCGGCGGGCGAGGGTCGTTCGTCGGCACGCTCCTGGCCGCGCTGTTCCTCTCGCTGATCGACAACATCCTGCCGCTGTTCCACCAACCGACGGAGTACGCGGACATGACGATCGGCGTGCTGATCCTGGTCGCGCTCGTGCTCTACCAGGCTCCCGAGCTGATCGCGCGGCTGCGCTCGAGCAGGCTGGCCGTCGGACGGCTGCGCGTGCGCCAGGGCGAGGCATCGGCAGGATGAGGGATTTAGTGTCCGCAAACCAGCCCTAGGAGGGAACCAAATGCCGAAGCAGATCGTCGACACAGTCCTGCCGACCACGATGGTTGGCTCCTATCCCAGGCCGAAGTGGTACACGCAGCAGCTCCTCGGCCGTGACGTCCGCGTGGCGTTCAAGGAGGTCCAGCACGAGGAGGCCTACCACGACGCGACGCACGCCGTGATCCACGACCAGGAGGAGGCCGGCCTCGACATCGTCACAGACGGGCAGATGTCGTACGACGACTACGTCGGCGTGATCGGGTCGTTCTGCTGGTACATGTACGAGCGGATCGGCGGCTTCGACCCGGCACGAGAAGAGCATCCGTCGATCAGCGAGGAGAGCGAGCACAACAGGGTCAACGAGCTGCTCACCGACTGGGGCGGCGTGATCAACAGCGGCCCGGTCACGCACGGCCCGATCCGCCTCGTCGATCTGTTCAAGATCGCCCAGCAGTACACGGACAAGCCGATCAAGGTCTCGGTCGGCGCGGGCCCGGTCAACCTCGCCTGGCACGTCTACTTCCAGCACTACAAGGACCCGCAGGAGCTCTGCTACGCGCTCGCGCCGATCTTCAATGCCGAGATGAAGGCGTTGGTCGCGGCGGGGGCGAAGTACCTCCAGCTCGAGGACCTCGGCGCTTGGCTCCCGCTCTTCACGGGCAACGACGCCGACTACGAATGGATCAAGGACGTGATCGGCAAGTGCACCGAGGGCGTCGACGCTTTCATCGGCTGGCACTTCTGCTTCGGCAATGCGTGGGGGAACGACATCCTCAGCGCGAACTTCCCCGAGGGCTACCAGACGGTGCTCCCGCACTTCTTCGACACGCCCGGGATCGACCAGTTCGTGCTCGACTACGCCAACCGTGACATGGCCGGGATCGAGTTCCTCGCGAACCTGCCGGCCGACAAGGAGGTCCAGGTCGGCGTGCTCGACATCCGCTCGATGATGATCGAGTCGCCCGAGCAGGTCGCGGCCCGTGCGCGCAAGGTGCTGGAGCACGTCCCCGCCGAGCGGGTGACGCTCTCGACCGACTGCGGGATGAAGCCGCTCCCGCGCCGAGTGGCGAGGATGAAGCTGCAGGCCCTCGCCGAGGGCGCTGCGATCGTGCGCGGCGAGTTGTAAACGGCGCCAGGCACCCGGCCTAGAGGCGCTTCGAAACCGGTGCCCGACACCGGTTTCGGCGCCTACGCGGTCGCCGGCGCCGCGGCCCAGTCGGGCAGCATCCCCGCCTGGCTGAGCAGGTAGTCGCGCGACTCCTCGAGGAGGCCGAAGACGCGGTTCACGTCGTGGCCGACGAGCTCGCCGTCGCGCTTGACCGCCCTGCCGGCGACGAAGACCGAGTCGATGTTCGACGTGTCGGCGAACACGACCGTGGTGGTGACCGGGTCGATCAGCGGGGCGACGTTGATCCGGTCGGCGCGCAGCAGGACCAGATCCGCCTGCTTCCCGGGCGCGAGTGAGCCCACCTTTGCGTCGAGGCCGCACGCGCGCGCGCCCTCGATCGTCGCGAACTCGAGCACGTCGCGGTGCGTGAGAGTGGGCGCGAACGGCTCGTCGGGGGTTTCGGTGAAGGCGAGGATGCGCTCGTAGACGAGCGCAGTGCGCATCTGCGTGAACATCTCGCCCGGGACGCTCGAGACGACGTCGACGGAGAGCGAAGGCCTGACGCCGCGCTCGAGCAGCCGGCCGGTCGGTGGCCGGCCGTGCCCCATCAACAGCTCGACGTAGGCGGCGATCGACGCGCTCCCGCCGGTCTCCGCGATCAGGTCGAGCTCCTCGTCGGTCGAGTCCGTGCAGTGGATGTACGTCGTGTCCGGACCCATGACTCCGGCGTCCCGCATACCGAGGATGTGGTTCACGTGGACGCCCGTCAGGCGCATTCCGACGTGGACGGTGATCCGGATCCCCAGCTCGCGCGCGAGCGCCCAGTCGTGCTGCGCGACCTCCGGCGTCACGTTGCCGACGGCGCGTGCCGCGAGCGCAAGGGTGAGCAGCTGGTCGTCCGACGAGAAGAACCGCTCGCGGATTCTCCGGATGTCGTCGGGGTGCTGCCGATCGCTGTATGCCCACCAGCTGTTGTCGCCCGGGATTCCATGGGCGTAGACGCCTCGGATGCCCGAGTCCTGGAGGCCGTGGACGGCCTCGTCGGAGTGCTCGGGCGTGTTCGAGATGTGCGACCAGTCGAGCAGCGTCGTGATCCCGGCGTTGAGCGCCTCGAGCGACCCCGCGTAGTTCCCGATGTAGACGTCCTCGGGGCGGTAGTTGAGCCCGATTTTCCCGAGCATGTCGCCGAAGTAGGCGTCGAGCGTGCAGCAGGGGAGCACGCCGCGTACCGGGGTCTGCCAGGTGTGGCGATGAGTGTCGATGAACCCGGGCAGGACGATCATCCCACCGGCGTCGACCTCCTCGGCGTCCCCGACGTCGAGCCCGCGGCCGATCTCGACGATCTTCCCGTCCTCGACCAGGATGTCGGCGTTCGGCACCTCGCCGACGTTCGGATCCATCGACACGACAAAACCGCCCCGGACGACCAGACGCTCGCTCACGACTGCCTCCTTGCGTGCTCCGTAAAGCATTCATTAACGGTCTACCGCCCGTTCAGCAGGATTAGACACCATCGCCGGCGGCTAGGTCAACAGCCAGCCGCCGTCGATGTCGAGGTTGACGCCGTTCACGGACTGGTTGTCGAGCAGGAACAGGACTGCGTGCGCGACGTCCTCCATCGTCGCCAGCCGCCCGCAAGGGGTGCGACTGACGAGCGCGTCGAGCACAGCGGCCGGCTTCCCGCTCCACCTGGGACTGTCGCCGACGATGCCCGGGTGAATCGCGTTCACGCGGACCGGCGCGAGCTCGACGGCGAGCGTACGGACCATCGAGCTGATTGCGCCGTTGACGGTCGTGACGGTGGTCGAGCCCGGGTACGGACGCTCCTTGGCGAGACCGCCGAACAGGACGATTCCCGCATCGTTCGCCAGACGCGGAGCCAGCGCGTGGATCACCTCGGTGTAGCCGACGAGCTTGAGGGTCGCGAGCCGCAGCGCGCGCTCGACGTCGTATTCGCGCACGGTGTTCTCGTCCCGCTCGATCGCCGCGATCACGAGCGAGTCCACATGGTCGACGTCCTCGAGCCGCGGAGCGATCTCCTCGGGCCGGCCGAGATCGAGCGCGAGGCCGCGCGTTTGCCCGCCGATCTCGCCGGCGACGGCCGCCGCCCGGTCCGCGTCTCTCCCGGCGACGACGACCGCCTCTCCTCGGCCGGCGAGGCGCTCGGCGACGACCCGTCCGATTCCCGACGTTCCACCGACGACGACGGCCCGGCGCGGTTCGCTCACGGGTGGGACTGGGCAGGCGGCAAGTTCAGGAGCATTAAACACAGGGCTCGCCGCAGTCGCAATATCACCCGGTATTGCAGCTGTTTGACGGTCTGAGCCGCACCTCTGTATGTTCCAGCTGAACAGTGCACTACGTTCTGCGCGCCGCCGAGATCCGCCCACAGCCCGCGTACCCCGATGCGAGCAACGGGTTCGCCCGGTGCGCCATCGTGGACGCCGCCGCGGGATCGGTGCACATGGCGGTCGGCATGTGCAGCCTGGAGTCCGGCGGCTGGGTGAACGAGCACCTGCACTCCTTCGAGGAGAGCTTCTACGTCCTCGACGGCTCGCCGGTTCTCGTCCTCGACGGCCGCGCCTACCGCCTCCGCCCGGGTGCCTGCGGCGTGGTGCCCGTCGGCGTCCGGCACGCGTGGATCGGGCCGGCCCAGGGCGCCGCGCGCTGGATCGACATGTACGCGCCGCAGCCGCGCGTCGACGAGGCGGGCGAGAAGGACACCTTCTTCGTCGGGCCGGCACTCGACGGGGACGAGGCCGTCCAGCTCGACGTGCGCGACCCGCGCACGCGGAACCTGTTCCGCCTCGACCACGGCCAGATGGAGCTCGACCGGCTGAAGGCGGGCGCCGCGGTCGACGAGCCGGCGGTCTCGGCGAGCATGGCGACGGCGCTCCTCGCGTACAGCGGGATCGCCGTGAAGATGCTGGTCGACCAGCGCCTCGACGCGCAGCTGCACACGATGTTCATGGTCGAGTACGAGCCCGGCGGGGTCGCGCACCCCCACGACCACCCGCTCGAGGAGGCATACGTGATCCTCGACGGCGAGGTCGAGGCGGAGGCGGACGGCGAGCGCTACCTTCTCCGTACCGGCGACGCGTTCTGGACCGGCGTCGGCTGCGTCCACGCGTTCTACAACCGGAGCGACGGACGCGTCCGCTGGCTCGAGACCCAGGCGCCCCAGCCGCCCACCCGGCACTCCTACCGCTTCAACCGGGATTGGGAGTACCTGGAAACCCGGATCGTGTAGCGTCGGACCAACCACTCGAAGAGGAGGCGCGATGGCAGTCGACCTGCCCGAGAAGCTCCGCAAGGCAATCGAGGGCCCGCAGTTCTGGCACCTCGCCACCGTCAACCCCGACGGCTCGCCGCAGGTGACGACCGTGTGGGTGAAGCCGAAGGGCGGCAACATCGTCGTCAACTCGGCGCTCGGCCGGAAGAAGCCGCGGAACATCGAGCACAACCCGCACGTCGCGCTCTCGTGGGTCGACCCGGAGAACGGCTACCACAGCGCCGAGATCCAGGGTCGCGTCGTCGACACCTACACCGGTGACGAGGCGGAGGCCGACATCGACTCCCTCGCCGAGAAGTACCTCGGGCAGACGCCGTACCCGTGGCGCCAGCCGGGCGAGCGGCGGATCTCGTTCGTGATCGAGCCGACGCACGTCTACCACCAGGACTACTCCTAGAGCCGCAGCTCCCGTCCCGTTGACGGGGCGCTACGCGCTGCAGGGCGTGTCGATGGGCGCGGGACTGGCAGCCTGGGCGCGTGACACCGGTCGCGAGCTCCGTCTGGAGGACGACGAGAGCGACCCGCGCTCGGCGGCGCGCGTCCACGCCGAGCTGGTCGCGGCCGGCTGCCGCCCTGTGCTCGGGCCGTATGGAAGCGACACGACGCGGGCCGTGGCGCGGGGAAGCGGCGGCCCGGTCTGGAACCACGGAGCTGCGGCGGACGACGTCCAGCGGCTGCCGGGCGTCGTCTCGGTGCCGACGCCGTCGAGCCGCTACCTCGTCGCCGTCGCGAGGGCGGCGATCGAGCTGTACGGCGCGAGCCGGGTGGCCGTCCTCGCCGCCCCGGGCGCGTTTGCCCGCTTCGCGCGCGAGGGGCTGGAGCGCGAGGCGCCCGCCCTGGGTCTACGTCTCGTCCGCGATCCCAACGCGGCCGACTGCGTCCTTCTCTGCGGAAGCGTCGAGTGGGAGGCGGAGCGGTTTCGCGAGCTCGCACGTGTCGGAGTCGTCCTCGGGGGCGTCTCTCCCGGCCTTCCGGACGCACCGCCGGTCTGGCCAGAGGGAACGCTCGCGCCGGTGCAGTGGCACCCGGACCTGGGCGGGCCGCCCAGCGTCACCGACTATGTCGCCGCACAGGCCTATGCCGCCGCACTCGTCGCCGCGCGCTGCCTGGAGCTCGATCCCGTCGACCCGTCGACGGCCGCCCACCGCCTCTCGACGACCACCTTCTTCGGGCGGTTCGAGCTCGACCGGTCCGGCCTCCAGGTCGGCCACCGGCTCTCGGTGATCCGCCGGCGCGCGGGTGGCCAGGAGTTGGTCCTCGCCGACGCCGCCTGATCGACACGAGTGAGTCTGGTATAGATCGAAAGACATGCCGCTGGCCGACGTCGACGTCCTCGTTCCCTCCTCGGTCGACGAGGCCGTCACCGCGTTCGGCGACGGAGCGGGCGTGACGGTGATCGGCGGCGGCACGATCGTCATGCCGGACCTCGCGGCCGGCCGCGTGCGCCCGAAGAAGGCGCTGCTGCTCTCGCGTGCCGGACTCGGCGGTGTCACGCGCGCCGACGGGAAGGTGACGATCGGCGCCGCGGCGCCGCTGTCGGCGCTCGAGGACGGCGACGACCCGCTCGCGGCCGCCGTCCGGCACCTCGCCGACCCCGAGATCCGCGCCCAGGCGACCGTCGGCGGCAACGTCTGCGCAGTGGCCTCGGCCGACGCGCCGCGTGGCGACCTGCAGGCGCCGCTGATCGTGCTCGGTGCGACGGTTCGCTCCGCCGGCGTCGGCCGCGAGCGCACTGAGCCGATCGAGGATTTCCTCGCCGACGGCGCGGGACGGCTCGTCCTCGACGTCTCGTACGACGACGCGAAGCGGAAGACGGCCTACGTCACCGCCACGCGCCCGCACACGCACCACTACACGATCCTCGCGGTCGCAGCCGCGGAGCGCGACGGTGAGGTACGCCTCGCCGCCACCGGGCTCTGGCCGCACGCCGTGACGCTCGACCCCGACGACCCGCTCGCGGGCATCGAGCCGCCCGACGACGCGGTCGCGTCCGGTTGGTACCGCGCGCAAGTCCTGCCCAAGCTCGTCGAGCGGGCCCTGGCCGACCTCTCGTAGAAGGAGACCGATGAGACTGACAGTCAACGGCGTCGAGCACGAGATCGATAGCCCGGCGCTCAGCCCGCTCCTCCACGTGCTGCGCGAGGAGCTCGGGATCACGAGCCCCAAGGCCGGCTGCCAGCAGGGCGGGTGCGGAACGTGCACCGTCCTCGTCGGCGGCGAGCCGCGCCGCTCGTGCCTCCTCCCGGTTGCAGCCGTCGACGGCGCCGAGATCACCACCGTCGAGGGGCTCGGGACGCCCGAGCGGCTCGCACCGGTGCAGGCGGCCTTCCACAAGTTCTACGGCGCCCAGTGCGGGTTCTGCACGCCTGGCTTCCTGCTGGCAACTCACGCTCTCCTCGAGCGAAGCTCGAGCCCCGACCGCGACGAGATCGAGCGCGCGCTGGCGGGTCACACGTGCCGGTGCACCGGCTACGTGAAGATCCTCGAGGCGGTCGAAGGGGCGGCACGGGGAGACGTCGGCGATCTCGATCTGACGCCGGAGCCGAGCGAGGACGAGCCGCAAGTGCTCGTCCCGGGGAGCCCGGCATGAAGGCCGTCGGCGCACGGCTCCCGCGCTACGACGGCGTCGCCCACGTCACAGGGCGGTCGCAGTTCGTCGACGACGTCCGCGTCCCGAACATGCTCTGGGCGAAGGCGCTCCGCTCGCCCCTCCACCACGCCGGGATCACGAAGCTCGACACCAAGAAGGCCGAGGCCGTCAAGGGCGTCCATGCGGTGGTTACGTGGAAGGACGTGCCGCGGCTCGTCTACGGACACCTCGAGGCACTCGGGATCCCGGGCGACGAGCCCCTGCTCACGAAGGACGAGGTGCGCTACAAGGGCCAGCCGATCGCGGTCGTCGCGGCAGAGGACGAGGAGACGGCGCAGGCCGCGGTCGAGGCGATCGAGATCGACTTCGACGAACGGCCGGCTCTGTTCGACGTCCGCAAGGCCGCCGACCCCGATGCGCCCCAGATCCACCAGTGGGGCAACTGGTACCCGCACTACGAGGCCGACATGGACGTCCGCCAGATCCGGAAGGGCGACATCGACTCGGCGTTCGACAAGGCCGACACGATCGTCAAGGGCGTCTACCGGCCCGCGGCGATCGAGCAGATGCCGCTCGAGACCCAGATCGCGCTGGCCGTCCCGGAGCCGAGCGGCCGGCTGACGATCTACTCGTGCACGCAGGCGCTCTACTTCTCGATGGGCGTCGTCGCCGCCCACCTGGAGTGGCCGCTGAACAAGCTCAAGTTCGTCGGCGGGACGGTCGGCGGCGGCTTCGGCGGCAAGGTCGACACGGCGGCGGAGACGCCCTGCGCTCTGCTCGCGCTGAAGTCCGGACGGCCGGTCAAGTGGCGCTGGACGCGCGAGGAGGAGTTCCTCTGCTCCTCGACGCGCGCGCCCTGGCACATGGAGATCGCCGACGCCGTGACGAAGGACGGCTGGATCCTCGGCCGGAAGATGCTGACGCTGCACGACTCGGGCGCGTACGCGCGGTTCTCGCCGTACGGCGTGACCAAGCACAGCTTCCACCACACGGGCGCGTACACGATCCCGAACCTGCACTTCGACGGCTACGTCGTGTTCACGAACCGCGTGCCGACGACGGCGATGCGCGGCTTCGGCGTCACCTCCGTCTCGTTCGCGACCGAGCTGCACGTCTCGCGCGTGGCGGAGGTGCTCGGTATCGACCCGTTCGAGCTGCGGCTGAAGAACGCGAACCGGATCGGCGACACCTCGCCGAACGGGATCTCGTACACGGATCCCTCGACGGTACCGACGATCCTCGCGATCGCGGAAGCGACCGGCCACGAGCTGCCCGCCGAGTACCGGACGATGACGCGCGACTCCCGCTCGGACGACCTGCTTCCCGAGCACCTCGTCGCCCAGGTCGGAAAGGTGGACCACTGATGGCCAAGCTCAAGGGCCGTGGGATCTCGGCGATCGAGTACCCGACCGGCATGAACCAGAACGGCGACCCGTCGCAGGCGTGGATCAAGATCAAGCCGGACGGCCGCGTCGACGTCTTCTCCGGGACCTCCGACATCGGCAACGGCTCGAAGACGATCCAGAGCCAGATCGTCGCCGAGACGCTCGGCGTCCCCTACGACTGGATCACCTACGACAACTCCAACACCGACTCGTCCCCCGTCTGCACGGGCACCTTCGCTTCGCGCGCGACCTTCGTCGCCGGCAAGGCCGTCGAGAAGGCGGCACTCTCCGCGCGGCAGAAGCTGCTCGAGATCGCCTCCAAGGAGCTCGAGATCGCGCCGGAGGACCTCGACGTCGTCGACGGCGAGGTGATCGCGAAGGGCGCGCCGCAGAAGAAGATCGGCGTCCCCGACGTGGCCGCGGCCGCGACCTGGGTGCACGGCGAATTGATCACGGGAGCGGGCGCGCAACTGAAGCCGTATGCGTCGATCGTCGAGCCCGAGACCGGCAAGGTGGATCTCCCGCCCCACTCCGCGATCTCGTACGCCGCGTGCGCCGCAGAAGTCGAAGTGGACGACGAGACCGGCGAGGTGCGCGTCGAGCGCCTCTGGCAGTGCTTCGACGTCGGCCGCGCGATCAACCCGACGCTCGTCGAGGGGCAGATCCAGGGCGGCGCCCTGATGGGCCTGGGGCTTGGCGTGCTCGAGGCCTGCTACCCCTACTACCCGAGCCCCGAGCACCGCGGCGGCGAGTTCGGGTCGTACTTCGCGCCCGGGATCGAGGGGCTGCCGAAGATCGACACGATCATCATCGAGAATCCCTCCGCCGACGGCCCGTACGGCGCGAAGGGGATCAGCGAGATGGCGAACAACCCGCAGCCGCCGGCGATCGCGGCGGCCGTCTACGACGCGATCGGCGTCTGGGTGACCGAGCTGCCGATCGCACCCGAGCGGGTTCTCCGCGCGCTCGCACAGAAGGAGAAGGGGCCGCGCACGGACGGCAAGTGGGCGATCTTCGACGAGGAGATCTCCGTGAACACGGTGGCGGCCGCGGGGTCGCGCTTCCGCTTCCCCGTCGGCGCCGGTGCCTGACTCCGCGTTCGGGACCTGGAACGGCGTCGAGCTCTACGAGTTCGTCCCGGGTGTGAAGATCCACGCCGCCGGCGGTGAGCAGGTCCTCCTCTGCCGGGTGAACTACGAGCCGGGGTTCGGCGTCGATGCCCACGCGCACCCGCACACGGAGCAGGTGATGATCGTGACCGACGGCGAGCTCGAGCTCACCGTGGGTGGACAGACCCGCATCCTGCGCGCCGGCGACTGGGCCGTGATCAACCGCGGCGTCGAGCACTCGGTGCGGACGAGGGACGGCGTCCGGTTCTTCGAGGCGCTCGCCCCCGTCCCCCGCGACCACGTCCCGGACCCCGAGCGCGACCTCGTGCTCGGCCAGGACGGCGGCTCGCAGCACGTCGAGAGCTAGGCCGTCCTCCACGACGAAGGGCCTCCCGCGGAGGCCCTTCGCTCGACGCCGTGACCCGAGGAGGAGGTTTCACCTCATGGCGGCAGCGCCGATCTTTCGGCCGCGCGGGCCGCGGTGGGCGAGGAGCAGGCCGCCAATCAGCAGCGCCGCCACTCCGAGTCCGGCGGCGACCCCGATTCCGGCGTCGCCCCAGTCGAAGCCGCCCGACCGGTAGACGACCGTCGGCGTCACGACCGGCTGCGTGAAGGGCAGGTCGTTCTTGGCCTCGCCGCTCTCGAGGCGTGAGGGCGTCGCGAGCTGGGCCCCCTGGGCGACCGCAGCGCCGCCGACCGGCCGCGTGAACGGCCACTCGTTCTTCGGCTCGCCCAGCCCGGGCGCGGCCTGCGACGCCGAGCGCTGCACCTGCGCCGGCGTGCGGTCGGCGACGCTCCGTGTGAACGGCCAGTCGTTCTTCGGCTCCCCGCCCGCGAGCGCGACGGGCGAGACGGCGCCCGCCACGATCACTGCGGCGGTTGCGATCCGGATGCTGCCAGTGCCGATCATGACTTCCTCCTCCGTCTCCGACCGCGGGGTGCGGTCGATGCACGAGGAATGTCTCGCCGGCCGGTAAACGGCCGCTCACAAGGCGCTTTCAGGCAGGGAGGCGCCCTATGAGCGCGCGTTCGACCGTGCTAGCGTCAGGCGCCCCAGGGAGGTTTGCGGCATGGAGTATCGGATTCTCGGCCCGATCGAGGTGGTCGACGAGGACCGTCGGGTTGCGCTCGGCGGACCGAAGCAGCGCGCGCTGCTGGCGCTGCTCCTGCTGCATGCGAACGAGGTCGTCTCGACCGACGAGCTGATCGACCGGCTCTGGGGGGAACGTCCGCCGGCGACCGCGTCGAAGGTCGTCCAGGTCCAGATCTGGCGGCTGCGCAAGGCGCTCGGCGGCGACGTGCTCGCCACTCGCGCGCCCGGCTACGTCCTGAGCGTCGATGGGGACGAGCTCGATCTCACTCGATTCGAGCGGCTGGTGGCGGAGGCGCGTGGTGCCGAGCCGGCCACGGCGGCGGCGAAGCTCCGCGAGGCTCTGTCGCTCTGGCGGGGCGCGCCGCTCGCCGATCTCGCGTACGAGGACTTCGCAGCGGCCGAGGTCGCTCGGCTGGAGGAGCTGCGACTCGTTGCGCTCGAGGAGCGGATCGAGGCCGACCTCGCGCTCGGCCGCCACGCCGAGCTGGTCCCGGAGCTGGAGGCGCTCGCCGCGGAGCACCCCTTGCAGGAACGGCTCCGCGGACAGCTGATGCTCGCCTTGTATCGCTCGGGTCGCCAGGCCGATGCTCTCGCCGCGTACCGCCGTGCGCGCGAGCTGCTCCTCGAGGAGCTCGGGCTCGACCCGAGCCCGCCGCTGCAGGAGCTCGAACGCGCGATCCTGGCGCACGACCCCTTGCTCGGTGCGCCGCCCGCCGAGACCGCGATGAAACGGGAGCGGGCGATCCTGCTCGAGCCGAACGGGCGGCCGCTTCCTGCGCTGCTCTCGCTCGCCGGGCCGTTGGCCGCCGAGCCCGGCCGCGAGCTGATCGTCGCGCACGTCGTTCCGAGCGAGGATCGCGAGGCGCTCGCGCCCGCGGCGGCCGAGCTGAACGCCAGGCGTGAGGAGCTCGAAGCGCGAGGCGTGACCGCGAGGACGGCGGTGTTCACGTCCGCCGACCGAGCCGCCGACCTGATTCGGCTCGCCTCCGATCAGGACGTCGATCTGCTCCTCGTCGCCACGGAGCCCGGGCCGCTCCGGGACGAGCTGCCGGGCGGCGCGCTGGGCGCACTGCTCGCCGATGCTCCGTGCGACATCGCGCTCGTCGCCGATCGCAACGGTGAGCTCGACGCCGGCCCTGTGCTCGTGCCGTTCGGCGCCGCTCACCACGACTGGGCGGCACTCGAGCTGGGCGCCTGGCTGGCTCGTGCCCACGGAGCGCCGCTGCGACTGCTCGGGAGCGTCGCGGGTGCGTCACGCGACTCCAGCAGGCTGCTCGCGGACGCGTCGCTGATCGTCCAGCGCACGGCCGGCGTCGCCGCCGAGCCGCTGCTGACCGAGCCGGGCACGCGCGGCGTGCTGGCCGCCGCCGAGTCCGCCCGCCTCCTCGTGGTCGGATTCTCGGACCGCTGGCAGCGGGAAGGGCTCGGCGCGACGCGCCTGAGCATCGCCGAAGAGGCGGGCTCGCCCGTCCTCCTCGTCCGCAGGGGCCCGCGTCCCGGCGGGCTCGCGCCTTCCGAAAGCCGCACGCGGTTCACCTGGTCCCTGACCTCGGCGGCGGCACGATGAGCACGCGCGGCGCCCTCGCCGCCGGCGCGGCCTTCGCGGGCTACCGGATCGAGGAGGAGGTCGGCCGCGGCGGGATGGGTGTCGTCTACCGCGCGATCGACACGAGGCTCGAGCGTCCCGTCGCGCTGAAGCTCGTCGCGCCCGAGCTGGCCGAGGATCCAAGCTTCCGCGAGCGCTTCCTGCGCGAGTCGCGGCTCGCCGCGTCGATCGACCACGGCAACGTCCTGCCGATCTACGAGGCGGGCGAGCACGACGG
>JBKPRD010000049.1:0-34980 GCA_046734415.1 Actinomycetota bacterium | reverse complement strand
CGCATCGTCCTCGTCGACGAGCGCGAGGGCGAACAGCGCGACGAATTCTACGCCGCCGGCGGCATCCGCGACTTCGTCGCCCACATCAACAAGGCGAAGGAGCCGATTCACAAGCACGCCGTCTACTTCGAGGGTGAGAGCGACCAGGGCTACGTCGAGATCGCGATGCAGTGGAACAACTCGTACGCCGACTCGGTCTTCTCGTTCGCGAACAACATCAACACGCACGAGGGCGGCTCCCACCTCTCCGGCTTCCGCTCCGCGCTGACCGCAACCCTGAACAAGGTTGCGCGCGACCGCGGGCTCCTGAAGGAGAAGGAGGACAACCTCGAGGGCGAGGACGTCCGCGAAGGCCTCGCGGCGGTGATCTCGGTGAAGCTCGCCGAGCCGCAGTTCGAGGGCCAGACGAAGACGAAGCTCGGCAACCCGGGGATGGAGGGCTTGCTCAAGTCCGTCGTCGGCCAGAAGCTCGCCCAGTACCTCGAGGAGAACCCGCAGGATGCGAAGCAGATCATCACGAAGGCGATCGACGCCGCTCGCGCACGGCAGGCCGCGCGCAAGGCGCGCGAGCTCACTCGCCGCAAGTCGGCGCTCGAGGGCGCATCGCTCCCCGGCAAGCTGGCCGACTGCGAGATCCAGGACCCCGAGGCGGCCGAGCTCTTCCTCGTCGAGGGCAACTCGGCCGGCGGCTCGGCCGTCGACGCGCGCGACCGTCTCTTCCAGGCGATCCTGCCGCTGCGCGGCAAGGTGATCAACGCCGAGAAGAACCGGATCAACAAGGTCCTCTCGAACGCGGAGATCCAGGCGATGGTGACCGCGATCGGCACCGGGATCGCGGACGAGTTCGACATCACGAAGCTCCGCTACCACCGGATCATCGTCATGACCGACGCCGACGTGGACGGCTCGCATATCCGCACGCTGATCCTCACCTTCCTGTTCCGCCAGATGCCCGAGCTCGTCGAGCGCGGCCACGTCTTCATCGCCGTGCCGCCGCTCTACCGTGTGAAGCTCGGCGGCCGCGAGCAGTACGTGGAGAAGGAGTCGCAGTTCGAGGACCTGCTCGTGCGCGAGCGGATCAAGGACATGGAGGTGACCGACCGTGCCGGCAAGCCGCAGAAGCTCACCGAGGCGAAGTACGGTCGCTTCGCCCGCGCGCTACACGATTTCGAGGGCTGGTCGACGCGACTGCGCACCGATTTCGGCTCCGCGGCGGCGAACTTTGTCGTCCAGCACCGGTTGGTCGAGACCGAGGCCTCCGACGTCGCGTCGATGAAGAAGGCCCTGAAGACGATCGAGCCGAACGGCTACGAGGTCTCGGTGATCGAGGCGAAGGACGACGCTGTCCGCGTCAAGGTGATCGAGCGCGAGACCAGCGCTGCCGAGCATGTCGTCCTCCCCGTTGCGCTGCTCTCTTCGCCCGTCTACGCCGGCCTGCGCAAGAGCTATGCGCGGCTCCAGGAGACGATGGGCGCCCCGCCGTTCACTGTCGTCTCCGGCAAGAAGCAGGCGTCCGCCGAGACGTACGAGGACCTGCGTGCCCGTGCGCTCGGCCTCGCCAAGGAGGGCATCCAGGTCAGCCGGTTCAAGGGTCTCGGCGAGATGGACGCCGAGGAGCTTGCGACGACGACCATGGATCCGGCTCGCCGGCTGCTCGTGCGCGTGACCGTCGACGATGCGGCGGCTGCCGACGCGATCTTCTCGATGCTGATGGGCGACCAGGTCGAGCCGCGCCGTGAGTTCATCGAGCAGAACGCCAAGGATGTGAAATTCCTCGATGTCTGATGTCGTAGAGCCGCTCGGCGCCGGCCGCATCGAGACGCGCGAGCTCGAGCAGGAGATGCGCTCGAGCTTCCTCGACTACGCGATGTCGACGATCGTCGCGCGCGCGCTGCCGGACGTGCGCGACGGCCTGAAGCCCGTCCATCGCCGGATCCTGTACGCGATGGCCGAACTCGGCCTCCAGCCTGGCCGGCCGCGCGTCAAGTGCGCACGGGTCGTCGGCGAGGTGATGGGCAATTACCACCCGCACGGGGACGCCGCGATCTACGACACGCTCGTCCGCCTCGCGCAGCCGTTCTCGCTGCGCTACCCGCTCGTCGACGGCCAGGGGAACTTCGGGAACATCGACGGCTACCCCGCTGCCGCCCAGCGGTACACGGAGTGCCGGCTCGCGCGGATGGCGACCGAGCTGCTCCGCGACATCGACGAGAACACCGTCGACTTCGCGCCGAACTACGACGAGTCACGCAAGGAGCCGGAGGTCTTGCCGTCGCGGTTCCCGAACCTGCTCGTCAACGGCTCGACGGGGATCGCGGTCGGGATGGCGACGAACATCCCGCCGCACAACCTGACCGAGGTCGTCGACGCGCTGATCATGCTGATCGACGAGCCCGACGCGGACGTCGAGAAGCTCTCGAAGAAGATCAAGGGCCCCGACTTCCCGACCGGCGCGATCATCCTCGGCCGCGACGGGATCAAGGAGGCCTATCGCTCCGGCCGCGGTCGGATCGTCATGCGCGCCCGCGCCCACGCCGAGGAGCAGCGCGGCGGCCGGGCTGCAATCGTCGTCAGCGAGCTGCCCTACGGCGTGAAGAAGGGCGGAGACGAAGGCGTGATCGCGAAGATCGCGGAGCTCGTCAAGACCGGGACGCTCGCGGAGATCTCGCGCCTCCGCGACCTCTCGGACAAGTCGGGCATGCGCGTCGTGATCGAGCTGAAGCGCGATGCGGTCCCGCAGGTCGTCCTCAACAAGTTGTTCAAGCACACGCCGCTGCAGACGACCTTCGGTTACAACGCCGTCGCGCTCGTCGACGGCGTGCCGAAGACGCTCTCGCTGCTCGAGCTGCTGCGGCACTACCTCGAGTTCCAGCGCCACGTGATCGTGCGCAGGTCGAAGTTCCGGCTGCGCAAGGCCGAGGAGCGAGCACACGTCCTCGAGGGCTACCTGATCGCGCTCGACAACCTCGACGAGGTGATCGCGCTGATCCGCGCGGCGGCCGACACCGACGCCGCACGGGAGCAGCTGATGAAGAAGTTCGAGCTCTCGGAGATCCAGGCGCAGGCGATCCTCGACCTCCGCCTGCGCGCCCTGACGGCGCTCGAACGCAAGCGGGTCGAGACCGAGCACGCCGACCTGGTCGAGCTGATCGCGGAGCTGCGCGCGATCCTCGGCGACGAGGCGCGCGTGATGGCGCTGATCCGCGAGGAGCTGCTCGAGCTGAAGACGATGTACGGCAGGAACGACGACCGCCGCACGGAGATCGTCGCGGCGGAGGGCGAGCTCGACCTCGAGGATCTGATCGCGGAAGAGGACATGGTGATCGCGATCACGCGCTCGGGCTACATCAAGCGTCTCCCGGTCAGCACCTACCGCGAGCAGCGGCGCGGCGGCAAGGGCGTGATGGGGATGGAGCTCAAGGACGACGACTACATCGAGCACCTCTTCGTCGCCTCGACGCACGACTACCTGCTGTTCTTCACCTCGGTCGGCAAGGTCTACCGGCTGAAGGTGCACGAGCTCCCGCTCGGGTCCCGCCAGTCGAAGGGTCGCGCCGTGGTCAACCTTCTCCCGTTCCGCCAGGGTGAGCAGATCCGCGCCGTCCTGCAGACGCGCAACTTCGAGGAGTCGGAGTTCCTGGTCTTCGCGACCAGGAACGGGATGGTGAAGAAGACGAAGCTCGGCGAGTACAACACGAACCTGAAGGCCGACGGGATCATCGCGATCAACCTCAAGGAGGGCGACGAGCTCGTCGGCGTCCGCCACGCCTCGATCGGGGACGACATCCTGATGGTCTCGCGCTCCGGGCAGGCGATCCGCTTCGGCGAGAAGGAGTCGCGTCCGATGGGCCGCGCCACGGCCGGCGTCCAGGGCATGCGGCTGCGCAAGGACGACGAGGTGATCGCGATCTCGGTCGCCCGGGACGACGACGACCTGCTCGTCGTCACCGACCAGGGCTACGGCAAGCGCACGCCCGTGCGCGAGTACCCGCGCAAGGGCCGCGGCGGGCTCGGCGTCAAGACCGTGCAGCTGACCGACGCCAAGGGGAAGCTCGCCGGTGCGCGCATCGTGCGCGAGGGCTACCAGGTGATGCTGATCTCGACCGGCGGGACGGTGATCCGCATGTCCGTCGACGAGATCAAGCGGCTCGGTCGTGCCACGCAAGGCGTGATCGTCGTCCGGCTGAAGGAGGGCGAGGTCGTCTCCAGCCTCGCCCCCGTTGCCGAGCCGGTCGTCGAGGGCGCCGACGAGCCGGTCGCCGCTCCCGAGTAGCCCGGCGCTTCCCAACCGCCACCGGCGAGGGTCCTAGAACCTCTCCCATCCCTACAATAGTGGTGGAAAGGGATACGCGTATGTCATTCCACGGCCAAGTCGATTTCCTGGAACCCATAAACCTCGCGGAGCACCTCGACAAGGTGGAGCTCTACCTGGGCCAGGTGTGCCAGATGGCCGGCATCTCGAAGATGCAGCTCGACTACTGGACGAACAAGGCGCAGATCCCCACCAAGGGACGCAAGCAGCGGATCTACGACATGGACGCCGTCGAGACCGTGATGCTGATCAAGCAGGCGAAGGACAAGGGCCTCAACCTCGGTGCCGCGATCGACGCCGCGCGCCGCTTCCGCGAGCAGAACCGCGGGCTGCGCCAGTCCTGAGCAGCCGTAGTCACTGCGGGAGGGCCTTCGCCTAGTTCGCCGGCGAGTCGAGCAGCGCGCGCAGGTCGCGCATCAGCGTGCTCAGCGGCACGTTGCTCTCACGGCGGACGATCGAGCGGCGGAGGTAGTCGGCGAGGAGCGTCTCGATCGACTCGACCAGGCGCGCGTGCTCGTTCCGCTCCGGGGGATCGACGAACTCGGGACGAATCGCGATTGCCATGGCGTAGAACCTAAGACGGGGTTCGGACGTGAGTGTTGCGCGCTCTCGTTAAGAATTCGTTCGGTTTTCGTCGTTCTCCTCCCTCTTGGTCACCATGTGTCTCTCGATCAGCGGCCTGATCAGGTCGATCGGGGCCGGGAAGACGATCGTCGAGGCGTTCGCAGAGCCGATCTCGAGGAGCGTCTGCAGGTAGCGGAGCTGGATCGCGATCGGCTCCTCCTGCATCACCGCCGCCGCGTCGCGGAGCCGCTCCGAGGCCTGGAACTCGCCCTCGGCGTTGATCACCTTCGCCCGGCGTTCGCGCTCGGCCTCGGCCTGGCGCGCCATCGCCCGTTGCATCCCGGATGGGATCTCGACGTCCTTGACCTCGACGATCGAAACCTTGATCCCCCAGGGCGCGGTCTGCTGGTCGATGATCTCCTGCAAGATCGCGTTGATCTTGTCCCGCTCGGAGAGCAGCTCGTCGAGCAGGTGCTGCCCGAGCACCGACCGCAGCGTGGTCTGCGCGATCTGCGAGGTCGCGACCATGAAGTTCTCGACCTGGACGATCGCGTCCTTGGGGGCGATGATCCGGAAATAGGCGACCGCGTTTACGCGGGCGGGGACGTTGTCCTTCGTGATCACGTCCTGCGGTGGGATGTTCAGGGTGATCGTCCGCAGGTCGACCTTGACCATCCGGTCGACGATCGGGATGAGGATGAAGAGGCCGGGGCCCTTCGGCTCCGGGAGCAGCCGGCCGAGGCGGAAGATGATGCCGCGCTCGTACTCGCGTGCGACCTTGACGGCCGCGAAGAGGAACAGCACGAGCAGTACGGCGACGATGATGACGACGACGATCGCGGCGGTCATGCAGCGATCCTAGACCGAAGCGGGGGTGCGGGCGGGACGCACGATCAGCTCGAGGCCGTCGATGCGGACGACGTCGACCTCCTCGTCGGGCGCAAGCGGCTCTCCGTCCTCGGTGCGCGCCTGCCAGAGCTCGCCGCGGACGGCGACGAGCCCCTCGCGTCGCACCTGGCCGCGTGCGCCGACCATCGTGTTCGGTCCGACCGCCGCCGGCCGGCGGCGGACCTGGATCGCCTTCGCGAGGGTGAAGGCGAAGAAGAGCGAGATCGTCCCGGCGACGGCGAGCGCGACCGGCAGCGAGACCTGGTAGCCCGATCCGGCGGGCTCGAACAGGAGCAGCGAGCCGAAGACGAAGCACACCGCCCCCGCGACGCTCAGCGCCCCGTGGCTGAAAGCGACGAAGAGCTCCGCGATCCAGAACGCGAACGCCGCGAACATCAGCACGAGCCCGGCCCAGCTGATCGGGAGCACGTCCAGCCCGAAGAAGGCGATCGCGAGACAGAGCACCCCGAGCGTCGCCGGGAAGATCAGGCCGGGGTGCCACAGCTCGATCACGATCCCGAGCACGCCGAGCGAGAGCATCAGCGCGATCAGGTTCGGGTCGATCAGCGTGTCGAGGAGCCGCTTCCAGAATCCCATCTTGACGGTGGTGATGTCGGCGCCGGCGGTGTGCAGGACGAAGCCCTTCGGGATCGTCTTCTGCCCGTCGACCTTCCGTAACAGCGCCGGGAGGGTCGGTGCGATCACGTCGATCACGTTCTGCTGCAGCGCCGCGTATGCGGGCAAGTTCGACGCCTTGCGGACGGCGGCGTCGGCCCACTCGACGTTCCGCCCGTGCGTCTTCGCGAGCACCTTCAGCGACGCCGCCGCATCGTTCACGACCTTGCGGCGGAGGTCGCTCTGGATGTTCTCGCCGCCGAGGTTGATCGGCGTCGAGGAGCCGATGTTCGTCTGCGGCGCCATCGCCAGGATGTCTGCCGCCTCGCCGATCCAGACGCCGGCCGACGCAGCGCGTGCCCCGTTCGGCGAGACGTAGACGATCACCGGGATGTTCGAGGCGAGCTCCTTCTTGACGATCTTGCGCATCGACTCCGAGAGGCCGCCCGGCGTGTCGAGCAGGATCACGACCGCGTCGTACGCGTCCTTGTTCGCGCGCGCGATCTCGTCCGTGACGTAGTCCTGCGTCACGGGATTGACGTCGTTGTCGAACTCGACCGCGAGTACCCGCGGATGCTCCGGCGCCGCGTGCGCCGTTGCGCCGGCCAGGAGGACCGCTGCAACTGCGGCTAGCGAGACGAGAATTGCCCGCAGGAAAGCCGCTTTCACAGCCGTAAGGATTCTATCAACGTGTGCCTGCCCGCCTTTCGGCGCGTGCACACTGGAAGGCTCGCCGTGAAGACGCTCCGCCTCGCCGTCGTCCTGTTCCTGGCCGCGCCCGCAGTGGCGCGGGCGGCGGACGCGACGGTCGTCTCGCAGGACCTGCCGATCGGCGTGACACGGACGACCGCCGCCGCCGTCGCCCCGGGGCGGTTCGACCTCATCGGGTTCCACTGGCAGGGCGCCGGCCGCGTGCTGTTCCGCACGCGCAGCCAGGCCGGCCGCTGGAGCACGTGGCGGCGAGCCGACCCGGAGGCCGAGGACCTGCCGGACCCGCGCAGCGCGGAGAGCCGGGGGCGCCCGGGCTGGCACCTCGGCAACCCATACTGGGTCGGGCCGTCGGACCGGATCGCCTATCGGCTCGTCGGCGACGTGCGCCGGCTGCGCGCCTGGTACGTCTGGAGCTCCGCCGAGCGCACGCCGCTACGCCGGGTATCGATGGCCGGCTCTCCGCGGATCGTCCCTCGCTCGGAGTGGCGCGCGGACGAGTCGATCAGGAGAGCGCCGCCACGGTACGCGAAGGGCGTCTACTTCGCGATCGTCCACCACACCGCCGGCACGAACGCGTACGGACCGGCCGCCTCCGCCGCGATCGTGCACGGGATCGAGCTGTACCACGTGCGCGGAAACCGCTGGAACGACATCGGCTACAACTTCCTCGTCGACCGCTACGGCCAAATCTTCGAGGGCCGCTACGGGGGGATCGATCGCAACGTCGTCGGGGCGCAGGCCCAGGGGTTCAACACCGGCTCGGTCGGCGTTGCCGTGATAGGCAACTACCAGGCCGCGACCGTCTCGGTCCCGACCGAGCGGTCGCTCGCCTCGCTGCTCGCCTGGCGGCTGGACGTCGCGCACGCCGATCCGCTCGGCGCGGTCAGCTGGGTCTCGGGTGGGAACCCGAAGTACCGGCGCGGGACGACCGTGCGGCTGCGGGCGATCTCCGGCCACCGCGACACGGGCTTCACGTCGTGTCCTGGCACCAGGCTGTACGCGAAGCTTCCCTCCCTGGCGGAGCAGGTCGAGTCGATCGGGCTGCCCAAGCTCTACGCGCCGACCGTCAGAGGGTCGCTCGGTGGGCCGATCACGTTTGGCGCGCGGCTGTCGCAACCCGGCGGCTGGACCGTGACCGTGCGCGACGGTGCCGGCGCGGTCGTCGGACGGGGGACGGGGAGCGGCGCAGCGATCGCCTGGACGTGGAGCTCGGCCGGTCGTCGTGGGAGCAGCTACACGTGGACGATGGAGGCGGGCCCCGCGACCCGCCCGGCGCAGGGCACGATCGGCGGCACCCCCGCACCGCCTCCACCGCCCGTCCCCGTCTCGCTCCTGAGCGGACTGACCGTCGATCCGCCGGTGATCTCACCGGACGGTGACGGCGTCGCCGATGCGCTGACGATCTCGTACAAGCTCGCCGCGCGGGCCGCCGTCACGGCGACGGTCGCGGATGCCTCGGGCGTTCTCGTTGCCACACTCTTCAGCGCGCAGCAGCAGGCGGCGCGCACGCAGTCGTTCCCGTACGGGCCGTCCGGGCTCGCGGACGGGAACTATGTGCTGACGGTCTTCGCCCAGGCCGCGGACGGCCGCACCGGCCGCGCGCAGGCCTCGTTCGCGATCGACCGGACGCTCTCGGGGCTGACGCTCAGCACGTCCACGATCACGCCCGACGGCGACGGCACCGACGACTCCGTCGCGATCGGCTTCACGCTCGCGGCGGCCGCGGAGGTGACGGTGGACGTCGAGCAGAGCGGGACCGTGGTTGCGAGCGTGTTCGCGGGGACGCTCGAGCCGGGAACGCAGCAGGTCGTCTGGGACGGCACGAACGGCGGGTCGCCCGTCTCCGCCGGGACCTACACGGTCGCGGTGGTCGTCCGCGGACCATTCGGCGAGACGCGGCACGAGGCCGCGCTCACGGTCGTCCGCTAGGCCCCGACTAGACTCCGGCCCATGCAACCTCTCGGCAGGGGGCGCCGTCAGAAGATCGAGCTGCGGCCGGTCCGGCCGCTCGTCTACGAGAAGCTGAGCGACGCGATCTTGGTACAGAGGGCGAAGGACGGCGACGGGGCCGCGCTGGCAGCGCTGTGCGAGCGCCACGCACCCCGCGTCGCGCGGCTCGCCGCGCACATTCTCGCCGACCCCGACGACGCGAGCGACGCCGCGCAGGAGGCTTTCGCGAAGCTCTGCGTGCGAGTGAGGCAGTTTCGCGGGGAGTCGCAGTTCACGACTTGGCTGCACCGCCTCGTCGTCAACACCTGCCGGGACGTCGCCGAGCGGCAGCGGGCGCGCCGCTGCGAGCCGCTGATCGAGGATCGGCGGGAAGCGCCGGACGGCGACCCCGCGCGCGCCCTCGCGCTGGCCGAGCTGCGCTCGGAGCTCTCCGCCGAGCTCGCGTCCCTCTCCGCCCGGCAGGCGCGGGTCGTCGTGCTCAAGGACGCGTTCGACTGGTCGTTCGCCGAGATTGCGTCCCGGGACGGGATCCCGGTCGGCACGGCGAAGTGCTACGCGCACCGCGCGCGGAGCTCGCTGCGCGAGCGGCTGGCCGCCTCGTGAGCGTGCCGGCCGCGCCGTTCGGCCGGGACGTGATCGAGACGATCATCCCGCACCGAGACCCGTTTCTCTTCCTCGACGAAGTGCTCGAGCTCGAGCCGGGCGTGCGCGTGGTCGCGCGCAAGCGCGTGACCGGGGACGAGTGGTTCTTCCCGGGGCACTTTCCGGACCGGCCGATCATGCCCGGCGTGATCATGGTCGAGGCGCTCGCGCAGGCGGGGGCGATCGCGGCGTTGTCCGTCGAGGCGAACCGCGGGAAGCTCGCGCTCTTCGCCGGGATCGACGACGTCCGGTTCAAGCGGCTGGTCGAGCCCGGGGACGAGCTCACACTCCTCTGCGAGATCGAGGCGGCGCGAGGGCCCGTCGGCCGAGGCCGTGCCACGGCACGGGTCGGCGACGAACTCGCCGTCCGCGGGACGCTGACCTTCGCGACGGCGACGCCATGATCGCGACGACGAACGGAACCGGGACGCCGATCTCGATCACGGGGCTCGGGTGCCACGTCCCGGAGCGCGTGGTCACGAACGACGATCTGTCGAAGCTCGTCGACACGTCCGACGAGTGGATCCGCACGCGGACCGGGATCCGCGAGCGGCGCTATGCCGGCGACGACGAGGCGCTCTCCGACATCGCCCTCCCGGCGGCGAAGCTCGCGCTCGAGCGCTCGGGGACCGACCCCGCCGACCTCGATCTCCTGATCGTGGCCACGGTCACACCGGACATGGTCTTCCCCTCGACGGCCGCCATCCTCGCCGACCAGCTCGGCGCGGCCGATGCCGCGGCGTACGACCTCTCGGCCGGTTGCACCGGGTTCATGTACGGGATCGCGCAGGCGGCTGGGATGCTGGCCTCGGGGCTGAACCGCCGCGCGCTGGTCGTCGGCGCCGACGTGCTCTCGAAGGTGATGAACTTCGGCGACCGCTCGACGTGCGTGCTCTTCGGCGACGGCGCCGGCGCGGTGGTGATGGAGCCGGTCGCCGTCGAGGGATTTCTCGGCTTCGAGCTCGGCGCCGACGGCGCCGGCGGGGTCGACCTGCAGATGCCGGCGGGCGGGTCACGTTTGCCCGCCTCGGCCGAGACGGTCGCGGAGGGTCTTCACTACGTGCACATGAACGGCCGGCAGGTGTTCAGGTTCGCGACCCGCGTCCTCGTCAGCTCCGCGCAGAGCCTGCTCGCGAGGACCGGAGTGGCGATCGACGACGTGGACGTCTACGTTCCCCACCAGGCAAACGTCAGGATCATCGATCATGCCGTTGCCAAGCTCGGAATCCCGGAGGAACGCGTGGTCGTGAACGTCGATCGCTACGGCAACACCTCGTCCGCCTCGATCCCGCTCGCGCTCGCCGAGGCGGTCGACGACGGCCGCGTACGCAAGGGATCGATGGTGCTGATGACGGGAATGGGAGCAGGGTTGACATGGGGGTCGGCACTGATGCGATGGACGGAGGCGGCATGAAGATCGCATTTTGCTTCCCGGGCCAGGGCTCGCTCGCCCCGGGCATGGGAAAGGACATCGCCGAGTCGGTCCCGGAGGCGATGGCGGTGTACGAGCGGGGGAGCGAGGCGTGCGGGCTCGACCTGCTCCGGCTGTGCTTCGAGTCGCCGCTCCAGGAGATGGTCGAGACCGAGGTGCAGCAGCCGGCGCTCGTTGCCACGAGCCTCGCCGTTCTGGAGGCGCTGCGCTCCCGGGGGATCCGGCCGGACTACGTGATCGGGCACTCGGTCGGCGAGTTCGCGGCGCTCGCGGCGGCGAAGTCGGTGGGCATCCGAGAGACGATCGCGCTCGTCCGCGAGCGGGGGCTGGCGATGGCCGACGCTGCCAGGGAGCGCCCCGGCTCGATGGCGGCGATTCTCGGCCTGGACGACGAGGTGGTCGAGCGGCTCTGCCGGAAGATCCTCGGCGTGTGGCCGGCCAACTACAACTGCCCCGGCCAGATCGTCGTCTCGGGCGAGAACGAGGCTGTCGAGGAGTGCTGCGCGAAGGCGGAGGAGGAGGGCGCGCGGCGCACCGTGAAGCTGAAGGTCTCCGGTGCGTTCCACTCGCCGCTGGTCGCGCGCGCGGCCGAGCGCCTGCGGCCGGCAGTCGAGCGCGTGAAGTTCGGGGAGCCCGAGGCCGCCTTCATGTCGACGGTGACTGCGCGGTTCGAGGAGGCGCAGCGGATGGGCGCTCTGCTCGTCGACCAGCTGACTGCGCCCGTCCGGTTCACGCAGGCGGCGTCGGAGCTCGTCAAGGACGGGGTGAAGACGTTCGTCGAGGTCGGGCCCGGCAACGTGCTCTCAGGCCTGCTCAAGCGCATCGACCGGAGCGTGAAGGCGGTGTCCGTCAACGACCTGCCGTCGCTCGAGCGGATCAAGGAGCTGCTCCCGTCGGCGTGACCGCGGGTGAGTTCTGTTCGCTCGAGGGGAAGCTCGCGCTCGTCACGGGCGCCTCGCGCGGGATCGGCCGTGCGATCGCGGCCGAACTGGCGCGTGCGGGCGCGTCGGTCGTCGTCGGCTATCGGAGCGGCGCGGACGAGGCGGAGGAGCTCGCGAAGGAGATCGGCGCGCGGGCGGTCCAGGCCGACGTCGCCGACCCGGAGGACGCCGCACGGCTGGTCGAGGAGGCGGGTGACCTCGACATCCTCGTCAACAACGCAGGCCTGACGAGGGACGGCCTGATCGCGCGCATGTCCGACGAGGACTGGCACGCCGTGCTCGACACCAACCTGGGCGGGGTCTTCCACACGTGCCGGGCCGCCGCCCGGGGGATGATGCGCCGCCGGTCGGGCGCGATCGTCAACCTGACGAGCGTCGTCGGCATCCACGGCAACCCCGGGCAGACGAACTATGCGGCGTCCAAGGCGGGGATCATCGGGTTCACGAAGGCGCTCGCGCGGGAGCTCGCGTCGCGGGGCGTGCGCGCGAATGCCGTTGCGCCGGGCTACATCGCGACGGCGCTGACCGAGGTGCTGCCCGAGGAGGTGCAGCAGGCGATCCTCGCGAACACGCCGCTCGCCCGGCTCGGGACCCCGGAGGACGTCGCGGGGGCGGTACGCTTCCTCTGCTCCGGCGAGGCCTCGTTCGTGACCGGCGAGGTCCTGCTCGTCGACGGTGGGCTGGGGATGTGAGGAGAGCGAGAGCATGAGCGTCAACGGGCGTCGCAGGGTCGTGATCACGGGGATGGGTGCGGTGACGCCGCTCGGCAACGACGTGCAGACGACGTGGCAGAACCTCGTCTCCGGGCAGTCCGGCGCCGGGCAGATCACGCAGTTCGACCCCAGCGGCTATTTCGCCGAGTTCGCCTGCGAGCTGAAGGACTTCGATCCGACCGTCTGGATCGACCGCAAGACCTCGCGGCGGATGGACCGCTTCGCGCAGATGGTCGTCGCGGCCGCGCGCCAGGCGGAAGCGGACTCCGGCGTCGACATCGGCGCCGACTCCGCGCGTATCGGGGCGTCGGTGGCGACGGGGATCGGCGGGCTGCAGTCGTTCCAGGACTGCCACACGCAGCTGCGCGAGCGCGGCCCGGACCGCGTCAACCCGTTCTCGATCCCGGCGATCATCCCGAACCTCGGCGCCGGCTGGGTGTCGATCGAACTCGGCACGCGCGGGCCGCTCTCGGCCCAGTGCACGGCCTGTGCGGCGTCGAACATGGCGATCGGCGAGGGGCTGGACGCGATCCGGCTCGGTCGGGCGGACGTGATGCTCTGCGGCGGCACCGAGGCGCCGGTGACCGAGGTCGGGATCGCCGGGTTCGGGGCGATGCGCGCGCTCTCGCGGCGGAACGACGACCCGGAGCATGCGAGCCGGCCCTTCGACCTGGAGCGCGATGGCTTCGTGATGGGCGAGGCCGGCGCGGTGCTCGTCCTCGAGGAGCTCGAGCGGGCCCGCTCGCGCGGCGCGAAGATCTACGCCGAGCTCGTCGGCTACGGCGTCTCGTCGGACGCCCAGCACATCACGGAGCCCGACCCGACCGGGCTGCACCCCGCGCGGGCGATGCAGATGGCGCTCGCCGATGCGGGCATCGACGCGTCCGAGGTCGACTACGTCAACGCGCACGGCACCTCGACGCCGCTCGGCGACGCGAGTGAGACGCGTGTGCTGAAGCATGCACTCGGCGAGGAGAACGCCCGCAAGACGGCGGTCTCCTCGACGAAGGGCGCCACCGGCCACTGTCTCGGCGCCGCGGGCGCGGTCGAGGCGGTCTTCACCGTGCTCGCGATCAAGGAGGGTGTCGTCCCGCCGACGATCAACTACGAGTACCCCGACCCGGAGTGCGACCTCGACTACGTCCCGAACGAGGCGCGCAGAGCCGACGTCCGTGTCGCGATGTCGAACTCGTTCGGTTTCGGCGGCCACAACGCGTCGATCGTGGTGAAGCGGTTCGAGGACTGACGCCCGTGGCCGACCGGTGGGCCACCTTCGACTGCTACGGGACGCTGATCGACTGGAACGGCGGGATCCGGCGGGAGCTGGCGCGGATCTTCGGTGACGAGCGAGCCGACGAGCAGCTGGCGCGCTACCACCAGGTCGAGCCCGAGGTCGAGCACGCCGAGCCGGGACTCGCCTACCGCGAGGTGATGGCCCGCGTCCTCGACGAGCTCGGCGCGCCGACCGGCGAACGCGACGCGCTGGGCGACTCGCTGCCGTCGTGGACGCCGTTCCCGGAGGTGCCGGCGGCGCTTGCAGGGGC
This sequence comes from Actinomycetota bacterium, assembly GCA_046734415.1. Taxonomy (GTDB): domain Bacteria; phylum Actinomycetota; class Thermoleophilia; order Gaiellales; family Gaiellaceae; genus DATBLE01. Next base: position 20,668 of record JBKPRD010000049.1, on the reverse strand, counting down.
GCGTTCCCGCGGCTGGCGGCTCGCGATCCTCTCCAACACCGACCGGGACTTCATCGAAGCCTCGAAGGAACGGCTCGGCGTCCCGTTCGACGCGACGATCGTCGCCTCCGAGATCGGCTCCTACAAGCCCGCGCTCGGACACTGGCACGCGTTCGAGCGCGAGGTGGGGCGGCTGCCGGACGTCCACGTCGCCGCGAGCCACTTCCACGACGTCGTCCCTGCGAGCGGACTCGGCCTGCCGACGCTCTGGGTCAACCGACTCACGGAGCACGGCGATCCGCCGCCTTCGCGCGAGATCCGCGATCTCGCGTCGCTGCCCGACGTGCTCGACGAGCTCGTCCCCGCGTGACACTCGAGTTCCGTCCGACGACAGAGCATGACGCCGCAGCGGTGGCCGAGCTCCTGAACGCGTTCGAGAACGCGGTCGCCGACTACCCGGAGCCGACGAGCGAGGAGGACGTCCTTCTCTGGTGGCGACGCGAGGGGGAAGGCCGCCTCGTCCTCGACGGAGAGATGCTGGTCGGGCTCGCGTACCTGCAGCGGCGCGGAGATCGATGGGACGGCGACGGCTTCGTCCATCCGGATGCCTTCGGCCGGGGCGTCGGCACGGCGATCGTGCAGTGGCTCGAGCAGCGTGCGCGGGAGCTCGGCTCTCCCGAGATCAGGATCGCGGTCCTCGGCGAGGACCCGCCGGCGGCGTGCCTGATGAGGGCCCGCGGGTACGCCCGGATGAGGACGTTCTTCCGCATGGCGATCGAGCTCGCCGAGGAGCCCGGCGAGGCAGCGTGGCCCGACGGCTACGAGGTTTCGACACTACGACCGGGCGAGGAACGCGACCTGTACCAGGTGCTCGAGGACGCCTTCGCCGACCACTGGGACCACAACGAGCGCACGTACGAGGAGTGGATCGCGGTGCGCAAGATCGATCACGAGCTCTGCTTCCTCGTTCGCTCCGGCGGCGAGGTCGCGGCAGGCGAGCTCTGTCGGCTCGACGACTTCGGGACGGGCTGGGTCGACCTCCTCGGCACGCGGCGCGAGCACCGGCGGCGGGGGCTGGGCGAGGCGCTTCTTGCTCAGGCGTTCCGGGTGTTCTACGGGCGCGGCACGCGCAGGGTGGGTCTCGGCGTCGACTCGGAGAGTCTGACCGGGGCGACCCGGCTCTACGAACGTGTCGGCATGCGAGTCGCTTCGCGGATCGATCTGTACGCCAAGGAGCTGTAGGTACGCTCCGGGCGTGTCGCGCCTCCGCGCGAAGTGTCCCTACTGCAAGACCTTCACTGCGGTCGCGCTGGGCCCGGAGTACCAGTGCCACGCGTGCGGAGCGGAGTTCGGCGCCGGCCTCGTCCGAGTTCCGCGCGCCTGGGGGAAGGGCGGCGAGGCGATGGCCGAGGCGGCGAGCCTGGAGCTGCCGTACCCGGAGGCCGCGGTAGTCGCCGAGGACCGGCTAGGGGACCAGCACCTCGTCCTCGCGTCCGAGCTGCCCGAGCGGCCCCTGGTGCTGGGCGGCTGCTGCTGCTCGCACGTCGGGGCGGTCGAGGGCCTTGCGGCACGGTACGACCGCCTGGCGCTGATCTGGATCGACGCCCACGGCGACCTGAACACGGCGGAGACCTCGCCCTCCGGGAACGAGTGGGGGATGCCGCTGCGGATGATCGTCGACTCGGGAGCGGTCCGGCCGGCGGACGTCGCCCTGCTCGCCGCGCGCGACCTCGACCCGCCCGAACGCGACTTCATCAGCCACTCGGGGATTCACATCGGGGAGGACGCCGTCGAGCGAGCGCTCAGCGAGGTGGACTGCGTCTACGTGGCCGTCGACTTCGACGGGCTCGACCAGGACGAGGTCTCGGCGTTCATGCCGGTCCCGGGCGGCATCGCGGTCGCCGAGACGGAGGCGCTGTTGCGCGGGGTCGCGTCGGACGCGACAGTGGTCGGAGCCGGCTTCGCCGGACTCCTTCCGGACGCCAGAAACCTCGAGCCGGCGACGCGCCTTGGCGCCGCCCTCGGCCTGTAGCCGACTCCGCGGCCTCCGTAGTTTCAGGCAGCCCGATCGGCCCTTTTCCGGATGGAGGGGCGCCGCGCCTGGAAATACATATTCAAAGTGCTTCAATGAGCGCCGTGACGACGAGCCCGGCGGCCGACGTTGCGTTTCGTCTCCTCGGGCCGCTGGAGGTGGAGGTCGGAGGGAAGCCGCTCCAGCTCGGAGGACCGAGGCAGCGTGCGCTGCTCGCACTACTCCTGATCCACGCGGGCGAGGTCGTCCCGACGGACCGGCTGGTGGACGAGCTCTGGGGCGAGCGACCGCCTCGGACTGCCACGACGTCGTTGCAGAACTTCGTCGGGCAGCTTCGCAAGGTCCTGCCGCCCGACCTCCTCGTGACGAAGGCGCCGGGTTATCTGCTCCGGGTCAGCCCAGACCAGGTGGACGCCGACCGCTTCGAGCAGCTCGTGCGGACCGCGCGGACGCAGGATGCGGCGGCCCGGGTCAAGGCGCTCCGCGAGGCGCTCGACCTCTGGCGCGGGCCGCCGCTTGCGGACTTCGCGTTCGAGGGGTTTGCCGCGGGTGAGATCCGCCGGCTCACAGAGCTGAGGGTCGACGTGATCGAGGGGCGGATAGAGGCCGAGCTCGAGCTCGGCGCCGGAGGCGAGCTCGTCGCGGAGCTCGAGGCGCTCGTCGCCGAGCATCCGCTGCGCGAGCGCTTACGCGGCCAGCTGATGCTCGCGCTCTATCGCGCCGGCAGGCAGGCGGAGGCGCTCCAGTCCTACCACGACGCCCGACACGTGCTCGTCGAGGAGCTCGGAGTCGAGCCCGCCCCGGCCCTTCAGCAGCTCTATCGCTCGATCCTCAGGCAGGAGGGCACACTCGAGCACGCGCGGCCTGTGGAGCCCGTCGACGACCACGTGGGGGACGTCGCGAAGGCGCTGCTCGCCGGGCGCCTGGTGGTCGTTCTCGGGCCGGGCGCGAACCAGGGCGTGGAGCCGGGCGAAGAACCGCTGCCCGGCCCTGCCGACGTCGTCGCTCACCTGGCCAGGGTGTTCGAATGCCCGAAAGAGCACGCCCGCGATCTTGCCCACGTCGCGGAGTGGGTGGCCGTTGCAAAGGGCGCAGGCCCGCTCTACGACGAGCTCCATGCGCTGTTCGGCCGGGACTGTCCGCCGGGCCCGGTTCATCGGGCTCTGGCCGGGCTCGCGGAGGCCGGCGGCAGGCACGGCGTGCCGCCTCAGCTCTTCCTGACGACGAGCTTCGACCGGCTGCTCGAGCAGGCGTTTCAGGAGGCGCACGAGGAGCTGGACGTCGTCCTCTATCTCTCCTTCGGACGCCATCGCGGGAAGTTCCTCCATCTTCGAGCGGACGGGCGCTCGACCGTCGTCGAGATCCCGAATGCCTATACCGATGTCTCGCCGGAGCGGTCGGTTCTCTTCAAGATCCACGGAGGCGTCGACCCGCAGCCGGAACGCGAGTGGGAGAGCTTCGTGGTCAGCGAGGACGACCACATCGACTACCTCGCCCAGGCGGACATCTCCGTCGTGCTCCCCGTGACCCTGGCGGCACGGCTTCGCAGGAGCCACTTCCTCTTCCTCGGGTATCAACTCGACGAGTGGAGCCTGCGGGTCTTCCTCCACCGGATGTTCGGGCGCGAGAAGGTTGCATACCGCTCGTGGGCGGTCGGTTCGGCGCGGGCCGGGATCGAGCGCGAGCTCTGGCGGCAACGCGGGATCGATCCCCTCGACGTGCCTCTGGTGGAGTATCTGGCGCGGCTGCGCGGCCGGGTCGAGGCAGAGGTGGCCCGATGATCGCCGCGGAGGCGCTGTCTCCCTACAAGGGCCTGCGGTCCTTCGAGGACTCGGAGGGCGACGTTCCCTTCTTCTTCGGCCGCGAGCCCGAGCGTGGGCAGATCGAGGCGAACCTGATGGCCTCCCGGCTGACCGTCGTGTACGGCGAGACCGGCGTGGGGAAGAGCTCCGTGCTCCGTGCCGGGGTCGCCCATCACCTCCGCGGTGTCGCCCGGGAGAACCTCGAGCAGCACGGGGAGCCCGAGCTCGCATTGGTCGTCTTCGACGACTGGCGCGGGGACCCGGTCGAGGCCCTGCGCGCCGCCGTCGCCGAGGAGGTGACCCGCGCCCTGGGTGGGACGCTGCCGGCGCCGGACGCAGACGCTCCGCTCGCCGACGTCCTGCGCGCCTGGCAGGAGCTGCTCGGCGGGGACGTCTACGTCGTCCTCGACCAGCTAGAGGAGTACTTCCTCTACCACCAGGACGAGGACGGCGCCGGAACGTTCGCGGCCGAGTTCCCCGCCGCCGTCCGGGCGCCCGACCTGCGGGTGAACTTCGTTGCCGCCGTCCGCGAGGAGTCGCTGGCGAAGCTCGACGCCTTCAAGGCCCGGATCCCGAACGTGCTCGGCAATTATCTGCGCCTCGAGCACCTCGACCGCGACGCCGCGCGCTCGGCGATCGTCGGCCCGATTGCCCGGCACGCCGAGCTGGTCGCGCCGGACGAGGCGGTCGAGATCGAGCCGGCGCTCGTCGAGGCGGTCCTCGATCAGGTGGCCCTGGGCAGGGTCGAGCTCGGTCAGGGCGGGCGGGGCGCGCCCGAAGACCGGGACGAGTCCCGGATCGAGACGCCGTATCTGCAGCTCGTGATGCAGCGCCTCTGGGACGAGGAGCGTGCAGCCGGCTCCCGAGTCCTCCGGCTGGCGACCCTCCAACGGCTCGGCGGGGCGGAGCAGATCGTCGGAGCCCATGTCGACCGTGCCCTGACAGCGCTGACGACGGCGGAGCAGGACCTGGCCGCGACGATGTTCGACCATCTCGTCACTCCTTCCGGGGCGAAGATCGCCCACGGGGCCGCGGACCTCGCCCGGTACGCGCGCGCGCCGGAGCCGGCGGTGGTCACCGTGCTGGACCGGCTCGGGCACGATCGCATCGTTCGTACGATCGCGGACAGCGGCACGCACGGTCGCTACGAGATCTTCCACGACGTCCTCGCCGAGCCCGTCCTCGCCTGGAAGGCCGCTCACGAGACGCAGCGCGAGCTGGAGCAGCAGCGCGCGGAGGCCGAGCGACGGCATCGGCGGCTGCTGCTCATCACTGCTCTCGCCGGGGTGGCACTGGCCGTGATGGCCGGGGTGACCGTCTTTGCACTGACGCAGCGAGGTGAGGCGCGGTCGCAGGCGCGGCTGGCCGAGGCGCGCCAGTTTGCCGCCGAGGCGGTGTCGCAGCTGGACGTCGATCCCCAGCGGAGCCTCGCGCTGGCGATCGAGTCCGTGCACCGCAAGCCGACGAGCGAGGCGGAGGACGTACTCAGGCAGGCCCTGATCACGGCCCGCGAACGAGCCGTCCTGCCGAGCCGTGGCCCGGTTCGCCTCGCCTCGTTCAGCCCGGACGGGTCTCTGGTGCTGACCGGATCCGACGACGGGACCGCCCGCCTCTGGCGCCGTGACGGCACGCCGGTCCGGACGTTCGTCCTCGGCGGCCCTGTGACGGTCGCGCGCTTCAGCCCGGACGGTCGCCTCGTGCTGACGGGCAGCGAAAACGGGGTTGCTGCTGTCCGGCGGGTCGCGACCGGGGCCCTCGTCGCCTCGCTGCCCCGCGGAGCCCCGGTCACGAGCGGCGCGTTTGGAGCCGGCGGAAGCCTCGTGGTGACCACGAGCAAAGACGGTGTCACCCGTCTCTGGCGGCTCGCGACCGGGAAACTCGTTCTCGCTGTCAGGCAGCGCGGTCCGGTGACGGCGGCGGCGCTGAGCCCCGACGGAAGGGCGCTCCTCACGGTGGGGAGCAACCCCCTCGGCGAGCAGTGGCGGGCGCGCCTCTTCGCGGTCCCGAGCGGGCGGCTCCTCCGCGTGCTTCCGGCTCCCGGCGTCACCACGGCCTCGTTCAGCACCGACGGAAGGCTGCTCGTCACGGGCGGGCTCGACCACACCGCCGCGATCTGGGACGTGAAGACCGGGCGGCGGCTGCACCTGCTCGCCGACCACCAGGAAGCGGTGACGGATGTGCTCTTTGGGCCGGGCGGGAAGGTGATCGCGACGACCAGCTCGGACGGAGTGACTCGGATTTGGGACGCCCGGACGGGGGTGCGGCTCCTGATCCTGGTCGGTCACGCGAACGCGGTCAAGGCGGCCTCGTTCAGCCCGGACGGGCGGTTCCTGCTCACAGTGAGTAGTGACGGGACGGCCCGCGTCTGGGATGCGGCGAGCGGCCGGCCTCTACAGGTCCTGCGCGGCCACACGGATGCCGTCGGAGAAGGAACATTCGCGCCCGACGGCTCCGCGGTCGTCACCGCGGGCGCCGACGACACCGCGCGCGTCTGGGACCCGGGCACGGCAGACGAGCTTCGCGTCCTCTCGACCGCCTCGGGCCCGGTCCGGGCCGCCGCGTTCAGTCCGGACGATCGGCTCGTCCTGGAGGCCGGCGACGACCGCGCGGCGCGGCTTCTCACCGCCAAGGGGAAGGTGGTCCGGACGCTGCGACACCCGGCTGCCGTGACGAGCGCCGTGTTCAGCCCGGACGGATCGCTCGTGCTCACCGCGGACGCCGCGCGGACGATCCGAGCCTGGAGAACCGATAGCGGCGCGCTCGTGCGCGCCGTCCGCGGGATCTCGGCCGGCCCGCTTGCGGTCAGCCCCGACGGCCGACTCGCGGCCGCGCCCGCCGCGCGCGGAGGCGTGCGCATACTCGACGGCGCCACCTTCGCGCCTGTGCGTCAGCTGGGCCCGGGTGGACCCGTCACCGCCGTCGCTTTCAGCCCGGATGGGCGGCTGGTCGCCGCCGCTGGCGAGGACGGCAAGGCAAGGATCTGGGACGCGCGAACCGGGGCACTTGTCCGCACGTTCGCGGGCCATCGCGACGCGCTCACCGGCGTCGAGTTCGACGCCGACGGGTCACGGATCGTCACGTCGAGCCGCGACCGCGACGCCCGGGTCTGGAATGTCGCGACCGGCGCCTCGACGCTCCTGCGCGGGCACTTCGGGCCGGTCTTCGGGGCCTCGTTCAGCCCGGACGGGCAACTCGTCGTCACAGCCGGGCCGGCCACGGCAGGCCTGTGGGAGACCGGCACCGGCAAGCTGATCACCTACCTCCATGGGCACGACGAGCCGCTGACGAGCGCGTCCTTCTCGCCGGACGCCAGGCGGATCCTCACCGCGAGCCGCGACGGCACGGTCCGCACCTACGCGTGCGAGGTCTGCGGGGGTCTCGATGCGCTCGTCGGCGCCGCGGAGTCGCGGCTCGACACGCTCAGGCGCCCCCTTTCCGCAGCCGATCGCCGGCGGTACGTGCCCACGGGCGCGCTCGCACGGACGGAGTGAGCGGACGCCTCCAGGTCGCCGCTGCGGTGGTCGCGGCGACGGCGGTGACGGCGACGGTGGCCGGGGCCGCGCGCCCCGGCGGACCCGGCCGGGGACCGTGTGCGGAGCCGACCTCGACGAGGGCGTATGCGCAGCGCGTCGTCCGCGCGTTGCGTGCCGGCCGGGACGTGTGGGGCGAGGCGCTGCTCGCCGCACCCGGAGGCCCGACCTTCGAAGGCGCGCGCGCGTACCTGAACCCGCTGCTCTTCGCCGGAGGACCGCGACGGCGGCCGCTGACTGCCTCCGGCGTCTACTACCTCCCGTTCGCGCAACCGCTCGGGGCCGAGGGTGCCGAGTCCGTCGCGCTGCACGTCGCCGACGGGAGCGAGATCGTCTCGGAGCGGGTCGGCGGCAGGGCGCTCACCGTCGGGGTCGGAGACCGCGGGCTCGAGCGCTACGGCTCGTGCCTTGCCCGCCTCGACACGCCCCGGCTTTTCGAGGGCTACCTCCCGGTCCTGGAGACGCGCTACGCCGACGCCGCCGGAGTTCGGTACCGCCAGCAGTCGTTCGTGGCCCGGATCCCCCAGACACGCTCGCTCGTCAGCTTCGTCCGGGTCCAGGCCGATGCGCGGGACTCCGAGGGGTCTGCGGAGATCCGCTTCACGCCTTCGGTGTCCGGGCTCGCCGCGGCCGGCGACAGGCTCGTGCGCGGCGACGCCGTGTACGCGCTCTTCGCTCGAGGCGGCAGGTTCGACGGCACGTCGGTCGCGTACGCGGTCGGGCCGCACAGCGTGCGGACGGTCTACGCCGCCTGGCTCGTGGAGCCCCAGGCGGTGGGAGGGCTGACGCTCGACGAGTCCACGTTCGAGGCTGCGCGGAGATCGGCGGTCGACTACTGGCAGCGTCGCCTCGCCGAAGGCGCCGCCTTCGTCGTTCCCGAGGCGCGGGTGATGAATGCGGAGCGGAGCCTGCTCGTCCAGAACCTCGTCATGACCTGGCGCTACAGCGTCGGCAACCCCTACGAGGAGTTCTCGTTCCCCGAGAGCGTCGACCTCGCCCAGGTCATCGCGGCATACGGCTTCGGTGACGTTTCGCGCGCCATGCTCCGTACGTCGCTCCGCCGGAGCCCGACCCTCTACCCGAACTGGAAGATGGGCGAGAAGCTGGTCGGGGCCGCGCTCCACTACCGGCTCTTCGGCGACCGCTCCTTCGTCGAGGAGGTGACGCCGGTCCTGCGCGGGTACGTCGACGCGCTCGGCCGCCAGATCACGGTTGACAGGCGTGGGCTGCTGGGGCGGGAGCGCTTCTCGTCCGACATCTCCGACTCGGTGTACGGGCTCCACTCGCAGGCGGTGGCGTGGCAGGGCCTCCGCGCGATGGGGCACGTCTGGTCGAGGACCGGCCGCCCGGCGCTCGGCGCCAGGTGCCTCGCTCTCGCGGCGCGGCTCGAGGCAGGCCTCCGCGAGGCGGTGCGGATCTCGGCACGCAGGCTCCTGGACGGATCCCTGTTCCTCCCGGCCCGCCTGCTCGACCTAGAGCCCGCCTATGGCGCGGTGACGGCCTCCCGGTCCGGGAGCTACTGGAACCTCGTGATGCCGTACGCGCTTGCCTCCGGCCTCTTCGCTCCGGGGAGCGCGGAGGCGCGGGGCGCGCTCGCGTACATCCAGCGGCACGGGTCGCGGCTGCTCGGGCTCGTCCGCGCGGCGGCGTTCGCGCTCTACGGCGAGCCCGTCTACCCCACCTCTGGGACGGATCAGGTCTACGGGATCAACGCCGCCCGCTTCCTCGCGGACAACGACCAGGCCGACCAGCTCGTGCTCAGCCTCTACGGGCACCTCGTGGCCGGGATGACCCCGGGGACGTTCGTGTCCGGCGAGGCCGCATCGGTTGCGCCGCTGGCGAACCGGTACTACCGCTCGATGTACCTGCCGCCCAACGCGGCAAGCAACGCCGCGTTTCTCGAGACGCTCCGGCTGATGCTCGTGCACGAGACACGCGGGCGAGACGGAGAGCCGAACGGGCTCCAGCTGGCGTATGCGACGCCACGAGGGTGGCTGCGCCCCGGCGGGCGGATGGCCGTCCGGCGCGCGCCGACCGCCTTCGGACGGGTCGCGTTCTCGATCGTGGCCGCCTCCCGTGCCGTCCGCGCGATGGTCGCCGTGCCTGCGCGCCGTCCGCCGCGGCTCGCGCTCCGGCTTCGACTGCCGCGCGGGAGCCGCGTCGCAGCCGTGCGGCTGAACGGAAGGCCGTTCCGCCGCTTCGATCCTGGAACGGCGACCATCGATCTCTCTGGCCGACGAGGTCGGATCGTTCTCGTCGCGCAGGTCCGGAGGTAGGCCGCGCCGGCGTCACACCAGGTGGGCGACGCCGGCGGGGGAGCGCTCGACGCTCCGAGGGAGGAGCCCGAAGCCGCTGACGGCGACCGGCAGGAGCGCGGCGGCCCGCATCTCCTTCGAGTGCGCCCAGTTCCCGATGTAGGCCTCGAGCAGCGCGCGGGTCCCCATCCTGCGCAGCTGCCGATACAGCGCGCCGGACTGGGTGTTCTGGTGCATGACGATCTTGTCCTTGCGGCTCCACCAGATCTGGAGCGGGACACCGGACTCGGCGATCGCCCGCGCCTGGCCGAGGGGGCTCCGCGCGGCGTACGCCGCGGGCTTCGCGTCCGGGGTGCCGCCGACCTCGCGAACCATCGCGCGGCGGAGGCAGACGCTGTTCGGAGCGCCCCAGCGCCTGACGAACACGGGAGAGGTCGGGATCTCGAGCGCCTGGGTGTAGCGGAGCCCGAGATCCGTGACCGAGTCCATCGCCGCGGCGCCGGCGAGGAGGTGGGGATGGCGCGCGACGAGGAGGAGGGTCTCCTGTCCGCCCATGCTGCTCCCCAACGCGTAGATCCGGCTGCGGTCGATCCGGACCCACGGCAGCGCCTTGGCGACGATGTCGGGCATGCGAGCGAGATCGTCGATCTGTCCGGCGAAGCCGTACGAGAAGGCCTTCAAGCGCCTGCCCATGCCGTCCGGGTTGACGACGGCGAACCGGCCGACCGTCGGCAGGTTGCCCCAGAACTTCGAGTTCGAGCGGCCGTTCGCGCCGCGGCCGTGCGGCGAGATGACGAGCGGGAGCGGCGGGTTCGAGTCCGGCCCGTAGCCGGCGGGGAGGAGCACCGTCGCCTCGCGGGGGTCGCCGTTGTGCGCGGTGTAGGTGATCGTGTAGACGAGCGGGGGCGCCGTGCTGCTGTGGGCGGAGCCGGTCTGTGCGGCCGCGGCAGCGGCCGCGAGCAGTGCGGTCGAGACGAGGAGAAAGACGATGCGGCGGAGGCCGCGGGGCCTGATCTGGGGGGCGATGGTGGTCATGCCCCCACGCTCGGCCGAGGCCCCAATCGCCTCTCAACGGGCCGCCAACGGGCCGCCAACGGCCGGAGCTGCGGCTTCCGCAGCCCGGCCTGTAACCGTCACTTCGCCGAGCCGGGTCTAAGATCAGGAGCCCATGGCCCAGCGCATCGACGTCTCCATCGAGCAGAAGGGCGTGCCCGCGCAGGGAGACGACGGACGCAGGCACCCGAACACGTGCCCCTCGTGCAACTCGCACTACCGCGACGACGAGCTCGAGCGCAATCAGGCCGTGTGCCCGCAGTGCGGCCACCACTTCCCGCTGACCGCGCGCGAGCGGATCGAGCAGCTGGCGGATACCGGGTCCTTCGTGGAGGAGGACGCCGACCTGCGCTCGGCCGACCCGCTCGGGTTCTTCGATCTGCGGCCGTACACGGAGCGGATCGCCGAGGCGGAGCTGAAGACGGGGCTCGGGGACGCGATGGTGGTCGGGCGGGCGGAGATCGACGGCGAGTCCTGCCAGCTCTCGGTGATGGACTTCGGCTTCATGGGCGGCTCGATGGGGAGCGTCGTCGGCGAGAAGTTCGTCCGTGCATGCGAGCAGGCGGCCGAGCGGCGCGTGCCGCTCGTCTCGGTCACGTCTTCCGGCGGCGCGCGGATGCAGGAGGGAATCCTGTCGCTGATGCAGCTGCCGAAGACGGTCTGCGCGGTCGAGGACCTGCGCGACGCGGGCTGCGCGCTGTTCAACGTCTTCGCGCATCCGACGACCGCCGGCGTGCTGGCCAGTTTTGCGAGCCTCGGCGACGTGACCGTCGCCGAGCCGGGCGCGCTGATCTCCTTCACCGGCCCGCGGGTCGTACAGCAGACGACGCGGGAGAAGCTCCCGGACGACTTCGGGCTCGCCGAGTCGAACCTCCGCTTCGGCCACCTCGACGCGATCGTCTCGCGGCCGGTGCTGCGCCCGTACCTCGCGAAGCTGCTGCGGCTCTTCGACAATGCCGGGTGAGGCCGAGCGTAGGCTGCGGGAGCGCCTGACCCGCCTCCGCGGCGCCCCGCTCCTCGGCGGCACGAAGATCTCCGGCGAGCTCGCCCGTCTCCAGCGCCAGCTCGACCAGCTCGAGTCGGAGCCGACCGACGAGGAGATCTGGCGCTCCGTCGAGCTGGCGCGGCATCCCGACCGGCCCTACACGCTCGATTACGTCGACCGCATGCTCGACGACTGGGTGGAGCTCCACGGCGACCGCAGGCGCACCGACGACGGCGCGATGGTCGCCGGCCTCGGCCGCTTCGACGGCCGCACCGTCGTCCTCGTCGGCCAGCAGAAGGGCCGCGACATCCAGGAGCGCACGAAGCGGCAGTTCGGGATGCCCTACCCGGAGGGCTACCGGAAGGCGATGCGGGTGATGGAGCTCGCCGACCGGCACGGGTTTCCGGTCCTGAGCCTCGTCGATACTCCCGGCGCGTACCCGGGCGTCGCCGCCGAGCAGCACGGGCAGGGAGGGGCGATCGCGCACTCCCAGGCGTTGATGGCGCGGCTGGGGGTGCCGACCGTCGCCTGCGTGATCGGCGAGGGCGGCTCAGGCGGCGCGATCGCGATCGCGCTTGCAGACCGCGTGCTCATGCAGGAGAACGCGATCTATTCGGTGATCTCGCCGGAGGGCTGCGCGGCGATCCTCTGGCGCGACGCCGGCGAGGCGCGGAAGGCCGCTGCGGCATTCAAGCCGGATGCAGCGCACTGCCTCGAGCTCGGCGTGATCGACGCGATCGTCCCGGAGCCGAGGGGCGGTGCCCACGCGGATTGGAAGGAGGCGGCGCGCCTAGTGAAGGAGTCACTCGGCGAGGCGCTCGACGAGCTCCAGGGCACGTCCGGCCGCGACCTCGTCCGCAGGCGGCGCGCGAAGTATCGCGAGATGGGCGTCTTCGCGTAACTAAGCCGTTTTGCGGGGGAATTCCACAGTCTCCACAGGCTTTTCCCCCGTGACCGCACCGCCTGTCGACGGCGCTTTTCCGGATTGTAACTTGGAAAAGCACCGCCGTTTCCGCACATCCTGCGGGCGGTAGGCTACGAAACAGCCCGTGGCGCCTCGCGGCCGTGAGAAGCTCGCCGATTACCGGCGTAAGCGCGATTCGCAACGAACTCCCGAGCCTTTCGGGTCTCGAAAACGCGGCCGCGAGCCGATCTTCGTCGTCCAGCGGCACGACGCGCGGCGGCTCCACTACGACTTCCGCCTCGAGCGCGACGGCGCGCTCGCGAGCTGGGCGGTGCCGAAAGGCGTCCCGCTGGAGCCCGGCGGGCGCGGCCTCGCCGTACACGTCGAGGACCACCCGCTCGAGTACGCGAACTTCGAGGGCGAGATCCCGCAGGGCCAGTACGGAGCGGGCACCGTCGAGATCTGGGACCGCGGCACGTACGAGCTCCTGGAGGAGAAGAAGGACGGCGGGCTCACCGTCCGCCTGCACGGCGAGCGTCTCGAGGGAACCTGGGCGCTCATTCCGGCGAAGCTGGACGGCGATCCGAAGAACTGGCTGATCCTCCGCAAGCGCGAGACGGACGGGGCGGGCCCGCAGGCTCGCCCGCGGCGTTACCAGCCGATGTTGGCAACGCTTGCGAGCCCTGACGAGCTGCCGACGGGGAAGGACTGGGAGTTCGAGGTCAAGTGGGACGGCTACCGGGTGGTCGGCTACGTCCGCGGCGGCGAGGCGACGCTGGTCAGCCGGAACGGCAACGACTTCACCGAGCGCTTCTCCACAGTCGCCAAGGAGACGGCGAAGGCCGTGAAGACGCCCGACTGCGTGCTCGACGGCGAGGTCTGTGCACTCGACGATGAGGGCCGCCCGAGCTTCTCGGCGATGCAGCAAGGGAAACAGGGGACGGCGATCGTCTACGAGGTCTTCGACCTGCTCGAGCTCGAGGGCGAGCCGCTCGTTGAGCTCCCGCTGGCCGAGCGTCGCGAACGGCTACGCGCGCTGCTCGACCGCCGCAACCGGACCGTCAGGCTCTCCGAGACCTTCCAGGACGGTCCGGCGCTGCTCGAGGGAGCGAGGGAGCAGCGTCTAGAGGGGATCGTCGCCAAGCGCCTCGACTCGCCTTACCGCGAGGCCAAGCGGACGCGCGAGTGGCTGAAGATCAAGACGCACGGTCGCCAGGAGTTCGTGATCGCCGGCTACACGAAGGGTCAGGGACGGCGCAGCGGGCGGTTCGGGTCGCTCGTCCTCGGCGTGTGGCGGGGCGACGAGCTCGCCTACGTCGGGAACGTAGGCACCGGGTTCACCGACAAGGACATCGACGAGCTGCTCGCGAAGCTGAGGCCCCTCGAGCAGAAGGAGTCCCCGTTCCCGGTCGTCCCGAAGATGCCGAAGGTGAAGAAGGCGGACGTCGTGTGGGTGCGACCGGAGCTCGTCGCCGAGGTCGAGTTCGTCGAGTGGACGCACGACGGCCGACTGCGCGCGCCGTCGTTCCAGGGGCTGCGCGAGGACAAGCCCGCGCGGGAGGTGCGCCGGGAGGAGCCGCTCCCGCCGGTGATCCGCAAGGGCGACCGGGTCCTCAAGCTCTCGAACCTCGACAAGCCCTTCTTCCCGGACGACGGGATCACGAAGGGCGACCTGCTCGCCTACTACAGGGCCGTTGCGCCCGTCCTCCTGCCGCACGTCCGCGACCGGCCCTTCACGATGAAGCGGTACCCCGACGGCATCGCCGGCGGCTTCTTCTTCCAGAAGGACGCGCCCAAGCACATGCCGGAGTGGATCCCGACGGTCGCGGTCGAGGCGACGACTCGGGAGCGGCCGCGGCGCACGCGGACGATTCGCGCACCGCTCGTCAACGACGAGCTCGCGCTGCTCTGGATGGTGAACATGGGCTGCATCGACCTGAACACGTGGTACTCGCGGGTCGACAAGCCCGACCGGCCCGACTTCGTGCTCTTCGACCTCGACCCGGCCGCCGACGTCGGCTTCCCGGAGGTGATCCAGGTCGCGCTGCTCGTCAAGGAGGTGCTGGACGCGCTCGGGCTCGTCGGCTTCGCGAAGACGAGCGGAAGCGACGGGATGCACGTGCTCGTGCCGATCGAGCGCCGACACACCTACGAGCAGACGCGCGATTTCTCGGCGATCGTCGCCGGGACGCTCGCCCGGACCCACCGCGGACTGGTCACGACCGAGTGGACGAAGGCGAAGCGCCGCGGCGTGCTGATCGACTCGAACCAGAACGGGGAGGGGAAGACGATCGCGTCCGCCTACTCGGTGCGACCGCACCCCGGCGCGCCGGTCTCGACCCCGTTGCGCTGGGACGAGGTGCGGGAGGGGCTCGCTCCGCGCGAGTTCACGACCGAGGTGGTGGTCGGGCGCATCGACGAGCACGGTGACCTGTTCGAGGGCGTGCTGACCACGCGACAGCGCCTCGGGCCCGCGCTGGCATCGCTGCGGTGAACCTCGCCGAGCTCGTCGCCGAGCTCGACGCCTACTTTCGCGTTCCGGAGGTTCGCGGCGACGACTGGTCGCGAGCCTTCGAGCAGGTCTATTCGGAGCCGTACTGGCAGGAGTACCTCGTTGCGGGCTGGGAGGGGCGGTGGAACGGGCTGGCGGTCCGCGGTGCCGACGACGTCGAGCGGGTCGTCACGTGCGTCTTTCCGAGCGACCGGATCGTCGAGGGACTCGCGCCGGGTACGTTCGTCTTCACGGAGCATCCGCTCGACTTCGCGGACGAGCCGGGCTTCCTGCCGCTTGCGCGCGCGACGTTCGAGACCATGCGCGAGCGCGGGATCAGCCTGTACAACGCCCACGCTCCGCTCGACATGCACCCGGAGGTGTCGCCGTCGCGCCTGTGCGCGCAGGGCGTCGGGCTGCGGGAGCTGGAGGAGTACTTCCCGATCTGCGAGGGGATCCCGGGCGGGGCGGCGATCGTCGGCGAGAGCCGGCTGACCGTAGACGGGCTCGCGGATGCGCTGCGTTCCCACCTCGGCCCGGAGATCAAGGTGCACGTTCTGACCCGCACTCGCTCGGAAGCGGGGCGCGTGGCGATGGTGGCCGGCGGCGGCGCGCTGGTCGAGATCCTCGAAGCGTCGCTGGAGCGCGGCTGCCAGACCTACGTCACCGGGAACGCGGCGACGAACTGCCGGCTGGAGTTCGTGCAGGAGGAGGTGCGGGCGTTCCGCCGCCGCGCGGACGCGGCCGGCGTGACGCTGATCGACGCGATGCACTACGGGATGGAGAAGCCGCCGCAGCTCGCGATGGTCGACTGGTTCCGCGCCCGAGGCCTCGCCGCCGAGTTCGTCCCCGACGGGCCGAAGTAGCCATGTCAGGGGTCAGACCCCGTCGCGCCAATCGGCACGCTCTCGGCGCATTCTCGTCGCCGTTGGGGTCAGACCCCTGACATGTCCGTTCTAGACGGCGACGGCGAGGTCGCCAGTGCGCTCGCAGGCGAGGACGCACTCGAGCGCTGTGACGCAGCGGGGGTCGAACGCGTCGCCGCTCTCGTCGGGGAGCAGCGCGATCGCCTGCTCGTGCGGTCCAGCTCATTAGTTCTCGAGTCGCTGTGGGTGGCCCGCGAGGTTCCGCGCGAGCCGGTCCACGCTCGTACTGTCAGCTCAGACGGTAGGGCACGCTCGTCAGGATCACGCGCGGCTCGAACAGGAGCAGGCGCTTGATGTAGAGCGCGCGCTGGTTGTGCAGGAGGCGCTGCGGCCCGCTGAAGACGAGCTCCGGCATGACGACGACCGCCACCGTGTCCGGGTCGGTGGTGATCCGCCGCAGGTAGCGCAGGAGCGGGTCGCCGAGATCGCGGAATTCTGCTTCCTCGACGTCGAGGGGGATCGGTATCGGCCGGAGGACCCACTCGCTGCGGATTCGCTCGACCTCGTCGGAGTCGAAGGCGAAGAAGACTGCCTTCGTGTCCTCCAGGCCGAGCGTGCTGGCGTAGTGCACCGCCCGCAGCGACGCGGCATGCGAGCCGGAGACGAGCACGCGGCAGACGGCGGTTCGAGGCTCGCGCCAGTCGCCGCGGTTTCGGCCGATCACCGGGACGTCGCTGACCACGACGCCCGGCTCCTTGAGCAGTCTGAGCTTGAGTGAGAACTCGGTTCGACGCGCGATCGCGGCGAGCAGCGACGGCCGCCGGAACTCCTCCGGGATGATCGCGGTGACGAAGTTCGACTCGCCGCGGGGCAGCGCCCAGAGGTAGTCGATCACCGCCTCGACGCGTCCGTTCTCGGGCTGGACGATCTCCAGGTCGGGGCGGATGTCGGTGAGCTGCCGGAACCGCGGCCTGATCCCGGTGTCGCTGTGGGGGCCGGGAACATGGATCGCACGGAAGTCGTCACCGGCGATCTGGCGCGCGTACCAGACGGCCTCGCGCAGCGCCGCGTCGAACGAGTCGACGTAGAGCACGACCTGGTTCGTGGCGGGCGGCGCCGCGGCCACTGCAGCGACTCCGGCGCGCAGGCGCCGCCCGACCTTTCGGTAGTGCCGCTCGACCAGGTAGAAGCCGCCGACGAGGAGCGGGACGGCGACGGTCACGGCCCACGCACCGGCGAGGAACTTCGTCTGGATGACGAGCAGCGCCACGATGCCCGTCGCCACGGCGCCGGTGCCGTTGATCACGGCCGACCTGCGCCAGCCGGGCGACCGCCGGCGCTCCCAGTACCGGACCATGCCCGCCTGCGAGAGCGTGAACGCCGTGAACACGCCGATCACGTACAGGTGGATCAGCGCGTTCACGTCGGCCTTGAACGCCCAGATCAGCAGCGAGGCGATGGCGGCGAGGACGATGATCCCGTTCGAGTAGACGAGCCGGTCGCCCAGGTTCACGAACTGCCGCGGAAAGAACCGGTCACGGGCCAGGATCGCCGAGAGGCGCGGAAAGCCCTGGTAGGACGTGTTCGCGGCCAGGACGAGGATCGCGAAGGTAAGCCCCTGGACGAGGTAGTAGAAGACCGCGCCGGGCGAACCTGCCGGGAACGTCGCGCGCGCGATCTCGGAGACGACCGAGACGGAGTTGCTCGGCAGGGCGTGCATGTGGACCGCTAGGTAGGAGACGCCGACGAAGAGGGAGATGGCCATCGCTCCCATCACGAGCAGCGTGCGGGCGGCATTGCGTCCCTGTGGCGGCTTGAATGCGCCGACGCCGTTCGAGATCGACTCGACGCCGGTGAGAGCGGCCGCACCGGACGCAAAGGCGCGCAGGACGACGAGGACGCCGACGCTGCCGGCCGCGCCGACGGTGATCGGGTCCGGTATGTGCGCCTGCGGGCAGCCGCCGGCCGCGCATTTGCCTAGCCCGACGCCGATCATCACGTACATCACGGCGACGAAGGAGTAGGTCGGCAGCGCGAAGGCGATGCCCGACTCGCGGACGCCGCGCAGGTTGACGACGGTGAGCAGCACGATCAGCAGAAGCGAGAGCCCCACCTTGTGCGCCGCCAGGGAGGGTGCGGCCGACGTGATCGCGAGCACGCCCGCAGCGACGGAGACCGCCACCGTCAGCACGTAATCGACGAGGAGCGCCGCCGCGGCGACGAGACTCGGGAGGACGCCGAGGTTCTCCTTCGCGACGACGTACGCGCCGCCGCTCGTCTCGTACGCCCTGACCGTCTGCATGTACGAGAGGACGACAATTCCGAGGACAGCGGCGATCGCGATCGAGACAGGCAGCACGAGGTGGGCGGCAGAGATCGACGCGCCGACGAGCACGACGAGCGCCGCCTCCGTTGCGTACGCCACGGACGACAGCGGGTCGGAGGCGAAGATCGGCAGGGCGAGTTTCTTCGAGAGGAGCGTCTCGCCGAGTTCGCCCCCTGATCGGGGTCGGCCGATCAGCGCTCGCTTGACCGTGTCGAGCGGGTCCGGGCGCTCGCGGGCGAGCGCGGGGTCTTCCTTCGTCTCGAGCATTCGCCGCCTTCGCATCCACGCTACCCCCGTGTGCGCCCGAAAACGGCTTGCCTGCACGGATCTTGAGGGCTTCTTAAGCCCTTGCCCGCGAGCCTATGCTGTGATCATGCGCACGCGTCTCCTCGTCGGGATGGCGGCGAGCTTGGGAGCCATCGCGGTCGTCTCGGTTGCCGTCTACGCGCTCCGCCCGGTCGCGCCGGTGGTCAGTCTCGGCGTCCTCTACCTCTTCGCGGTGCTGCCGATCGCGGCGCTCTTCGGGCTCCGGTTCGCCGTGCTCGTCTCGGTCGTCAGCATGCTCACGTTCAACTGGTTCTTCCTCCCGCCGCGGCACACGTTCCACCTGGCCGAGTCGGAGAACTGGGTCGCGCTCGCGGTCTACCTCGTCACCGCCGTCAGCGTCAGCGCGCTCGCCGCGCGCGCGCGGCGGCGGGCTGCCGAGGCGGAGGACCAGCGGCGAGAGGCGGCGTTCGCCGCCGAGGTGTCGGCGCTTCTGCTTGGCCAGCCGTCGGTCGAGCAGCAGCTCCCGGCGATCGCCGTGCTGACCGCCGATCTACTCGGTGTGACCCACTGCTGGATCGAGCTCGGGCCGACGCGCGAGCCGGCCGCGGACGAGCAGGTGCGGGAGCTCGAGACCGCCGGGCGCCACATCGGCGGAGTCTTCTTCGAAGCCGCGCGGACGCCTGACGAGGCGGTGGTCCGCCGGGTGATCGGCGTCCTCGGGGCGTTGCTGGCCACCGCGATCGAGCGGGAGGAGCTCAGCCGTAGCGACGCGACCAAGACCGCCGTGCTCAGGTCGGTCAGCCACGATCTCCGCTCACCGCTGACGGCGATCGGCACGGCGAGCGAGATGCTCTCCGACCCGCAGGAGCGTCTGTCGGCGGGCGATCGCGACGAGCTGCTGGCGTCGATCCGCGAGCAGGCGCGCCGCCTCGACCGGCTCGTCTCGAATCTCCTCGACCTCTCGCGTCTCGAGGCCGGCGCGGCCAGCCCGGTCGCCGAGCTGTGGACGGTTGACGAGCTGGTCGGTCGGGCACTGGAGGCGATCGGCGCCGACGGCGATCGCGTCGTCGTCTCGCTGCCGGAGGAATGTCCAGCCGTGCGGGCCGACGCTGCCCAGCTCGAGCGCGTCCTCGTCAACCTGATCGAGAACGCGCTGCGCTACTCCTCTTCCGCGGACAGCGTGGACGTCCGCGCGATCGTGGACGGCGGCGAGGTCGTCGTCTCGGTCACCGACCACGGCCCCGGGCTCGAGCGCGAGGACCGCGAGGCGATCTTCGAGCCGTTCCGCGTCGGCAGCGGCGCGGGGGAGCGGGGCTCCGGCCTCGGCCTCGCGATCGCACGTGGGTTCGCAAGCCTGAACGGCGGCCGGCTGTGGGTGCAGTCCACGCCGGGACGCGGTGCGACCTTCTCGCTCGCGCTGCCGGCGGTCGAGATCGAGTCGAAGGTGCTCGCGTGAGCGGCCCGCGTGTCCTCGTCGTCGACGACGAGCCGCAGATCCTGCGGGCGCTGCAGCTGAAGCTCCGCGGGGCGGGCTACGCGGTCGACACCGCGGCAACCGCGGAGGAGGCCCTGATGAAGGCCGCAATGCGCCCGCCGGAGGCCCTGATCCTCGACCTGCTCCTCCCAGACGGGAGCGGCACCGACGTCTGCCGCGAGCTGCGCTGTTGGAGCGCCGTGCCGATCATCGTGCTCTCTGCGGTCGGGGAGGAGCAGGAGAAGATCGCTGCGCTCGACGCCGGCGCCGACGACTACGTGACGAAGCCGTTCAGCGGCGACGAGTTGCTCGCCCGCGTGCGGGCACAGCTCCGGCGAACCGCACCGGCCGGCCGGCCCGTGCTCGAGATCGGAGAGCTTCGGGTCGATCTCGAGAAGCGGCTCGTGACGAGGGGCGACGCGCCGGTCGCGCTCACGCCGATCGAGTACGACCTGCTCCGGCTGTTCGCGTTGAACGAGGGCAAGCTGCTCACGCACCCCGCGATCCTGCGTGAGATCTGGGGGCCCGCCTACGGCGACGAGTCGAACTACCTCCACGTCTACGTCTCGCACCTGCGCCGGAAGATCGAGCCCGATCCGGCGCGGCCGCGGTACCTGTTGACGCAACCGGGCGTCGGCTACCGGCTCGTCGCGCCTTAAGACCTCCTTCAGAGCGCGCGGGTCTTCTTCAGAGCTCCTTCGGGC
>JBKPRD010000048.1:0-8057 GCA_046734415.1 Actinomycetota bacterium | reverse complement strand
AGCCGCCTCCTTTCGCTTGCCGCCGTGCTGGGGCGGGAGTTCGACGTGGAAGCGCTCGCTCAACTGAGCCGACAGCCGCGTGAGGAGCTCCTGCCCCCCCTCGATGAGGCGGCTGCAGCGAGGATCGTTGCGGAGGTTCCCAGCGCTCTTGGACACCTCCGTTTCTCCCACGTCCTCGTTCGCGACACGCTCTACGAGGAGCTGCCGCCGTCACAGCGCGTGAGGCTGCACCGCCAGGTTGGCGAAGCCCTCGAGGCACGCTATCGGAGCGACCGCGATCCCCACCTCGCCGAACTCGCACACCATTTCGGGCGCGCTGCACCCGCGGGAGACGTTCAGAAGGCGGTCGCGTACGCGCGCTTAGCAGGTGAGCACGCGATCCAGCTCCTCGCGTACGAGGAGGCCGTGCGGCTGTTCGAGCTCGCACTGCAGGCGCTCGAGCTCGAGCAGAGCACCGACCCGCTACTTCGTTGCGAGCTCCTCCTCGGCCTCGGCGACGCACAGGCACGGGCGGGTGAGTTCGAGAAGGCAAAGGCGACGTTCCTGCACGCTGCCGAGATCTCGAAAGCCGAGAAGCTGTCAGAACATCTCGCGCGTGCCGCGCTTGGTTATGGGGGGAGGTTCGTCTGGGAACCGGGGCGCGGAGATCCTCACCTGCTGCCGCTGCTGGAGCAGGCGCTCGGAGCGCTGCCGGACGAAGACAGCGAGCTCCGCCTCAGGCTGATGGCACGCCTGGCTGGAGGACCGCTCGCGGATGTACCCGAGGCGGAGGAGCGGCGGGGGATGCTGAGCCGCGACGCCGTCGAGATCGCGCGGCGCCTCGACAACCCTGCGTCAGTCGCATACGCCCTCGATGCCCGCTGGGTCGCAATCTGGGGACCCGACACGCTGGAGGAGCGCGCCGAGATCGCTGCCGAGGTCGTGCACGCTGCGACGCTCGCAGGCGATAAGGAGCGGATGCACGACGGCCACATCTGGTGCGCGCTCGCGGCGCTCGAGCGCGGAGCCCTTCGTGCCGCGCACAGCGAGCTCGATGCCCAGGCCCGGCTAGCCGCAGAGCTGCGACAGCCCGCCCAGAACTGGTTCGGCGTCGTGCTGCGCGGCACGCTTGCGACGTTCGAAGGGCGGTTCGGCGACTCCGAGCAGCTGATTCCGCAGGCACTCGAGCTCGCGCGGGCGGCGGGCCTGATTGCCGAGCTCTACGGCACGCTCCAGCTCTGGGCGCTGAGGCGCGATCAGGGCCGACTGGAGGAGATCGAGCAACCGGTTGCGGAGCTCGTCCGACGCTTCCCGGCGTATGAGGTCCTCCGGTGCGTTCATCTTCACGCGGCCGCGGAGCTCGGCCGCGAGCGGGCGGCCCGCGAGGAGCTTCACGCCCTCGCCGCCGACGCTTTTGCCACCCTCCCCCGCAACGACGACTGGCTGTTCAGCCTCTGCCTGCTCGCGGATGTCAGCCACGAACTGAACGACGCTGGGCTCGCGAGCTCGATCTACAGACTCCTCCTTCCGTACGCTGACCGGAACGCCGTCAACCCGCCCGCCGCCTGTATCGGGATCGTCTCGCGCTCGCTCGCCGTCGCCGCCGCGGTGTTGGAACGATGGAGCGAGGCCGAGCACCACTTCCAGTGTGCGCTGCGCGCGAACTCGGAGATGGGAGCACGGCCATGGGTCGCCCGCACAAATCTCGACTGGGCGGAGTCGCTGCTCACGCGGGATGCCCCAGGGGATCGCGAGCGGGCGGCCGGCCTTGCCGGACAGGCCGGGCGGATCGCGCACGACCTCGGCATGCCGGTCATCGCCGGTCGCGCGGAGGCTCTCGCGAAGGGCGACGCCGGCCCCACGGCTCCGGCGCAGTTCCACCCAAGCCTCTTCCGCCGAGAAGGTGAGTACTGGGCGATCGCATACGAGGGAGACGCCTTCCGGCTGAAGGATTCGAAGGGGCTACGCTACGTCGCCCGGCTCTTGGCCGAGCAAGGTCGCGAATTGCACGCGCTCGACCTTGCCGCCGGCGAGCACCCGCCCGGCGCAGCGCCACGACGCCTCGATCCCGCCCTGGTCGCGTCGACCCCGGCTGATGCGGGGGCGATCCTGGACCCGCGCGCGAAAGCGGAATACCGCCACCGCCTCGCCGAACTCGAGGATGAGGCGGAGGAGGCACGCGCGCTCGGCGATACCGAGCGGGCGGCACGGGCCGACGAGGAGCGCGACTTCCTCGTCCGGGAACTTGCGAGCGCACTCGGCCTCGGTGGCAGGGACCGCCGGACCGCATCCCCATCTGAGCGGGCGCGTGTCAGCGTGACACGCGCGATCAGAACGGCGCTCGCGCGCATTCGCGAGCACAGCACGATCCTCGGCGAGCACCTGGACCGAACCGTCCACACCGGCACGTTCTGCTCGTATACGCCCGACCCACGCGCACCCGTCGACTGGCGGCTGTAACCGGGGCGCAGCTGTTACAGCCGTAGCGGTCTTTCTCACGCCTCCAGTACGAGGAACTGAACCGGAGGCTCGAAATGACGAGGTTCATCGACCTTGGACATGTGCTCGTCGGCGGAGCGGTGACGTCTGCCCGCTTCGCGGAGGAATTCGAAAAGGTTCCGTTGGCTTCGGTCGCAGGCGTCCCGGGAGTCGTGATCGACGCGCCCGTGCCGCCACGAGCGGTCTCGGTCAACATCGATGAGCGTGCGATCGAGGGTAAGGCCGTGCTCATTCGGACGGGATGGGATAGGCGCTGGGGCACGGCCGACTACGATCGGGCGGCGCCGTACGTCGTCCCCGAGACGGTCGACGTTCTCATCCGGGGCGGCGCGACACTCGTCGGCCTCGACTTCTGCACAGCCGAGGCGGCGTCAGACCTATCACAGCTGACGCTCACGCGTCTGCTCCGCGCCGGTGTTCTCGTGGTCGACAACATGTGCAACCTCTCTGCCCTGCCGACGAACGGATTCCGGTTGTTCGCGGTGCCGCAACCGGCCGCCGGCAAATCCCCACTCCCGGTGCGCGCCTTCGCCGAACTCCTGCCGCGGCCCTGGAAATCGTCGCGCGAGATCCCCGAGTCAAGGGGGGCCCAGAAATGACCAAGCGACTTGCGAGACTGGCAGCGAGCACCTCCCTACTCGTAGCGGCGACGATGCCTGCGTCAACGGCCTTCAGCGCGATTGTCGTCACGAAGGCTCAGTCGACGCACCGCCTCCTGCCCAGCAGCACAAAGCCGACCGCGGTTCGCGATCCGGCAACGCATGCTCCGCTGAGCAAGCTTCTGGCTTCCGCGGTGAATCGCGCGGAGGCGCCGGGCGGGGTGTTCCTCGTGAAGACCCCCGCGTGGAGCAGGCGCACGAGCTTTGGCGCTGCCCCTATACCGAGAAGCTTCGGGACCACAGAGGCTGGCGCTCGCGTGCCGATGCCGGTGAACGGACGGTTCAGGGTCGGAGGCATCACGGCGACATTCACCGCAACGCTCGTGCTCCAGCTGGTGGAAGCCGGCGTTCTCTCTCTGGACGACACCGTGGAGCGATGGCTGCCCGGGCGCCTCACTGACGACGCAGGCACCGGGATCACGATCCGCGACCTCTTGCGGCACCGCAGCGGGCTGCAGGACGCGCCACTCATCTTCGCCGGCCTGTTCAGCGTCGCCGGCCCACCCGGCGCCTTCTACTACGCGAACGCCAACTACACACTCCTGGGCGAGGTCCTCGCGGCCGCCACCGATTCCAGCTACGAAGAGCAGCTGAAAACGCGCGTGCTCGATCCGTTCGGGCTGACGAAGCCCGAGGTCGCGCGCGGGCCCGTCACCCCGGCCGGACTCGTGCACTGCTACTCGCCAAAACCTGCGAACGGCCACGCGGGTGCCTTCTCCGTCTCGTTGAGGGTCACGGATGGCCGCGGCGCCTCGGCGACGGTGTCGAGAGAGGTGACCGTGACGAACCTGGCGCCCGCAGGTCACGTCGAGGCCGGAGCTGCAATACCGACGCAGACACGTCCAAGCTCGCACGACTATCGGGACGCACGTTTGGATACGCCAAGCGCACCCGACATCACTTCGGTTGCAGTCGCTATCGATGGCTCCCGTTGGTTGACGCTGACGGTGTCATTCGCGAACCGCAGCGGTCTTCTGCCCTCCGACCTGCTCGTCGTCGGGCTCGACGTCGACCGGGACAGGCGGACGGGCGGACCGATGGGAATGGATTACGCCCTCTCGGCGACGACCGCAGGCGCAGAACTTGGGGTTTGGAACAGTTCTTCATGGACCGGCTCCGGGTACGTCCCAATACCCGGAGCGGCGACGTTGTCCGTCTCCGGGCATTCCGTCGGACTCTCGACGCCCGTCGGTCAACTGGGTGCGCTCATGGAGTCGCCGCGGCCAAAGCTTCGATTCGTGCTGATCGCAATCGCCAACTTCGATCAGCCGGAGGCGACCTGGACGGACGACGTGGCCGGTCCGTGGACCTACCAGCTGAAACTAAGGGCGAAGCCCGCACCCCGAAAGTCGTAGTCGCCCCGCGCTCCGTGTCCGCGCGGCGCAGTACGAGGTCACCGAGCTTCCACAGGTAGGACCCGTCTAGCACCCACCCCTGCGACCGGTTCATTACCGCTTCTACCTCCCGCCGGAAGTGGTCGTCGCTCGCTTCGACCCAGCCCGCGAGGTGACACAACGCATCAAGTTCCGTGTACGGGACGCCCAGCTGCGCAGCAAGCCGGCGAGCGAATGTCGTCTTCCCGTTGCCACTCACCTTCACCCCTACGACCGAGATCCGACCTGCCATCAGCAGTTGCCGAAAACTAACTTCGGCGTGAGGAAGCCGGCGCCGGAGTCCCGACGCTCGCGGAGGTGCACTCCCCTTCGGCCGTCTTCTTGTTCACGCGCGAGCACCCCTACGAGCTCGAGTCCCACTCGGCGCCGGCCAGCACCTGCCCGACCAGCGCGGCGAGCACGGTGTCGTCCATCGACGCGAGCTTCACCAAGCCTGCGTGCAAACGCTGCAGCTGTGGTTCCGAGAGCGAGTCGAGATCCACACCCGGAGTGGCCTCGGGAGGGCAGACTCTTTGCAGCCAACGAAGCAGACTCTCGGCAGCACGGGGATCCGAGACCTCGCGCTCACGCAAAGCACGCTCGATCTCTGCGTCAGAAGGGGGCTCGCTTTTACTGCGCGTTGCGCGGTGGGCGGCGAGCTCCGCGACCGTGACGAGCCCGTTCGCGCGGGTGCGCGTGAGGCTGTCCGGTGCGTCCGGCAGCTCAGAACTGGGGAAAGGACGCTCGCGCACCGAAGCGTCGAGTACTTAGACGATCTCGATCGGGATCGATCGAACGCGCGTTAGTCAGAGGCGCGTTCGAAGCCGCCGTCACGCGGCTTGTTCGACCAATGCGGCCGCTCGGTGTCTCCCCCTTTTCTAGCTGGGAGCCCAGGACGCGCTGAATTCGGAGACGCCTGGCGTGTGTGTCAGGTTCCGCTGCCCGCTGCCGTCAGCGTTCATGACGAAGAGGTCGGTGGTGCGGTGGGCGGGATCGTCGCGCGAGCTGAGGAAGACGATGTGCCGCCCGTCCGGCGACCATTCGGGACCGACACTCAAGCCGGGGCCGTGGGTGAGCTTGCGGAGCCCAGTGCCGTCGGCGTGGACGGTGTAGATGACGGCGCCGGCGGCGCCGCTCCCGCCGATGAACGCGATCGTGCGCCCGTCGGGCGACCAGGACGGGTGACCGAGGTCGACCATCAGGAGGCGCGTCAGTCGCTGCTTTCCGGTGCCGTCGGCGTTCACAACGGTGAGCGGAGCGCCATCCACAGGACCGTCGAGGAAGGCGATCCGCCGCCCGTCGGGCGACCAGGCGAGGTCAAAACTCGTCGTCCAGGTGTTCGTTACGTTCCGCAGGCGGCTGCCGTCAGCGTTGATCACGAAGATGTCGAGGGCGCCGAGGGCGCCCGATGCGACGAACGCGATCTTTTTCCAGTCAGGCGACCAGGCCAGCTCGACCCAGGGACGCCGCTGCAGGTTCGGGGTCAGTCTCCGCTGCCCGCTGCCGTCGGCGTTCATCACATAGATGTTCGCTGTGAACTCGTCGCGGTCGCGCGTGAAGGCGATCCTGCGACCGTCCGGTGACCAGGTGGGGTGACTGTCGACCAAAGCGTTCCGCGTTAACCGCTGCAGGCCGGTGCCGTCGGCGTTGATCACGTAGATCTCGTCCTTGCAGCGGCCTGCACGCCGCACCGCGGCGCCGTGGCTGCTTGCCGAACACGAGCTTCCGCCCGTCCGGCGACCACACGGGTGCCTTCCCCGAAATATGGGCCAGCCTGCGCAGACCGCTCCCGTCGCCGTTGATGACGTCGAGCTCGAGCCGGTTTGACGCAGCGGGACCGTTGAAGGGTGGGTCACCACGCAGGAAGGCGATCCTCGATGTCCCAAGATGCCCTCCCGCGCCCACCGGCGCCGAGAGCGCCGGGGAGGCGGTCTGCGAGGCCGCGCCGCGTTGGAGGAGGGCGAGAACGCCTGCGCCCACGAATGCGGCGAGGGCTGCGAGCACCCAATAGTGCCGATGGCGACGACGGGTTTCTCGCCTCCTCGATCAGTGCCTCGACGAGGGCCTCGACCTCTTCGCGCTCGAGCGGCTTGCTGTCGGGAGCCGTGCGTGCCGGCGTGGGCGGAGGAGGCGGAGCAGAAACGGTCATCCGTGCCTACCATCCACGATTGAGCTAGTATCGCTAGCACAATGCTTACTGTCAAGGTGAACAAGGAGGACGGCACCGACCTCTATCTCCAGGTCGCCGCGCAGATCCGCCGAGCGATCGCAGACGGCGAGGCAAAGCCCGGTGAACGACTCCCACCCGCGCGAGACCTCGCCACCGTTCTCGGAGTCAACACCAACACCGTCCTCCGCTCGTTACGGCTACTGCAGGACGAGGGCCTACTCGAGCTCCGCCGCCGCCGAGGAATCACGGTCGCCGGGACACCCGAACGCGGCGCCGTCATGCAAAAGGTCCGCGAGCTCGTCGAGTTCGCCCGCGGCCAGGGATACTCCGTCCACGAACTCGTCGAGATGATCGAGGACGTCGCCTAATCGACGGCGCGCTCAAGGGACGGTAAGACTCGCGGAGTCGGTCTGTCTGGGGCCGTTGCCAGCCTGGTTGTCGCCGTGCCGCGTGTGAATCGTCAAGTGACTGGCCGCTTCGTGCGTGCCTTGGGAATGGTCTGTCCGCGTGTGCGCGGCGACGCCGGTCTGGCGCCCGCTGCTGGCTTGATCAGGAGCTTGTCCGCCCTCGGGGCGTGACTCATTACCGTCCTGCCGCCGCGGTTTCCCTTGCATCAGACCGGCACCACCGGACCCTGCGAACGAGGTCGGAGGATCGAGTCTGATGCTTGCAGACGAGCTGGACTACGTGCTCGGCGTCGACACCCATCGCGACGAGCATGTCCTGGCGGTTGTCACCGCCCTGCTGGCGCTCTTGTCGCCGGAACCGCGGCGCCGGCGAATGCGCACGGCTACCGCGAGCTGCTTCGCGTCGCCGATCGGTACACGCCAGGTCGGCGCGCCTGGGCGATCCAGGGCAGCGGCAGCTACGGCGCCGGTCTTGCCCGCTACCTTGCCGCTCACGGCGAGACGGTGCTCGAGGTCAGCCGCACCCCGTGAACCGAGCGACGACTGCGCGGCAAGGACGACACGCTCGATGCAGCCAGAACGGCGCGGGCAGCCCTAGCCAGCGACAGGCTCGCCCTGCCGCGAACCGGCGAGCGGCGCGATGCGTTGCGGTTGCTGCTCGTCGCGCGACGCAGCGCCGTCGACGTACGCCGCGAAGCACTCACACAACTACGCGCCGTCGTCGTTACAGCACCGGAGCTGCTCCGCCAGGAACTACGCGGCCTGCCAGTCGGCAAGCTGCTCGAGCGCTGCAGTCGGCTCCGTCGCACCTCGGCAGGAGCCGACGAGCTCGCGACCCGGCTCGTGCTGCGCAGCCTCGCCCGCCGCGTCCAGGCCGCAACCGCCGAAGCCGCCGAGCTCGAACACGAACGGCTCGTGCACGTGCGCGCGGTCGCACCGGCGCTGCTCGACGAACCCGGCATCGGACCCG